>DATJPT010000019.1:0-300000 GCA_035506275.1 Bacteroidota bacterium
GGGGCAAATGAAATTCGAAATAATGGCGTGCTTTTTAACGCACGATTTGCAGTAGTAACAGATTCCATTGGCGTTATCCCTATCACCATTCAACATGCAGTCTTCAACACAGGTAGCGATACTGTCGTCATTATCAACGGCAGTGTTAATGTTATGCCGAATATTTCGCGTCCGGAATTGGTTGCATATTATCCATTTGACGGCAACGCTAATGATTCAAGTGGTAGCGGTCTTAATGGCACCGTTGCTGGAGCAAGTCTCACGACAGATCGTTTTGGTGCAGCGAACAGTGCCTATAGTTTTAATGGCTCCAGTTCTATCATCCGCTGCGGAGATATTCTTGACAGTGTCTTTTGTGCACCAATAGCAAAATTTAGCGTTTCGGGCTGGGCAAATACAAGATCCTACAAGTCTCTTACCGAGGATGGAGGTTACATGCTTGGTAAGAACGCAGGGGGATCGGGACCGTATCAATGGGCCATCGGTCACTATCAGGGTTTCATACTTGCTACAGTTTTTGCAGATACAAATGGTGCCACGAATTACATAGGAATCGCATCTCCCATGACAACTAACCAGTGGTTTCATTTTGCCTATGTTTTTGATGGGAGCCAACTGGAAGCCAACCGCCTCAAACTCTATATCAATGGGTCGACCGTGAATTCTTATACCCTGTGGCATGTTGGAATAATTGGAACAACGACTGTTAACACACATCATCAGTTTTCGTTTGGTGCAGCACTTGCCCGCGACAATGCGTCGGTTTTAAATTTCTATGATGGCGATCTCGACGAGATTCGAATATATAACTATGCACTGGACAGCACGGCAATTCAGTCTCTTTATCATGAGGGAGGCTGGCCTCTCACCGGTGTTACGAACGAAACTCAAAAAGGGATACCAACAGAATTCGAGCTTTCGCCGAATTATCCAAATCCCTTTAACCCTTCTACAATGATACAATTTGGAGTTCCCGTGGCGAGCCGGGTAAAGGTCGAGATCTTCAATATTCTTGGACAACGTGTCGCGGAGCTTGTGAACCAGGAGGTTCAGCCAGGCTACTACCAGAGAGTATGGGATGGAGCTCGTGTGTCAGGGGCATACATCTGCCGCATTGAGGCCGTATCGCTTAGCGACCCGAACAGACGTTTTGTTTCCGCGCGAAAGCTGATGATGATAAAATAAAGGAAGGGTGATGCTGCAATAATCAAAAAGCCGCGGCTCTCTACCGCGGCTTTTTCATTTTTAATCTCTCATACTTAATCTATTTTTCTCCTTTAATCATCATCCAGAACCCGCACCAGGGGGCAAGAAGCTTTTGGTTGAAGAGGTTGACAAATTTCGGGAAACGCCGCCGGTACGAATCGCAAATGGTGTAAGAGCGGTCCTTGAATTTGCCGAACATCCGCTCGGCTTCGGACTTTGAATACGCTTTCCCCAAAGGATTCTCCCCTCCGTCGTAGATGCGCACCCAGTCTTCGGCCGTCGTCGAACGGGTCAGGCTGCTCTTCCTCTCCTTCAGAAATTTCCAGAACGTAAAGAGCGGGATGCCGAGCCACATGTGGAGCGAATTTTTGTGGTAGAGCATGATGACGATCCTTCCGCCGGGACGGAGGACGCGGTATACCTCGTCGATCGCTTTTTGAGTGTTGGGCGTATGATGCAGGACGCCGAATGAATAGACGACGTCGAACGTGGCGTCGTCAAAAGGAAGGTTCTCCGCGTCGGAAACGCGCGCATCGACCGGCAGCTCTTCGAGAGCGAAACGCATTTTGACAAGCTCGATGCTTTGAGGGGTCAGGTCGACTCCGGTGACGAGAGCTCCCCCCTTCGCGAACTGAAGAAGATCCGTGCCGAGACCGCAGCCGACTTCCAGAAGTTTTTTCCCGGCAAAACGGTCGAACCCGACGATCCTGTTCATGAACGGCTGCGTCTCATACCTGAACCGCTCGACTTCCCTGAAGAACTCCCTCGAACCCCATTCCAGATGCGTGAATTGTGTCCCGCACGGATGAGCGTTCCAGTAATCCCTGACCCTCGACTTTAATTGTTCATCCTGTGTGTCGATCATTTCCTTCATGAAGCCGTCCCGTAAAAGTTGATCCTACGTAAGTGTTTCTCCCGCGATCCACGATTTGTGCCACATCTTGAAATTAATGAGGCTCCAGATTTGTGTGGAATAGTTGATCCCCCTTTTTTCATATTCGCCCACAAGGTCACGGATGTATGCCGTATCGGTGTACGGATCCTCATAATCGAACAGGTACGGCTTGGCATACTCAAGAATCTTTTTTGTCAGCATGTTCTTGCCGGAGCCGGCAAAGCCGATTTTTTTCCGGTAGATGATATTTCGGGGTATGACCCCTTCGACGGCTTTCTTGAGGATATATTTCGTTTCGCCGTTCTTGATCTTCAGCTGCCAGGGAATTTTCAGCGAGAACTCGACAAGCTTGTGGTCGAGGAACGGCACGCGCGCCTCGACCGACGTTGCCATCGTCATCTTGTCGACGCGCATCAATAACAGCTCGGGGAGCCGGTTCTTCAGCTCCCAGTAGATCATCTTTGTGGAATAGTCGTCCCCCGGCACCGCCCGGTACGATTCATCAACCAACATGCTTGAGGGAATCGCGGCTGTCGTGAGCAGTTTCGATTTTTCTCCGTCGTCGAAAGCTGTCGCCCCGCCTAAGAACGGCTCGCCGTTGGACAAAAAATTCTTTATGTAATTCTGCCGGTAGTCCACGCGGAGCGATTTCAACAGCGTCGAGAGCATCGCGTAGCTTGTCGACCGGAGCGCCTGGGGCATGGACCGGATGAACCGGAATTGTTCCTGCAGACGGAGAATGCGTTTGTAGAGAGTGTAGCCGCAGAATTGTTCGTCGCTCCCTTCGCCGACCTGCACGACGATCGTCCCGTTGTCTCGGGCGAGTTTTGAGACATAGTAAAGAGGGAATGAAACCGGGTCCGCCAACGGCTCGTCGTGGTGATAGATGACCTCGGGAAAAAGGCGGATGAAATCGTCATCGTTGATGACGATCTCATGATGATTGGTCTTGAACGCCTTTGCGATCTGCCGGGCATAGGAGAATTCGTTCACCTTTTCCTGCCCTTCGATAGCGACCGAGAACGTGTCGACCGGACGGGTCATGAGCTGGCTCATGAGGGCAACGTTCGTGCTCGAATCGATGCCGCCGCTCAGAAAAACGCCGAACGGGACGTCGCTCATCATCCTTTTTTCGATCGACTCCCGCAGGAGCTCGATGATGCGGCGCGAACAGTATTCCTCGCTCTGCACGTCCTCGCCGTCCACCGGCTGAAAGACGTTCCAGTATTGCTGCTTGTTGACGCTGCCGTTCGGCGAGACCTCCAAATAATGCCCCGCCTCGAGTTTCTTGATCCCCTTGAAAAGCGTCTGCGGCGCCGGCGTCGCGATGAACGTGAAATAGTGCGACAGGGCGGTTTCGTCCACCTCGCGCCGGATCGATGGATCCTCGAGAATTGCTTTTATCTCCGACCCGAACAGCAGGCGGTTGTTCGCCTCTGCATAATAGACCGGTTTGATGCCGATCCTGTCCCTGAAAAGGAAGAGCTTCTGTTTTTTTTCATCCCACAACGCGATGGCGAACATCCCTTCGAGCTTTTGCACGAACTGCGGTCCGTATTCTTCGTATGCATGGATGAGCGTTTCGGTATCGCTGCGGGATTTGTAGCGGTGGCCTGCCGCTTCAAGTGCGGGACGGAGCTTCGCGTGATTGTAGATCTCGCCGTTGAAGATGATCCATACCGTACCGTCTTCATTGCACATCGGCTGGTTGCCGGCGGGGGAAAGGTCGACGATGGCGAGACGGCGGAAGCCTAAGCCGAGATTCTGTTTGGGGGAAACGTATATCCCGTCGGAATCCGGTCCGCGATGCCTGATCTTCTCGGTCATCCTGCGGAGCAGCTGCTCGTCGACCGGATGAGTATTCCCCTCAAAATGAAGGATCCCGCAAATTCCGCACACGGTGGTAAAGGAAAAAGTAAAAGGGAAAAAAGGAAAAATTAAAAGCTAAACCTGCATAACTCAGATTTAGCTTTCGCTCATTGGTAAGGTAACGGAAATTCGAGAGAGTTTCAAGGCAGCTGGCAATGGCTCAAATTGAATCCTTCCCCCCGCTCGTACCGGACGATTTCAAATCGTTATAAAATGGCTGCTGAAATTTTAAGCGAGGAATCGGCGGGTTTGTGCGTTGGGCGCGATGCGCGCGTTAAGAAAACGGCTAGCATGTGATTTGGTTTGAGGGGCCGTTTTCTTGGGTGTGTGCGAAGGAAAGCATCGCGAGGGTTCCGATTCCGAGAGGCTCTCTTTGCTTCTTTCTCTGGCTACAGAGAAAGAAGAGAGCCCTGGCAAATTACAAACTGAGACACCACCCGGCAGCGATTTCGCAAGCCGTAACACTATCTCTCACGCGATGGTTTACTTTTGTCCGGACTTCTATTACATTCTTCCATGCGCATCGCCATTCTTTCCGATATTCATGCCAATTTTCAGGCTCTCCAAAAAGCCTTCGAGATAATCGACGCGAACGAGATCGAACAAGTTTATTGCCTCGGTGATATCGTCGGCTACGGCGCCGAACCGAATGAATGTGTCGCGATGATGTGCGAACGAAAGGTCTCGTGCATTATTGGAAACCATGATCAGGCGGTCCTGGACGTCGAGCAGGCCGAGCACTTGAACCGGTATGCGCGGGCGGCAATTGAATGGACCGCCCGGCAACTGGCCCCTGAACATCGCGAATTCTTATCGGGGCTTCCGTATACGATCGTCGCCCATCAGTCGACGTTTGTCCATGCCTCCCCGGACGCTCCGGAGCAATGGAATTATATCGTGACAAGCTTCGATGCGCAGCAGTATTTTCAGTATCTAACGACGCCGCTCTGCTGGGTCGGACATTCGCACATCAGCGGGGTGTATTGCGAAGATCTGAAGATAAAGGAATTGCAGAAGGGGAAACGATTTATCATCAATGTCGGAAGCGTCGGCCAGCCGCGGAATCGGGACAGCCGTTTGAGTTTTGGGATTTTCGACGATGAGCGCTGGGAATACGAACACGTGGTTTCGGAGTATGACGCCGCGTCCGCGAGGGAGAAAATTATCAGTGCGGGCTTGCCGGCGTACCTGGGGGATAGACTGCTTGCCGGAGTCTGAGCATGCTTATTTTGCAGCCGCCAGCAGCTCCGCTTTGAATGTTTCTTTTGTTTGCAGGCCGATCATTTTCCTCACAATTTCCCCCTTCTTATTTACGAAGAACGACGTCGGAATGCCCCTGATGCCGCCGAACGCCTCCTGAAGTTCTCCATTGTCGATGATGATCGGGTACGCGAGATTGGCCTGTTGAGCAAAGTTGTGTACGAGGTTGAGAACATCGCCGTCCTGGTCCACGGAAATGCCGAGGATCTTGATATTCTGGTCTTTGTATTCGTTCCGGATTGCAACGAGGTCCGGCAATTCTCTTTTGCACGGTCCGCACCAGGTCGCCCAGAAATTGATCAGCACGACATTGTCCTTCGAGAAGTCGGCAAACGAGGTCTTCTTCCCGTTTTCGTCGGTCCACGTAAAATCCGCGACCTTGGTCCCCTCGCCTTTCTGGACGGAACTCACCTTCGCGACGTTGCCGATGTAATTCCCCGATGCTGAAGATTCCGACTTCGACGAAGAATCGTCTTCATCCTTTTTTGCACAGCCGGCGATGAATGCGAACATCACCAATATTGACATCAATAATGTTGCCGAAGAAAGAAGATTCGTTTTGTTGAATTTCGTCATTGTCGTTACCATGGGTCTTTCTCGCCCAGCAGGGCGATCATTTTGCTTCTGTCGATTTTGCTGACCGCCGCGCAGAGCGTGTTCTTATGTCTCCAGAGCACAACGTTGCACCGGTCGGGAGTCTGTTCAAAATACCATCCTGTTTTTGTCAATGAGGCCTTCGCGTTTTCTGGCAGCCCGACCTTATTCCCCTTCATTGCTTCGTTCATATCCACCTGATACACATAGAGCAGACCTTCGCCTCCGATCTTGTACACGACATGGACAAGCCGCACTCCGTCGACATCCGAAAGAATTCCGCCGCACCAGTCGCATCCATCGAGGTACGCAACGCTGACGTCGAACGCTGTTCCCTTCGCCAGGTAATCTTTGATATCATCCGGGTCGTGGCTCACCAGAGATGGCTTCAGTGTGCCGGTCATCGCCGCGCTGTAGTTGTTCACCGATTGGGAGATGATGTTCTTGTTGCTTGAGATCGGAATTGCATTGTCCTTTTGGAGAAGGGAAACGGCGCCGACGGCGACGAGCAGGAGGGCAACGAGGGCAACGGCCGGATTGAGGAACGCCTCTCCCCAAAAAGATCCAGGCCGGTTTCGCGAAACGGGACGAAGGCGGTCCACCTCGGCGAGGACGGAATCGAAGACGGCGCCCGGCACGGTCTGCCGGCGGACTTTTTCATGGACGATCGACTTTGTCAATCGCTCCATCTCGAATTCATTGCGGCACGACCGGCAGGCGCCGGCATGTGCGGCAAAGCTATCGGCAGCGGCGGCATGGAGCCGCTTATCAACCGCTTCGCTGATCAACTCATGAAACTCTCTGCAATCCACCGCTGCCGCCCCGGAATTATTCTTGTGTTCGATCAATCTTTACCGACAAACCCGCGCTTCTTTGCATACTCGTACAGCTTCGCGTACAAAAGCTTTCTCCCGCGGTGCAGGCGTGACCGGACCGTTCCCACCGGACATTCGACAAACTCTGCGATCTCCTCATACGTCAGCCCTTCGATATCGCACAGGATCACGACCGTCCGGAATTCCTCCGGGAGCGACTCGAGAGCTTTTGTAACATCATCGTCCAGCAGATTACCGAACAATTTTTCCTGCAGATCGTTCGGGTCGGCAGAATTTTCACGGATGACGTTGTAGAAGTTCTGGATGTCGTTGTAGTCAACGGTATCCGGCTCCTTCACTGCCTTCCGGTAGACGTTGATGTACGTGTTTTTCATTATACGGAACAACCATGCGCGCACGTTGGTTCCTTTTTCATACTTATCCCAGAAGCGAAACGCCTTCAAAAACGTCTCCTGGAGGAGGTCCCGAGCGTCGTCCGCATTGCCCGTCATCCGCAGCGCGTAATTATAGAGGATGTCAGAGTGGGGGATGGCCTCCCGCTCGAACTCTTTGTGGACGCTTTTGGGGGTATTGAGGACGGTAAGAAAGAATGCAAACATGCAATTGTTCCGCCGCGCCGTGAAGGCCGCGAATGGTCGTCAGCGATAGTTCCCGCGCCGTGCGGGCGTTATCCGCCGTTGGGTTAATTCATTCCGTAATGAAAACTTAACAAAAAACCGGATGACATTCAACTCATCTCTCTCTATATTATCACCAGTTCATCCAGTATCACGGCTCGGGAGAGGTACAATGAAAAATTTTGCGTTCATGGCGCTGGCCGCGGTCATCTTCGCGGCATGCTCACAAACTCCGACCCTGTCCGATCGGCAGCTGCCCGGAAAAATGAATGACGGCCGGACGTTGCTGCCGAACGGATGGATCCTGTCTCCCGCCGGCACCTCGGTCGATCTCGGCGATCTTCCGCTCGGGATGCATCTCTCCGCTGACGGAAAATTCGCAGCCGTCGTCAACAGCGGGGAGGGGAAGCAGACGATCTCGCTTGTCGACGTCACGGGCCGCCGTGTCATTCAAACGCTGCCGATAAAAAAATCGTGGCTCGGAATTCGCTTCAACAGCCGCGGCAACCGGATTTATGTTTCAGCCGGAAACGACAACGGCGTTAATGAATACGCGTTTGAACACGACTCTGTCTCGTTTCTGCGGACCATTGAGCTTGGCAAGCCATATTCCCAACAGGATATTTCGCCGGCGGATATCGCGTTGGCTGACGGGGATTCGCTCCTTCTTGTGGCAGCGAAAGGAAATAACTCGCTCTATAAAATTGCGCTCCCGAGCGGAACGATTACCGGAGTGCTTCAACTCTCCCATCCTTTGTATTCCTGTGCCGTCGACGAAGGGCGGCATCTCGTGTATGCGAGCGTCTGGGGGGGCGCGCAGGTTGCCGTCGTCGACCTGGATTCGATGTTGCTCAGAAAACTGATCTCCGTCGGGGACCATCCGAATGAAATGGTCTTGACGAAAGATGGAAAAAGGCTCTTTGTCGCGAACGCGAACGTCAACTCGGTATCGGTGATCGGGCTTGACGGGATGAAGGTGATCGAAACAATTTCTACTTCTCTTTCTCCCGACGCGCTCGGGGGAAGCACGCCGAACTCGCTCGAGCTTTCTCCGGACAACTCCACGCTGTATGTCGCGAATGCCGATAATAATTTTCTGGCGGTGATCGATGTCGAAAAATTCGGAGCGAGCCGTTCGCTGGGATTCATCCCGACCGGCTGGTATCCGACGGCGGTCCGCTGTGCCGGGAACCTTCTCCTCGTTGCCAACGGAAAGGGGATGATCTCAAAAGCGAATCCGCACCATGAATACATCGCAAGCTTGCTGGTCGGATCGCTGTCGTTTATCCCTCTTCCTTCAAAAGAAGAATTGGCAAGTTATACGGCTCAGGTTGTTCAGAATACGCCGCTCACGCGGACTCGTCCGGCTCCGCAATGGGACGATCAGAATCCGATCCCAAAATCGACCTCGTCAATCTCGCCGATCAAGCATGTGTTTTACGTCATCAAAGAGAACAGGACGTACGACCAGGTTTTTGGCGATATCCCGCAAGGGAACGGCGATTCCGCGCTGTGTCTTTTTGGAAAGGATGTGACGCCGAATCATCATGCGCTTGCGGAAGAGTTTGCTTTACTCGACAATTATTATGAGGATGCCGAAGTCAGCGCGGACGGACACAACTGGTCGATGGCCGCATACGCGACAGACTTCGTCGAGAAAACGTGGCCGACGTTTTACGGCGGCCGCGGGGGGGAGTACGTGTACGAAGGCGAAGGTATCACCAGCCCGACGAACGGCTATATCTGGGATGACTGCGTGAGGCACAATGTCTCGATGAGAAATTACGGGGAGTTCGTCGACGAGGAGGATACAACAAAAGGCGCAAACCGGGTGAAAGCTTCAGCATTGATCGGCAGGACCTCTCCCGATTACCGCGGCTGGGATCTGAATTATCCCGATGTCCAGCGCGTGGACGCGTGGCTCCAGGAATTCGACGCGTACGAGGCGGGCGATTCGCTGCCGCAGTTTGAGATTATCAAACTGCCGAACGACCATACAGCCGGCTCGCGAAGAGGTTCGCTCACTCCGCGGGCGATGGTCGCCGACAACGATAAGGCGCTCGGCACGATCGTCGAACGGATCTCGCACAGCAAATACTGGAAGGAATCGGCGGTGTTCGTCCTTGAAGACGACGCGCAGAACGGTCCCGACCATGTCGATGCGCATCGCTCGATCGCGCTCGTTGTGAGCCCGTACACGAGACATCACGTTGTCGACCACACGATGTATTCCACCTCGGGCATGCTGCGCACGATGGAGCTGATCTTAGGCCTGCCGCCGATGAGCCAGTACGATGCGAGCGCAACGCCGATGTTCGCGTCCTTCACGCCGCAGCCCGACCTGACGCCTTTTATGGCAAGAAACAACATCATCGACCTTCAAGAGAAAAATGCCCTCGGCGCGTTCGGACAGGAGAGAATGGAAGCGTTCAATCTTTCGAGGGAGGATTTGGTCCCCGATAACGAATTCAACGAGATCATCTGGAAGTCGGTGAAAGGAGCTTCGTCCGATATGCCCGCTCCCGTTCGCAGCGCGTTCATGATCAACCAGGAGAGCCACGACGACGATGACGATTGAATGATCGTGTTCACTTGATGAATAATCCGATAACACAGCTCGGCCGGTCGCTCTCTTTTAGGCGAATGTTGTGGCTTATTCCGATCATCCTGACCGTCCACAATCTCGAAGAGGCGCTGACGATGCCGCCATGGGTGATGGCTCATCTGGGGCTCATCAAGGAGAATCTCCCTTTATCGCTTGACATTCAATTCACTCCTGCGCAGCTTCTTTGCTCGCTTTTTCTTGCGACGGCGGTTCCCTGGGCTGTGACGATCTTTTGCGTCAATGGTGAAAAGGGGAGCGGGAAATTATTTCTTCTTTTTCTCCTTCAGGCGATCGTTTTGCTCAATGTGGTGGTTCCCCACATTGCCGCATCGATCAGGATGCAACAATACAATCCCGGCGTTATCACCGCGGTCTGCATCAACCTTCCTTTTTCCGCTTATCTTTTTCGAAGAGCGTATCGCGAGCGATATCTCTCTTCGCGGAATTTTGTTCTGCTCTTCCTGACCGCGATCATCATCTATGGTCCGGTCGCCTGGATGCTTCACACAGCAGGAGAATGGCTGGCAATGGCTCTGTAATCCCAGCATTCATCCGGCAACATTTCGGCAGTACTATCGTCCCACATTCGAGACCCTTGGGCGAGAGGGGAGATTCTCACACTGATACGCTGCCTGCCTTTCAACCGCTTGACCTTCCACCTCAAAAAAAGTATTTTGAATGGGAATAAGCATCGAGGAGAAGTGATCCCATGACCGCAGTTGTTGGAATGCCCAAGCCCCTTCAGAAGAAACAGGGGAACGAAATCTCCATCCGTACGATCCGAAAATATGTCGTCGGCATCGATGAGGAAATCCCGCTTCTCGGCGGAAAGCATCGCCGCTACGTCAATCTCGACAATGCCGCGAGCACGCCGACGATTTCGCTGATCACCGACAAGGTGAACGAATTCCTGAAGTGGTACTCCAACGTCCACCGCGGGACCGGTTTCAAATCGAAATTATCCTCCTGGGTCTTCGAAGAGGCGCGCGAGACGATCGCCAGATTTGTGAATGCGGACCTTTCCGACAGCGTCGTCCTTTTCTGCAAGAATACCACCGAAGCGATCAACAAACTGGCCCATCGTTTTTCATTCAAACCGGGGGACGTCGTGTTGACGTCGGTGATGGAGCATCATTCGAACGAGCTCCCGTGGCGGAAGGCGGCGCATGTGGTGCACGTCGAAGTGACGCCCGACGGGCGCATCGATGAGAAGGATTTCAAGGAGAAAATTTCGCTTCACGGTTCCGCCATCAAACTCATCGCGGTGAGCGGGGCGTCGAACGTCACCGGGTTCATCAATCCGGTGCACATGTATGCCCGATGGGCGCACGAGATAGGCGCCAAGATCATGGTCGACGCGGCACAGCTTGTTCCCCACCGTCCCGTCGACATGAAAAGGAAGGGGGATCCCGAGCATCTCGACTTTCTTGCCTTCTCCGCTCATAAAATGTACGCCCCCTTTGGGGTCGGCGTGCTCGTCGGAAGCCGGCAGACGTTCGAGGAGGGGGATCCCGAATACGTCGGCGGCGGAACGGTCGATATTGTGAATCTGGAAAATGCTTACTGGACCGATCTGCCGGACAAAGAAGAGGCCGGTACGCCGGACATCGTCGGCGCCGTCGCACTTGCGCAGGCGATCCGCATTATCGAACAGATCGGCTGGAGGGATATCATCGAACATGAGGCGTCGCTGACGCGGTACGCGCTCGAGAAGATCGAAAAGATCCCCGGCGTTTCGTTGTACGGCGACAAGGAGGCCGCGCATGCAAACGACAGGCTTGGCGTCATCACGTTCAACGTCAACGACCTCAGCCATGCGCTCGTCGCTTCCATTTTGAGCTATGAGTGGGGAATCGGGACCCGCAACGGATGTTTCTGCGCGCATCCGTACGTGAAGTGTCTTCTCAACGTCGACGAGGCGGAGGCGAAAGATATGGAGCAGCGCATTCTTGCCCGGGACCGGTCGACCCTCCCCGGATTTGTCCGCGCCAGCTTCGGCATCTATAACACCAAAGAGGAGATCGATGTGTTGTGTGAAGCCCTTTCGGCAATCGCGAAAGGAAATTACATGAGCGGGTATGTGCTGAATAAAGAACGGGGGGAATACTATCGGACGGACACGGTCGAGGAGTTTGAAAACTATTTTGCGGTCTAGATCTGCGGAACCAAACGAATTCTTCCAACACATTATTCCCTATGGACTTCAAAAAACTCTCCCTCGCGACAAAAGCGATTCACGGAAAAAAACTTCACCCGTATAAAGGCCCCGTTTCCCTTCCGATCTATCAGACATCGACATACCGGTTCGACGATTCCAACGATGCGGTCCGTTATGCGAACGGCGATACTTCCGTTTACGTCTATTCGCGCTACCACAATCCGACTGTACACGACGTCGAAGAAAAAATCGCGTTGATGGAGGAGGGGGAAGCCGCCGCACTCTTCGCCTCCGGCATGGCCGCAATTTCTACGGCGATCCTGACCTTCGTCCACGCCGGGGAAGAAATCGTCAGCACGCCGGCGCTCTACGGGGGGACGTACCGGTTTTTCCGCGACACGCTTCCGGACAGCGATATTGGCGTGAAGTACGCCGATCCTGACAATCTCTCAGCGCTTGACAAACTCATTACAAAAAAGACACGTCTTGTCTATTTTGAAACGCCTACCAATCCGACGCTCAATATCGTGGATATCGGCCTCCTTGTAGCGCAGGTGAAAAGGGCTGAGAAGAAATATCGCACCGGTATTTTGACGATGATCGACAACACATTCGCCTCTTGCCTGAACCAAAAGCCGTTTGACCTCGGTGTCGATATCGTGATGGAAAGCGCCACAAAATATTTAGGCGGACACAGCGATATCCTTGCCGGCATCGCGGTCGGCCCGAAGAAGACGATCGACAAGATAAAGATCACGGCGAAATATCTGGGGGGCTGTGCGGACCCGTTCATGGCGTATTTGCTGTTCAGGAGCCTGAAGACATTTGAACTCAGGGTCAGCCGCCAGAATGAAAACGCCCTGGCCCTGGCCAAGCGATTGGAAAGACATCCAAAGGTTTTGCGCGTTATCTATCCGGGACTTGAATCCCATCCGCATCATTCGCTGGCGAAAAAGCAGATGAGCGGCTTTGGAGGAATGGTGACCGTCGAGGTGCGGGGGGGAGTGAAAGCGGCCGTCAAGGTCTGCGATGCGCTCAACGTTGCCGTGAACGCAATGTCGCTCGGCGGAGTGGAAACGCTGGTCAGCATTCCGGTCTATTCATCTCACGTGAATATGTCCGGCAAGGAACTGAAGCAGCACGGAGTGACTCCGGGAATGATCCGCATTTCTGTCGGCGTTGAAGGGATCGACGATTTGATCTCGGATTTCGAACAGGCATTGAAGAAGGTTTAGAAGCAGTCTCGAATTTATGTCACTTCGCTCTTCTCCCGAAGGGATGGCTCTTCCGGATGCGTCCCCATCTTGCAGGGCGTGCTTCCCAGAGGGAAGTCCCAGGGGACCGGGTGAACATGCTTTTATTGCCGCTTTCACTATCTGTTCCTCCTGAGCGAGTGGCGCGGTTTTATCGCGCCGGGAGACGAAGGACAGCGTGACAGATTGTTGAAAGAGCTTCTGGAGATAATCCGGTCAGCACTGAAATAGATTTGCGCTCCCCCTCTGGAATTCCTTTTCGATTTTTTTTATATTGTTGCACCACTAATGTAGGCGAATGACATTTATTCCATCGTACATCCCCCTCTTTGAGTCGGGCGAATTCCAGCGGCGGTTGGAGCGGCTCGAGGCCATGCTGGAGTTCTGCACAGTGTGTCCCCATGATTGCGGCAACAACCGCCTGAAGAACGAACTCGCCCGCTGCTATTCCGGCTATCTTCCGATCGTTTCGTCGTATTGCCAGCATTTCGGCGAGGAACCGGCGCTTGGCGGCGAGAACGGGGTGGGGAATATCTTTCTCGGGAACTGCAATCTCCGCTGCGTCTACTGCCAGAACTTTCAGATCAGCCAGAACTGGAAGGCCGAGCGGATGAACGAGAGATCCTTCGATCAAATGGCGGAAATGATGCTCGAGCTTCAGGCGAAAGGAGTTCATGCCATCGGATTTGTTTCCCCCACGCATTTTGTTCCGCAGATCGTTCGCGCCCTTGCGATCGCAATTCCTCAAGGGCTCCGTCTCCCGTTGATCTACAACACCAATGCCTATGATTCCGTCGAAGTGCTGAAGCTCCTCGACGGTATTTTTGATATTTACCTCCCCGACTTGAAATACAGCGACGACGATTTTGGATACAAGTATTCGAAGGTGAAGTCGTACACCGAAATTTCCCGCGCTGCGGTCTCGGAGATGCACCGTCAGGTCGGCAGCGAGCTCGTGTACGGCGACGACGGGCTGGTCAACAGAGGGTTGATCATCCGCCATCTTGTGCTGCCGAATGATATTGCCACTTCCGAAGAGACCTTGCGGTGGATTGCGGGAGAGCTGGATAATCGGGTGACCTTGAGCGTCATGTCGCAGTACTATCCGACGCACAAAGCGCTGACGACAGAATTGCTGGACCGCCGCATCCGTGAAAGCGAGTACAACAAAGTGCTGGCTCTTCTGGATAAACTCGGGTTCGAAAACGGGTGGGCGCAGGAATTTGAAAGCCAGGATTACTACCGGCCTGATTTCAGCGACAGGCTGGAACCGTTCAAAGTAGAAGCGTGAAGGAGGCGAAGAGATGGCTTTGTTGACGGAAAAGCAGATTGCCGGTGAATTGAAATCGACGAAGGGGTGGAAACGCCGGGGGGACGAAATTCACAAGTTGTTCGTCCATAAGGACTTTGCACGCGCCATGGGGTTTGTGCAATCGGTCGCCTTGCTTGCGGAAAAAATGAACCACCATCCCGACATCGATATCCGCTGGAATAAGGTCTCGCTGAGTCTTTCCACACACAGCGAGGGGGGACTCACCGCCAAGGATTTTGCATTGGCGCAGCAAATTAACTCGCTGGCATAAGAGGCGCCCGAACTCATGAACAATCAGGAACGGATCAAGGCGCTGACGGAGCTGCTCGCCAAGGACCCCGACGATTCCTTCTCCCGGTATGCGCTCGCACTGGAGTACGTCGGTCTTGGCGAACCCAAAAATGCGATCGCCGCGCTCGAGGATTTACTGAAACGCGACGCCCGGTACGTGGCGGCGTATCACCAGCTCGGACGCCTCTATTCCAAAACGAACAATACGGCCGGAGCAAAAAAGATCTACCGGCAGGGGATAGAGCTCGCAACGGAAACGAACGATCTTCATGAAAAGACCGAGATGGAAGAAGAACTCGAGGAGATCGAGGATGAATGGTGATAGCTTGTTACATCGTAAAGATTAAAAAGGAAAACTTTTAAAGAAAGAATCACTACCTCACCTTTTAGCACCAACCCTTCATGAAACTTCCCAACGATGATATCCTCAGGATCTTCAGAGAGACCAACGCACTGCTCGACGGACATTTTCTGCTCACTTCGGGGCTTCACAGCCCGCACTATTTTCAGTGCGCAAAGGTCCTCCAGCATCCCAAATACCTTCACCTCCTTGCCGGCGAGATCGCGAAGCATTTCGGGAAGAGCGGAATTGAACTGGTCATCTCCCCCGCGATCGGCGGCATCGTGGTCGGGACCGAGGTCGGCAGGATGCTCGAAGCCCGCACGATCTTTGCGGAGAGGGAAAACAATGTCATGACGCTTCGCCGCGGCTTCGAAATAATGAAAGGGGAACGCGTGCTCGTCGTCGAGGATGTCGTGACGACCGGCGGCTCGGTGAAGGAGATCATCGGACTTGTTGAAAGGGCCGGTGCGGTGCTTGCCGGCGTCGGTTACATTGTCGACCGGAGCAGCGGCAAAACGACGTTCAACGCCGAATCGTTTTCCGTCCTTCAGATGGATGTCGTCACCTACGCGCCGGATGCATGTCCGCTCTGCAAAGAAGGAACTCCGGCGATAAAACCGGGAAGCAGAAAATAACCCGCACGTGTTCCCATGAAATCATTTCTCGTTGTCATCAGCGATACGTTGTTGAAAAAACTCGAGGCAGTTTTCGGCACCGGCCTGTTGTTCCACACCGTTGCCGGCTTCATTCTTTTTCTGCTCATCCTCATCCTCGGCAAGGGGATAAAATTTTTCCTGGAAAGCATCGGACGAAGAATTTTCACCTTCACCAAGACCGCGATCGACGACGAGATCCTCGAGATCATCCTTGAACGGGTGATGTCGATCAGTGCGATCCTGGGGATGTACTTCGGTCTCCGCGAACTCAGCGAAGGGCTCGATGCGGGCAACACGTCGTTCCTGAAATTCCTCGAATACTCCAACGCGGCCCTCTATGTGCTGATGGCGGTTGTCTTGACGACACTGGGGGTCAAGGTCGCCGACACCCTCATCCGGCACGCGCTCCATTCGGTCGCCGAAAAAGAATCGTCGAATTTCGACCTTGCCTTCGCCCCGCTCGTCAACCGGTTTGTGAACATCATCGTCGGGGTCATCGCGGTCATCATCGTCCTCGACCACTTCGGACAGAACATCTCGAGTCTGCTGGCGCTTCTGAGCGTTGGTTCCCTTGCCGTCGGCCTGGCGGCGCAGGAGACGATCTCCAATATGATCTCGGGCTTTGTGATCATGCTCGACCGGCCGTTCCGCAAGGGGGATCGGGTGAAGATCCCGACGGGCGAAGAAGGGGACATTTTCGAGATCGGCCTCAGGAGCACCAGGATCGTCGACGCGGACAACAATCTGCTCATCGTTCCGAACAGCGAACTGATCAAAACGCGCATCGTGAATTATTCTTTCCCCGCCCCTGCGATCCGGGTGATCGTCGAAGTGACCGTCGCGTACGGTTCGGACGTCGCTAAGGTGAAAAAAATTCTGCTCGACCTTGCCCGTTCGCATTCCGATGTCCTGAAAATGCCGCCGCCGGAAGTGAACCTTATGAAGCTTGATCCGGCGGGGATTCAGTTCAAACTGTTTTGCCGCGTTGGATCATTCAGCGAACAGGGGCCGGCAGCAGAAAAACTCCGCGTCCAGGCATACGAAGCGCTCATGAAAGCGAAGGTGGAGTTTGCCGTTCCGCAGCAGGTTGTCCATATCAAAGAAAGAAGGCGCTGATGGGATTTGAACTTCTGCGAACCGAAAAAATCTACTCGGGGAGGATCGTCACCCTGGTCGTCGACCATGGGAAGTACAGCTCGGGGAATCCGGCCGTCAGGGAAATCATCCAGCATCCGGGGGGAGCCGTCGTGCTCGCGGTCTTCGAGAACAACGATATTCTGCTGGTCAGACAATTCAGGTACCCGATCGGCGCGGAGGTGGTTGAATTGCCGGCGGGGAAGCTCGACGGCAAGGAAGACCCCCAGCATTGCGCCGAGCGCGAACTTCGGGAAGAAACGGGTTATCTCGCAAACCGATGGACAAAGCTGACCACCCTCATGACGACGCCGGGATTCTGCAACGAACGGCTCCATATTTTCATGGCACAGGATCTTTCTCTCTCCCCCCAGGGACAGGCGCTGGAAGAGGGGGAACAGACTATGAAACTTCTCCGCGTTCCGCTCGACGAAGCGATCGCAATGGCCGAGCGGGGGGAGATTGCGGACGGAAAGACGATCGCCGGCATATTTCTCGGCGAACGTTTGCTCCGAAGGAAGAATCACCATGGAACATGAGCCGTCGAAAGAGCCGAAGAACCGGGCCTACCGGGTCGACCTGAAGCGCTGCATCTCGGCTTCATGCGACGGGGAACTGGCGGAAATGGCATACTACGAACGGAATAACTGGGTGACCGTTGAACTGCAATGCAACCGCTGCAAACGAAAATTTACCGTGAAGGTGGAGATGTGATTCAGTGAACAGTCAACAATGATCAGTGAGCAAGGTTTTAGGACGCACGACCGCGGTGTCAGCACCCAACGCCTATTACCTGACGCTCAAAACCTGGAACAAGTCAGAATCTAGAATCACAATGCTCAAAAACATCATCTTCGACGTCGACGGGACGCTGCTCGACTCGAAGCGCGATATTGCCGGTGCGCAATTGTGGGTTCTGCAGCAGCTTGGCGTTCAAAATTACACGGAAGAAGATCTCTATCCCCATATCGGCAAGACGCTGCAGGAAACCTTCACGCTCCTCCTGCCGGACCGGCTCCACCCAAGGATCCCCGAGGCGGCAATAATGTACCGCGATTATTACCGTCCCCGTTCTCTTGACACGACGAAACTCTTCCCGGGCGTCAAGGAGACGATCGAAATCCTTCACATTAAAAAGATCAATCTTGCGACAGCGACGATCAAGTCGAGCGAAACGACAAAGAAGATTCTGACCCATTTTGACATCGCGGAATATTTCTCGCAGCTCCAGGGGACCGACGGCATGCCCCACAAGCCGAATCCCGCGATCCTTAACAAGATCCTTCGCGAGCAGCAGTGGGCCGCGAACGAAACGCTCATGGTCGGCGATACCGAACGGGATATTCTCACCGGGAAAAATGCCGGCGTTGCCACCTGCGGCGTGACGTACGGCACGTGCACGCGCGAACAGATGACCGCCGCGCAGCCTGAATGGATCGTCGATACGTTTCCCCAGATACTGACGCTTCTCTGATCTATGACAGCCAACGAACTGATCCGCAAAAAAAGAAACGGCGGCGCTTTGTCGCCCGATGAATTGCAATTCCTCATCGACGGGTTCGTTAAAGGAACCATTCCCGATTACCAGATGTCCGCTTTTCTGATGGCGACGTATTTTTCCGGAATGAATGCGGAGGAGACGCGCGAGTTCACCCGGCTGATGCTTCACTCCGGGGAAGTTGTCGACCTCTCTGCGATCCCGGGGCTCAAAGTCGATAAACATTCCACCGGCGGCGTCGGCGATAAGATCTCTCTTCCTCTGGTGCCGATCGTCGCGGCGTGCGGCGTACCGGTTCCGATGGTCAGCGGACATGGACTCGGCCATACAGGCGGGACGCTCGACAAGCTGGAATCGATTCCGGGGTTCAGCGCGTCGTTATCGGTCCCCGGTTACAAGAACGTGATCGCAGAGATAGGCGCGGTGATGGTCGGTCAGACAAAAGAGATCGCCCCCGCTGACAAAAAGATGTACGCGTTGCGCGACGTGACCGCGACCGTGGAATCGATTCCGTTGATTGCCGGAAGCATCATGAGCAAGAAGCTCGCGGAAGGGATCGATGCGCTCGTGCTGGACATCAAGACCGGGCGGGGCGCTTTCATGCCGACATATGAAAAGGCCGCCGCGCTCGCCGCCGCGCTGGTAAAGATTGGCGATAGTTTTGGGAAGAAAACAATCGGTTTTATCACGAGCATGGATCAGCCCCTCGGTTACGCCGTCGGCAACTGGATTGAAGTGGTCGAGTCGGTCGAATGCCTGCGGGGCAGGGACGTCCCCGATGTCATGGAATTGACATACGTGCTCGGCGGAATGATGCTGGTGCTGGGGAAGAAGGCTGAGACGCTTGCCGAAGGCATCGAGCGATGCAAGGATGCCGTAAGGAACGGCAGGGCGTATGAAAAATTCATCCAGCTCGTGAAGCGTCAGGGGGGAGATGCATCCTTCATTGAACACCCGGAAAAATATGGCCGGCCGAAATATTCAAGCGAGATCACATCGGCGAGTACCGGCGTTATTACCGGAATCGACCCGCTCGAGATCGGCCTCACCGGAATCGACCTCGGCGCCGGCAGAACAAAGGTTGACGATGTTATCGACCCTAAGGCCGGAATTGTCCTTTCAAAAAAAATCGGTGATCCGGTAAAAGCCGGGGAGATACTTGCAAAGTTATACACCGATAACCAGCGATCGATCGATCCCGCAGCAAAAAGAATCGCCGCCGCATTTTCTGTCGGCCAGACAAAACCTGAGCAAACCACGCTCATCATCAGCCGCGTGGACGAGAACGGCATTTCCCCCTTCAAAATTTGATCATTGATCCCGCATCCGGGGTTATGAGGGAAGGGTTCTCTCGTCCCCAATCCTCGATCGGGAAGGGAGCAGATCTCGTTCCCGTTGTCTCCCGCCAAGAGACAAGTCGACGACGCCGCTCCCAAACTGAGTCTGGGATAGAGCGTGGAATGTGATTCTCGGCGCTGCCAACGGCCTTCCTTTCTTGACAATTCTTCCAAAAAGTCCTAATTTTTGGCAAGTGAGCATCTTCGCGTGAATTTGCTCATCTCACGGGGCATCCTCCAAGAATCTTTCCGGTGAATCCTGAACGGCGGGGGAGGATTTTTACTGCATCGCATCAGACTGCATTTGCCCGCTACGACTCCATCCACACAAGTCAAAGAAGGGAGCATTGACCATGGCCGTTAAACGTCGAAAAAAATCTTCAGCACCTGCGGGACGAAAACCAGGATATGGATGGGTGCCGGACCTTCCCGACCACCAGGATCTCTTGTACAGCCAGGCTCGCGCCGTTCCTCCGTCGCTCCCGGCGTCGGTCGATCTTCGTTCAAAATGCCCGCCGGTCGAGAACCAGGGAGAACTCGGCAGCTGCACCGCGAATGCACTTGCCGGGGCGCTTGAATTCATTGAATTGAAGAACGGCACGCCGCTTGTCGATGTCAGCCGGCTTTTCATCTACTTTAACGAGCGAGCGATCGAACATACCATCATGTCCGATTCGGGGGCGCAAATACGTGACGGCATAAAATCGCTCGCAAAACAAGGAGTTTGTCCGGAGAAAAAGTGGCCATACGTGATCTCAAAATTCGAGGACAAGCCGACGCCGGCATGCTATGCCGAGGCGAAAAAGCGTCTCATCACCTCGTATCACCGCATTCTGACGCTTGACGAAATGCGGACCTGTCTTGCGGAGGGATTCCCGTTCGTCTTCGGCTTCACCGTCTACGAGAGCTTCGAGTCGCAAAAAGTCGCACAAACCGGCGTTGTTAACATGCCTTTGCCCGGCGAGCGTACTGTCGGAGGGCATGCCGTAGTGGGGATCGGGTACGCTGACAGCGACCGCCGTTTCATCGTCCGTAATTCATGGGGAAAGGACTGGGGAGAACAAGGATACTTTACAATTCCGTACGACTATCTTGCCAACAGAAATTTGGCCGACGATTTTTGGACGATCAGGAAGTGAGACAGGTATTGGCAAACGCACGATGCGTTCGCTCAACGTCGGATTCAGAATGACGGATCTCTCCGTCGGTTCGCGGCGACTCAGTTCGTGTCGATGTCTCTCCGGCGGACTCGCTGAAGGCGGACGAACCTCCGAGGTCCCGAAGGATTGGCTTTGCGAGACTGTTTCGGCGTATGCCTTCGCCATTCGCTCCGTTCAGAATCTCAGTGACGGGAATGTGACATGATTGACATTCATCGTTTTATTTTTTAAACTTTTGCAGATAGTTGAATTAATGCGTCGACTGCTCTCCTGGTGATCGGAACCTGCAATGCACACGAAACTGATCCATCCGCTCATTCTTCTTACCTTCGTTCTTGCTCTTGTCTCTTACGCCCAGCCGCCTGACGCCATCGTCATCGTCCGCCAGTCGACGCTGAACGGTTTTCTTACAGCTGTCGGGCCGGTCAGCGGAAAGGCGCCGTACGACGTTTTAGGAATCAAAGGAGAATATACCTGGGAGGTCAAGAACGCGCACATCGATCTGAAGCCGAATGCGGCGGCATTCGCCGCGGATGCGAGCGTTAAGGTCGGATTTTTTTCATACGGATCGGTGGCCAACGGGGAGGTGGAGATCAAATACCATCAGGAGACGAACAGGATCTCGGTCAAGGTGCTGAAAGCGTCCTTCGAAGTTTACACGAAAATTTTCGGCAAAAAGATCCACCTCGGCGACGTCGATATCTCGAAGTTCTACCGCCCCGAGTTTGAATTCGCCGGACCACAGCCGGTCCAACCCAGCGTGCTGGTGACGCTCCCGGGGGACAAATCCAAGACCGTCTATATTACGCCCTATAATCAGAACCTGAGAGTAGAGCAGGAACAGATCGTCGTAACGTCGAGTCTTCAATTTTCCGACCAGCCTCCTCAGCCGGCGCCCGCTCCGCCATCGCAGCAGTGAACGCGAATGGCACAGTTGGGTGAAGCCGGCTGATAGGATTTTTGAAACTCCCTCAAGACTTGGTTGCTTTCGCGGGACGGCCTGTCATGGCCGGATGCACGTTTAACTCACAACAGACTACACTCTCTTACTCACATCTCAGAAGGGGCGATTACAATGGGAAAAGCAGGCGGTTTCCTCGAATATCCGCGCGTCAATCCGACATACCGGCCGGTCGTCGACCGGATCCACGACTATCACGAGTTTGTCAACCCTCTCACCGAAGAAGAAATAAAGAAGCAGGGGGCCCGGTGCATGGCATGCGGGGTTCCGTTCTGCCACTGGCTCGGCTGTCCGCTTCACAACGACATTCCCAACTGGAACGATCTCGTCTACCGCGGCCAGTGGCGCGAAGCATACCAGCAGCTCGAATGGACAAACAGTTTCCCCGAAATTACGGCGCGCGTCTGTCCTGCACTCTGCGAAGCCGCCTGCACGCTGGCAATCAACGTCAGCGCGGTCTCGATACGTCAGATCGAGCTCTTCGTCTCCGAGCGCGCGTTTGAGAACGGCTGGGTGGTGCCGGAGTTTCCCAATAAAGAAACGCATAAACGGGTCGCCGTCGTCGGCTCTGGGCCTGCCGGCCTGGCCGCTGCAAAGAGACTGCGCCAGCTTGGAGACTCAGTGACGGTGTTCGAGAAATCGGATAAAGCCGGAGGGATCCTCCGATACGGAATTCCCGACTTTAAGCTTGAGAAATGGGTTCTCGACAGGCGAATAAAATTGATGACAGAGGAGGGGGTTCGCTTCGAGACGAATGTGAATGTTGGAGAAAACATTTCGGCGGATGAACTGCGAAGTACATTCGACGCGATCATTCTTACTCCCGGCGCCGGCCGCGCGCGCGGATTGAATATTCCCGGAGCGGAGCTGGACGGGGTCCATCAGGCGATGGAGTATCTGACTCATTCGAACAAATACGTCGCCGGTCTGAAAAAGCGCGATGAGATCATCTGGGCGGAAAACAAGAGCGTTGTTGTCATCGGCGGCGGCGATACGGGGAATGATTGCGTTGGTACCGCGGTGCGGCAGGGAGCCAAAGAGGTGTATCAATTTGAAATTCTGCCCAAGCCCCGGGAGTGGGACAAACCGTACAATCCCGACTGGCCCGACTGGCCGAAGATCCTGCGGAACTCATCGTCGCATGAGGAGGGGTGTCATCGTGATTGGTCCGTTTCAGCGAAGAGATTTTCAGGGGACGGAACGAAGGTCGAGCGGGGAGAATTCGTGCGGGTTGGATGGAAGGAAGATGCAAAGGGGATCGGCAGGGAAATGTATGAAATTGCCGGGTCGGAGTTTGCTCTTGACGTCGACCTGGTTTTCCTTGCCATGGGTTTTGTCCATGTCGAACATGGACAATTGACGAACGGCCTGCAGGTCGCTCTGGATGAATGGGGAAACATCAAGGCCGCCCAGTATGCGACGTCTGTTCCCGGTGTCTTTGCCGCCGGGGATGCGATGACAGGAGCGAGTCTGGTCGCACGCGCCATGCGTCACGGCCGTGAAGCAGCGTCAGCATGCCATGTGTATATGCAGGGGACATAACCGTGGTATTTTTGCAGGACGACTTTTCTGCATACATTGCCATCATTCCGGCATTTCTGCAGGGCGACCTCTAAGGTTGCGCATGTCGATATACGATCGCCTGGCGTGCAGAAATTCAAAACGCGGAAAATAGAAAGAAGCGGGGAAATGCGATCCCGTCGCGCCGAAGTGCCGAAAAGATCCAGCCTCCGGCTACGACGCCGGCACGTAGATGAGCACGACGTTTCCGTTGGAGAACGTACGTGATCTTGTCAGCTTCAATTGTACTTTATCCTTGACTCCATCGAACATCGTTCTCCCCCTCCCCAAGATCATCGGCGTGATGACGAACTGGTATTCGTCGATCAACCGCTCCTGCGTCAACTGTGCGATGATACTGCCGCTCCCAAGGATCGCCATGTGGACGTCGGGCATGTTTTTCAACCTCCTGACCTCTCCGGCCATGTCGTTCTTCACAAACCTTGAATTCTCCCAGTCCGAACTTTCTATGGTTCTGGAGAAAACAACTTTTTGTCCGGAGTTCATCCGCTTTGCGACGACAGGATTGTTCTCCACTGCAGCCGGAGTCGGCCAATACTTTTTCATCAGATCGTAGGTGACCCTCCCCAAAACGAGGACCCCGTCGCCGCTGGCGTTGCCGGCGACGTACGCATCCCACTCCTCGTCCTTTTTGGGATTGTACAGCCACGACATATCTCCGTTCGCATCCGTGAAGTATCCGTCCAGTGAGATCGAGTTAAAGGCAAGGAGTCGGCCCATAGATACATCCTTGAAATTCAGTCGTTGGATTTTTGCTGGGTCGTGTCGGGGACGAAATCGAGCACGATCGAGTTCATACAATAACGTTTGTGCGTCGGCGGCGGTCCGTCGTCGAACAGATGCCCGAGGTGACTTCCGCAGCGGCCGCAGAGGACCTCTATTCTCTCCATCCCCAACGAGTAGTCCCGCTGATATAGGACGGCTTGAGGCCGGGCAGTTTCAAAAAAACTCGGCCAGCCGCAGGTGCTCGCGAATTTCGAGTCCGACCTGAAGAGTCTGTTGCCGCACACGGCGCAGTAGTACGTGCCGATGCCTTCGAAGTTCCAGTATTTTCCGGTAAACGCCCATTCGGTTTCTTTCTCCCGTGCGACGGCGTACACCTTTGACGGCAGAATTTTTTTCCAGGCGGCATTAGAGAGGTTTAAAACAGTCGTGTCGGTCCTCGAATAGTACGGATTTTTATTCTGTTGTTCGTCTTCCATCAGTGCTGCCTCGGATTTTGTATTGCAGTTAACCGACAATAACGCCGTCAGCGCGCCAAGCGCAATACTCAGAATTTTTGTCCGCCTCATTGACGACTCTCCTTCGCATCGTTTGCTTAACGGATGTCCGGTGAACGATCATACGGCGCGATAAAAGCGCGCTTGAGAAAAGAGGAGGCTCTGCGCAACTTCATGGAAGCTTCGCGCGGCGGAGATCCAATTTCCTATAACTTGATTTTGACCCCCTTCGTTCCTTGCATGCTCATGCGACAAGGACGATTTTTCCTTCGATTCCGCCCGCTTCAAGCCGCTCGTTCGCCTTTCGGGCGTCGAGCAGGGGGAATGTCTGTGCGATGCGGGGGGCGATCTTGTTCTCCTGGAGAAGCCTGAAGAGTTCCAGCAAATCTTCGCGGAATGGCAGAGGGTCTTTTCGGTACCACATGGTGATCCCATAAAATGTGCCGCGCCGCCTTTTCAACCGACTTCCTATAAAAAGCGAAGCATAAGAATGAACAAGTTCGGAGGTTTTTCTGGCGCCGACGAAACCGTACCATACCGTCGTACCCCCTCTGCGGGTGGAAGCGATGCATTCGCCGGTCGCTCTGCCGCCGACCGCGTCGAAGGCCGCATCCACTCCTTGCGGACGAACCCGATGAACGCCGTCATCGAGCGGTGCGAAGCGTCCTTCAATCGGTATCGCGCCGTAGGAAGAGACAATTTCATGATGTGCCTGCGCCGCTGCGCCGATTGCCGAAATGCCAAGCGCGCGGAGCAGATCGAGCAATGCCTGACCGACCCCGCCGTTCGCGGCGTTGACGAGCGCGGACTGTCCGGGCTGCAGGCGGGCTTTTCGCCGGATCATCTGGAATGCGGTGACATAATTCAGCACGAGCGAGACAGCGGCAAGATCGCTCAGGCCGGACGGTACTTTGATCCAGTGCTCGGCCCCCCGCACCACATATTCCGCGTATCCTCCATACACCAACAGGGCACAGACACGGTCCCCTTCTTTTAAAGAAGCGACATCTTTGCCTACTGCATCGACGATGCCGATCGATTCGTAGCCGGGGATGAACGGGATCCGCGGCGCGAAAATGTACGAGCCGCGGCGCATGGTAACATCCGTTGCACCGACGCCCGTAGCCAGTACTTTGACTCGGACCTCTCCCGGGCCGGGAACCGGCATCGGCACCTCGACCACTCTGAGAACATCGGGACCTCCTTTGGCCGTCAGCATGACGGCCCGCATTGTCGGGATCGTCTTGTGTCTTATTTCCGCCACAGGGCTCCTTTCATTTATCTTTCTTTTTGGATGTCTTGGCGTATCGATTAAAACTCAACGACAGGGAGATCCAATGATCGAAATCCTTTTTTGTTTTCATCCCTTCTTCAGAAACAAGGACCCAGCCGATGTATTCTCGCCCTCTCATTCTCATCGTCCGGCATCCCTTTCGTTGAAGAGCCGAGTGGTGAAGGGCGGGGTCGATGCGGCACATCATTTCGTTGTGACCGACGGTGACGCACATTTTTCCGTTGACCATGAATGCTATGCCGCGAAACATCTTCCTTTCCCGAACCCGGGGAAGGTGGGCAAGAGCTTTTCTGATTCTTTCCGCAAGATGCTCGTCGTATGCCATTGCCGTCCCGTGTTTAAGTTGAATGATGAATGATCGAGGTGAGCAATCCGGAGGTTTCCGAACTGTCGGACAAGTAAAGGGGGATTTTTCCCAACCGGCTGCGTACTGATAATTGTTGGTCGGTAGAATAATAATCGGAAGAATTCCGCCACGGCATTACGCAAATCTACCGCTCCGGCCACAGAAAGGCAAATGCAAAGGCCGGGCGCTCGCGGCCGGGCTCGTCGTTGATACGCGATTTCTTTATGATCACCAGTTGCCAAGCGGGCCGCCGTACGCTCCCTGATCGTTCCGCGTTCCGTTCATGTCGTTGAATTGCGGCAGCGGATCGCCGGCGTTGATGCAGGGGGATGTCGTCGAGAGATGGAGATCCGTTTCCGAGACGAATTGTGGGTTGTTCCCGTTGAATTGCTCAAAATTATAGGCGATCGTGTAATGGGTTGAATCGGTCTGCAAGAGTGCTATTCCCGAGTCGCCGACCCTCCCCGTGTTAGAGTTGAAAATATTGTTCTCGACATCGTCCAAAACAGGAGACATCAGCACGAGTGCGGTTCCGTAGTTGTCCGTCGAGTTTTCGTAAAAGGTGTTATTGACGATCGTGTTGGATGAGGAGGCAGAAAAGACCGCTCCCCCAAATACCGCTCCATGGTTGCTCAGAAAGATGCTGTTCGTCACGCTGGACCGGGAGTTGACGAGGGAAAGCGCACCGCCGTTCGTCGATCTATTATTTCTGAAGATCGAATTCGTGACGATCACGTCGGCGTTTGAAATGTCGATGGCCCCGTTCCGCTCAGAGTCGGCAGGGGCCGTGACGTCGACTTTCTCCATGACGACGAAACTCAGGGTCGAAGTGAAAAACGACCGGGTTATTTGTATCCCTTTCCACGATGTGTTCAGCGGTGTAAGAAGGACCGGCTGTGAGACGGTTCCCTGGCACAACAGTTTACCGTACACGATGATGCCGGTCGTGTCCTCGAAATAGATCTGTGTTCCGGCGTCGATGATCAAGGTGCTGGATGAATCGACGATCAGGCTGCTTTGCACCAGATACGGCGAGCTGGCCGGCGACAGCATGGTGCTCACGTATCCGCCGATTTTAGTGTATTGAGCCGCCGGCTCTCCGACCGGCGAAGTGTTAGTTGTGCAGCCGAATATTGCGGCAGAGATCATCAGGCAGATAATTTGCCGAGCTCGAGATTCCATTGATTTCTCCCCCTTTACCGCTAACGGCGGGCCTTCCCTGTGATAGTATTGATCATGATCTTGTAGACTTTTGTCTTTTCAATGTCGGCGCTGATCTTTGCAGCTCCTTCGGCATAGAACGCCTTCGAATATTTTTTGACCAGGCCCTCGAGGGCCGACTGCTTCTCGTTCCCCGTCACGTCCTCTGCTCTTCCCGATACGATTACGCTCTCGTACTTCATGGCAAACTGATCGCGCAGCACCTCGGTCTCTCCGACAACGCAGAATGATACGGCGTTGTTCCGGAGGAGCAGTTCAATTTTTCTCCCTTCGGGGGCGCAATGAAAATAGATGGCATTGTTCATCAGGCAGAAATTGAGGGGGATGCCGTATGGCTCCCCGTTCGGCGAAGCCATGGAGAGGACGCCGTACTCTGCGTTTTCCAGAACGTCCTTAGCTTCTTCACTCTGTATTGCCCGGTCGCTCCGGCGCATCGTGTTCCCAGCCGTCGTCATTTATTCCCTTCTATTGCAATGCATCGGTCTAGTGACACTATCATTGCCTCGCGGGGGAAAGGGTTGGACGAATTTTCATCGCAAGCCGCCCCGTCGCGCCCCTTGTGTTCGTAGGTACAGATTTATTGATTGAGAATCAAGAAAGATTCTCACTGCGGCAATGCGATCTGATTATCGCAACGAATCTTATTATATTGAGGCGTCAAGGAATTTCATTTCACAATTGTTCTTGCGCCAAGCATTGATCACAATCAGCACTGTTATTCCGACCTGCGACCGGCGCGAAAGCCTGCATCGAATCTTGAGATCACTGGCTCAGCAAAGCGTGCTGCCGGATGAGGTCATTGTCGTGGACGGGAGTACCGGTCGTGAAGAGCATGATCCGGCAGAGAGTTTTCCCCGATTGAACATTATCTATGTGCGAACCGGCGCCGCGGTTTGCGTCCAGCGGAATATCGGCATCCGGAGATCGGCGGGTTCTCACATTTTTCTCTGCGACGACGATCTCGAGCTTCCAAAAGACTATGTCGCCAGGATCAAAGAATTCCTTCTCCAAAACCCAAAAGCGAATATTGCCACCGGGTTGGTGTATGAGAAGAATGAAAAGGGAGATTGGGCATACGAATATCCGGCCGCGTCGGCAGGGGAATTATTCTGGAAATTCATTTTCCAGCAGAGTGTTTGGTATGACATCGACAAAACTGAAACCGGGTATTTCGGCGGATGGATTCTGCTTCTTATGTCCCATTTTTACGCAACGAGGGGAAATTCGTACACGCTGGCAGGGTGGCCGCTTGTCACACAATTCACTAAGCCGGTTTTTACGACGGCGTTCTATGGGTTGGGGGCGAGTGTCGTCAAAAAGGAATGGCTGGTTGCGAGCCCCTATGATGAACTCCTCGATGCGAACGGCATCGGCGATAATTACGGAGTCGCGCTTCATTTCCCCGAGTTGCCGGCGATCCATGTGTTAACGGAGCTCCCTGTCTATCATCACAAAGAGGAAGCGAACCGCTTGTCGGGCGCGGAATCGTACTACAGAAGAGGGCTGGCGCTCCAGTATTTCATGCATGGAAGCACGAGGTTCACCGGTGCGAACAGAATGCTTTTTGTTTGGTCCCTTCTGGGGAATTGGGCCGCATTTCTGGCGAAAAGAAATTGGGAATATCTACGCGCTGCAAACAGACTTTTCAAAGCGATAGTGCTTCGAAATAATCCTTACCTAAGGCGATGAATATGAAGATTCGTTTTCACATCTCAGCTTTTTACATCCTCCTTGTTTCCTCGGTCTGTTTCGGACAGACTCGTCAGGGAACGACGGTCTTTGCGTACTGCACCCGCGACTTCATCGTCATCGGCGCTGACAGCAAGTTCACGTCATTCGATAACAAGGAGAGGCTCAACGGCGTCGGTTACGGGTGCAAGATCTTTCGCGGCAATGACAGCGTCTATTTTGCGATTTCCGGCAACGCCATCCCCTTCAGCGACGGAGAGAATCAGATCGAAAGAATTGCCCGGCGAGCGTGCGGCAGGGGACATACTCTTGCCGCTATCGCATCGTCCTTCAAAGCGGATGCAATTGCTTCTCTTGAGCCGTACACCGGCGTCGTGGAAAGACTTATTGCGGAGGGGATAAAAGGAAACTATGTTTCGGTTGCGTTCTTCGGTTTCGAGAATGGCGTTGCGAGTTCCCACCTGCTCGAATTCCACGATATCAACATCCTGAAACGTCAGGATACTTCGCTGATCGGGGAAAGGGAGTTGAAAGCAACGCTCCTGCCGATGAAGGTCGAGCTGGGGAATACGTTCGAGATCGATCAGTTCCTCTCGACGCATCATTCATATTTCGGACACTCCAGGGATTCCATCACTGTCGCCATCAATAATCTGATCGGGCTCGAAATTCTTGCCCATCCGGCCGCGGTTGGAGGTGGCATTTCCATTCTGTGCGTTCGTCTTCGGTCGTTTGAATGGTGGCAGGGGGGATGTGAATGCAAAGACTTTTGACGATCCCATCAAATAAATACCCCCGGGCATTTGACCGCCCGGGGGTCACTGCATAATAATTCTTTGACCGCCTACCTCAACAGAAGCATTTTTTTCGTTTCCACTAACGTTCCCGCCTGAAGCCTGTAGAAGTACATCCCCGAAGCCAAACCGCTTGCGTCGAAGGTCATGTCGTATGTGCCGGCCTCTTCGTCGCCGTTCACTAATTCCGCGACTCTTTGCCCGAGCGTATTGAACACCTGGAGAGTCACTCGCGACCGGGCGGGGATCGAGTATTCGATCATCGTTGACGGATTGAACGGGTTAGGGTAGTTGTCCGAGAGATTAAACCGAACTGCGGTCGCCCTGCCCGGATTCACGAGCGTGACGGCCGGCTTGAAGGTGATCGGATACGATTGCAGTTCCGTCGAGTCGCTCCGGGTAACGCTGAGCCGGTAATAATAGCTGACGCCGCCGGACGTGGTCGAGTCGGTAAAAAGGGAAATGCCGGGGGGGAGCATCGCGATGCGGATGAAGCCGCTATTTCCGGACCGCCGCTCGACAACAATGCTATCGCTCTCCGCGTTTCGGTTGGTCCAGGTAAGGTGTATGGATTGCCCCGCTCCCTGGCTGATCTTCAGCCCATTCGGCGACTGCGGGGAGACATGGATGAGAATATCTTTGACCTCGTTGAAGACTTCGGTATATCGGTCATAAACGGGGAAATCTCCGCCGTCATCCCAGGCGAATGCGGCGACGTTATGGTTCAGCGCCTGGTCCACGACCGTGCCGTAGGCGAGCATACGCGAATTATAGTCTGCGGTGTCGATGTAGCCGAACTCACCGAGCACGACGGGGATGTTGTTTCTGACCGACCATGTTGTGACCTGATCGAATTTCGCCTTTGTGGCGAGGAGGTCTGAGAAGCTGCCGTAGGTCCCCGTGCCGATGAGGCCGAACGGGTACGGGTCGTAAGAGTGATAGTAGCCGATCAGATACTTGTCGCTGGAATCGGGAATGGCGGCGATTACCAACTGGTCGGAATTGGACCACATGTAGCCGGAAAAGGAGACGATGCGCGTCGGGTTGGAGCGGCGGATGATCTTCAGCACCATGGCATTCAGCGAGTCGACGTTCTTTTGCGACATGGGGTATGGTTCGTTGATGATCTCAAAGATGAGGCTGTCCGATCTGTCCGCAAAGCGTGCCGCGATCTGGCTCCAGATGCTGTCGAAGCGGGCGATATGAGCCGCAGTAAAGGATGTTTTCAGCCAGGTCTCATGGTGGGCGTTGATGATGATGAAGAGCCCGCGCTTTAATCCCCAGTCGACGACCTGCTCTACACGCGCCATCCACGCACTGTCAACGGCGTAGGGGGCTGTCGTGTCCGTATGTGCGTCCCACGTGATGGGGATCCGGACGGCGGTAAATCCAGCCCCTTTGTAATCGTCGAACGCCCGCTCTTGGACCGGCGGATTCCCCCATGCTCCTTCCGTCGGCGGCTCCATCGTGTTGCCGATGTTGATGCCGCGCATCATCCCCTTGAGTGCTTGTTGCGGAGAGAGCTGAGCGCTTGCGGTCCATGCGGCGGAGAGAAGCGCGAACGTCAGAACCACAAATTTAGTTTTCATTTATACCTCATTCGATGATCTAACAGAATCTCCTCGGATCTCATGCGGCGGTCAATTTGCTGGTATACAAAGCTAAGGATAACGAATCCAAATGGCAACCGCCGCCTCAGATCTTCAAGGCTGGCTCGTGCTTGGCGGTGATAAGGAACTCATTGGAGTTTACAGAGTTATCTGATTGGGAGAGAAACGAGGAGCGTCGTGCGTTCCGATAGTGACGAAGAGATTGAACTGATCCCCTGAAATAAAAAAGGGCGCGATGGATTTCTCCATGCGCCCTGACGGATCGCCACCCCGTCACGCCTTTTTGCGAAGGAACAGCTTCTTCAATTTCTTTCGAAATTTTCCGCTCTCCTCCGTAGAGGCCACCAACTTTCTCCAGTCTCTTTCTTCGGAAAGTGTTTGGGAGGGTTTCGGATGACGGGGTACGGCGGTCGCGTGTGTTCTTTCATGCCGGCGATTCTCCGGGACGGATCCGTCCTTTGGCTGATCGGAGCTGTTGTTCCGGTGATGGTCGCGTTGCTGCGAATGCCCCCACTTACCGCTCCGTTCTCCGCGAGGCCTTCCTGCAGGATGACCGCTTCCCCGTTCTTCGCGGGATGGTCTCCCGGAGCGATCGTTCGGATAACGATTCCGGCGGTCGTCGTGCCGTCCGTCCGTCCGTTCTTTTTGTCCGTGGCCGTCATGACCATGAGCGGCGCGTTCCTCGGTCGCCGGCTTTGCCGAATAGTCGAATCCCGGATAGCGGTGCAAGTTGGCCTTGTCTCCGACATACCGCTCGATGCTCTTCAGGAATTTTTGTTCCCCATTCGAAACAAAAGTGATCGCATCGCCGGTAGAGGAGGCGCGGCCGGTTCGTCCTATGCGATGGATATAATCCTCTGCGAACGTGGGAGTGTCAAAATTCACCACATGGGAGATCCCGTCCACATCAATTCCGCGCGCCGCGATATCCGTCGCCACCATCACCTTGAAGTGTCCCTGTTTGAACCCCGCAAGGGCACGCTGGCGCTGGGCCTGAGTGCGGTTGGAGTGGATCGCCACGGCATTGACCCCGGCCCGCTCGAGTTTCCTCTGGATCTTATCGGCGCCGTGCTTTGTCCGTGAGAAGATAAGGACGCTGTCCAGCTCCTGAGTCTGGAGGATATGAAGGAGAAGGTCGATCTTCGCTTCCTGTGGAATAGAATAAAACACCTGCTTCACAGCCTCGACCGGCTTCCGCAGCTCGCCGATCTCGATCAGCTCCGGATTGGATTGGATCGATGCGACCAGCTTCCTCACCTCTGCGGACATGGTGGCGGAAAAGAGCAGGGTCTGACGCTTCACCGGGAGGCGTGCAATGATCTTTCGGATGTCCTTGATGAACCCCATGTCGAACATCCGGTCGGCTTCGTCGAGGACCAAGATCTCGACATGCGACAGGTCAATCGTTCCCCGGTTGAGATGGTCGAGCAGCCGTCCCGGGGTCGCAACGACAATGTCAATCCCGCGCGCGAGCCGTTTGATCTGGTTCTCCATGTTTACGCCGCCGAAAATGGCAAGGCTCTGGAAAGGAGCAAACCGTCCGTAACCGACGACAGATTCCTCGACCTGCTGTGCAAGTTCGCGTGTCGGGGTCACGATCAGCCCGCGGGTCTGATGCCCTTTGTGGTGGGAATGTGTCAGAAAATGGTTGAGCATTGGCAGCACGAAGGCCGCCGTTTTGCCCGTTCCCGTTTTTGCGCAGCCGATGATGTCGCGGCCGGCGACCGCCAGCGGAATCGCCCGCTCTTGTATCGCTGTGGGGGCAGTGTATCCCGTAGCGAGAATACCCTGCACGAGTTGGTCGGCAAGACCAAGTTTAGAAAATGACATAATAAATCCTTACAAATAAATGAAGAAACACGCTGGAAACAATGGGAACTAGCAGAAGATCTGACGTCCGCCTACTGCGGATGCGCGCTCTGCGCTGCGCGGAGGGTTTACACTGGGGGAACCCCGCTGGCTTGCGGGGGACCGAAGTTATCCGGGCTGCCTCTAGCTTCGTATCATCGGAGAGCGAGTCTCAAATGTCCGCTTCCCGATGCAATGCTGCACGGATGCGGTCGGCCGCTACTTGCGGCTGGTAATAATATACGCATATCTATTATGATATCCTAATCAATAATTGATCACTTGGTTGTATTGATTGAAAAGGGTGAAAATTCCCCTCCGTCAACTCTTCCCGGCCCCCTTTTATGGAAAAAAAATAACTGCGAGATCACTAGGATATCTCGATTCATTGATGTATATTAACAATACCAATAACAGTACACCGCCTGTTTCTCCCGCTGGGAGCTTTAGAGATCTGCTGACGAATCGTTCGAATCCTTCCAAGATTGCGACGCCGAATTAGCGCTTCACAAGAGATGGAATGTTCGGCGTACACCTTACCCAACGGTCCGTTGGGGTACACGTATATAGAAAGAGTTAGTTCCATGGAAAAAGGAACCGTCAAATGGTTTAACGCAACCAAAGGATTCGGATTCATCTCGCGCGGAACGGGCGATGATGTTTTCGTCCATTTCAATGCAATCGTCGGGAACGGATACAAATCGCTGAATGAAGGCGATAAGGTCCAGTTCGACGTCGAGAAGGGTCCGAAAGGATTCCAGGCCACGAACGTGACCGTTGAATGAGTCATTGACCGACTCTGAGAAAAAAAATCCCGCCTTCGTGGCGGGATTTTTTTTGTACCAGATCTACTGAAGCGGGAGTGCCTTATCCCGTGGTATAGAGGTCAAGAATACGGCGGAAGTGATATCCGTAAATGGAGAACGTAATCGCCATGGGGAACATTCGCGGACGGGTGCAGAGGGACCAGAAGAAGAGCTTCCAGAAATGAAATCTCTCTTTGCCGGCGATCCCCAGGAGGAACGTCGAGGAGAGAAGCGCCCTGATGTCCCGTGGAGAGATCGGCAGCCGGGCAAATTTCGGCGGCGTGTACGAGCGCAAGAAATTTCGCACTCTCGTATAATACGGCTTCGGTGCGTAGATGTGCTCGAGCAGATACCGATACCCCTTCAGCAAGGCTTCCCGGTTCATCTGCGGAATGAAGTTCATCGAGAAGTCGGTATTGTCGCCGCTCATCGTCGTCAAAAGCCTCCCCTCCCTGCGTAACCGGTTGTACAGCCGGGTGCCGACGGGAGCGTTGAGAAGTCCCACCATCGCCGTGACGATGCCGCTTTCCTGTACGAAGTCGATCACCTTCTGGAAGATGGAATCCGGATCGCTGTCGAACCCCACGATAAATCCCCCCTGCACCTGAAATCCGCCTTTCTGGAGTCTCTTCACTGAAGAGATCAGGTCGCGGTTCTTGTTTGGGATCTTCCTGCACTCTTCCAGACTGGCGGGGTGCGGCGATTCTATTCCGACGAAGACCGTATGAAAACCTGCCTTCGCCATCAGCCGCATCAACTCATCGTCGTCCGAGAGATTGATGGAGACCTCGGTGTTGAAGATGAAAGGATAATTCTTCCCTTCCATCCATCGGATAACGGCGGGAAGAATTTCGTTCTTCAGCTTGTTTCTGTTCCCGATGAAGTTGTCGTCCACGAAGAAGACCCCTCCCCTCCACCCTGACCCGTAAAGACCATCCAATTCGGCCACGAGCTGATTCTTCGCCTTCGTCCTTGGAACGCGTCCGTAAAGGACCGTGATATCGCAAAACTCGCAGTCGTACGGACATCCCCGGGAATACTGAATGTTCATTGAACCGTATCGCCGCGTGTTGAGCAGATGCCACAGGGGGGCAGGTGTCGTCGTTACGTCGGCCCAGCGATCCGTTCGGTACTCGTGCCGCGGCGACCCGAGGGCAAGATCCTCAAGGAATTCGGGGAGCGTGATCTCCGCTTCGTTCAGGACGAGATGATCCACGTCGCCAAACTCGGATGCCCGGGCAGTGAAGAGGGGACCGCCGGCTACAACTTTTTTCTTGAGCGTCTTGCAGCGTACGATGACTTCCTTGACCGAATTTGCCTGGATCGACATTCCTCCAAGAAAGACATAGTCCGCCCACAGGAGATCGGTATCCCGCAGTTCGCCCGTGTTCATATCCACGAGCCGTTTGGTCCATGCGGATGGAAGCATAGCTGCGACGGTAAGAAGTCCGAGCGGAGGGTACGCGGCTTTTTTTGAGACGAACTTCAGGGCATGCCGGAATCCCCAGAAGGTGTCAGGAAAATATGGGTTGACAAGGAGGATATTCATAAAGGCGCTCGCGTGCTGAGGAGTTATGCGCCGGGGATTCTTCTCGGGGGCGGCTCGCGTCCGATATATTTGACCCAGGGCGCGACGGCAAGGGGAATTCGGGGAGCGTGAAGAAAAGGTATGCAATCAACGGATAAAAGTAAAGACCCGGTCCGGTACAACCAACGCTTGGGTGTCTGATGTCAGGCGACGCTTTTTTATCACAAGCAAGCCGATGCTCAAAGGACGTCCGACGATCGGCTCATGCTCAATCTACCGAGGCACGGTCACCAGCATTTCATTCTCGAATTCGGCGAAGATGGTGTTCAGCCGCGCCCGCTCTTTCTCAACACAGCGAGGAATAGAAGCAAGGTTCTCTCCTTCGTACGGCACTTTCTCTGCGAACCGAAGGCAAAGATCCATCCCGTTTTCCAGATTTGTTTTGAACTCACGCAGCTTCTTGACTTCCATCTCGGTATAGGTGCATCGCTGGACGACCTTTTCAAAATAGTCGACGTACATCTCTATCTCTTTTGCAAACATGTGCGGCCGCTCCGGCGGAACGAGCGATTCACCCCTTCCGTAAATATGATCGACCATCTCTTTCAGGGTATAGAGTTTCTTGAACCATGCGATGTTCGGGCCCGGACAGATCGCCTGGGGGGAGTTTGACTCAGCAACAATTCCGAGCGCTATGAGCGCGCCGTTCCCCAGATGCTCGCACAGACAGGCCTTGTCGACAATATCGGCTCGCGCTTCTTCTTTTTCCGCGGCGGATAATTGCGAGGCCTCGAGTTCCTTCAGCTTCTGATCCTGGTATTCCGACGAAGCAAGGCAGATCGGGACGGTGGTAAACTCAGTATTCGATACCAGAAATCCCTTCGGACACGGGGATCCGGGTTTTCCCGCTTCCGCCTTTTTCCGGATAGAGATCTCGGAGCCGCTGCGGCGGATGTTGTTGAACGGAACGCCAAGGGGAGAGAAGCCGCTCAGATATAAATCGTCTTCTCCGGCCTGTCTCAGCAGTTCACGCGTTGCATCGTCCACGCACGTTGCTTCGGGGACGAGGAGAAACGGGCTCGCCCATCCCGTGCGGTCCATTCCGAAATCTTCCATCATGCGGCGAGCCTCGCCGTTCGTCCCAATGCCCCCCTGGACGGTAATGAGCGGCGTCGCCTTTATTCCCTTCGGGTATTCCCAGCCCATTGCCTCGTAGTACTTGTGTATGAGAGGTTGAAATTCCGCGACGAGTTCATCACGCTTTTCCTTGAACTCCTTCAAAAGGCTCGGAAGCAGGTGGCCGTTCGAGGCGAAGGCATGTCCGCCGCAATTCAATCCGGATTCGATCCGGAATTCAAACACCTCAAGCCCCTTCTTCGCGAGCAACCTCCCCTGAACGAGCGTCGACCGAAAATCGGTGACCTTCAAAATTATTTTCTTTTTGAGTTCGCCGGTTGCATCCCTGTAAAAATCCTTGAACCGGGTCATATAGCCGAAAAGGCTCTGGTTAATCCCAGCGGAGAGGACGATGCCGGATCTGAGCGTACTGTTGGCATACCCACGGAAGGCGGCCTTTGCATCGCTGAATTCCTCACTCAGCGGTTTCCCGTGCTTATCGAGATTGATCCGGTCCAATTTGACCATGATGTTCACGTCGATGGACCCCGGCACCATCGCGTTCGTCAGGTCTTTTTCCAGGCGGTCGCGCTCGGGTCCAGGGCTCATCCCGACGAATTTGGCGTACTCTTCTTTGGGATGGGATCCGTCCGGCAGGAGGTCGAAATATTTCTTCTTGTCGTTCTCGGCGAAAAACGGAAGCGATTTCACCGCATCCATTTTCCTGTGCACGATCTCCGCTACCGTCTCGAGATACGCCGTGATCCTTCGCGCTCTTCCATCCTGAGCATAGCGGGGGATCTTTTCGTACGGAAGAGCGAACTTTTCACTGTAGTGTTTACGGATTCTTTCCAGCAAAAGGTCGTCGACGATCGAGATGACGGAGGTAATGCCTAGCGGAGCAACCCTGATCGGTGTGTCGACAGAGTGTCCAGTACCCATAACAGGGATATGGAAGGAATGATAGTAGCTGTTCACTGGACTCCAGATAGCTGTTGAGAAATGACCGCGTGGATTATTCTCTCCCTGCGGAATTTTTCAGATTTCCGCCGGAGCAGACATGGAGAATGCCGTCCGATTCACGGTCGAACGGAGACGCACGGCGATAGCGTGCATTTGCCAGTGGAGTGAAGGATCGGAAGAAATCCAGGGGGCTGGAAACCGGCACCCGGCAAAGGTACAAGACATGAGTCGTATAGCCAATGTACTGATTTTTCCCTTTGATGCCAACTTATTTTGTTGCAAGGGGCGGGCAATTTTGAGTAGCCGTCCTCCTCCTGAAGGTCCCATCTCCCCATTGGGATGGTCTTGAAAGATTCCGCCGGGCACGACCCCGGTAAGGAAAAGGAGCACAACCAGATTTCGTGTTTCCGCGCGCCCCCTTGGTTATGGAACACTGTCGGGTGAGTTACGTACCTTAAATTCGGCGCCTCGAACGCTAGACGGGGCATATGTTGAGATTTTCATCATCGCCGCCGGCACTCAGTGCTTTCTTCCATTTTATTTTTTTTCTTCTTGATTCTTTTTCGTGCCACTGTTATTTTGAGGCTGCTTCCTTCCGATTTGCATTTCTGCCGATTCAATCGATGTTCATATCAAGCGTCTCGCGTCGGTGAGATCCACGAAACTGATCCCTAGACTCCCTTATTCTCATGAGATGAGAACAAGGAAACAGAGAGAATAGAAGACAGTTTATAAAAGTTCCTTCCGAAGAATGTCAATGACCAAGATATGGATGAAGTCACGGCCTTTGTCATTCACAACGGAGTCCTCCAAAAGAAGGCTGAGTTCCCAAGGGGATCCCTTTAGCAGAAGAATCCACGTCAGGGCAGTACGGTGACCCGCAGGTTCTTGCAATAGTACATTCTTCCGGAGCGGAAGTTCAGTGGCAAGGAACCTTCCGATGGAATATCTTCGGCGTTCGTTGTCGCAAGGAACGTTCCTCCTCAGGATAACGGTGACGATAGCATGAGCGAGATCTCACTCTTTCGTTCACGGGATGGAGCATTCACGCCATTCTCGAAATAATTCATTATCAATATCATTATCCACTCACCTCAAATGAAGGTCAAGCATGAAGAGAGCCTTTCTGATTTGCACACTTTTAATTTTCCTTGGCGCAGCTAACTTATTTTCTCAGACCGCGGCGGCGCCCGCGGGGGACGGCAGCTGCGGCAACCCATACCAAATCGATTCGCTCCCCAATCTTTATTGGGTCACGCAGAACATGGGCTCCTGGACAAGTTATTTCATCCAGACATCGGACATCGACGCGGCGGAGAGCAGCACTTGGGCCTGCGGCACGGGCTTCACTCCCATCGGCAATGGAACGAACACATTCCAAGGTTCGTACGACGGCCAGGGGCACACGATCGACAGCCTCTACATCCTCAACAATATATCATTTATCGGCCTCTTCGGTTTCGCCCAAGGTGGAACGATCAAGAATCTCGGTCTGGTGGATGTCAATATAGCTGGGTATGCGTATGTCGGCGGTCTAGTTGGTCTAAGCGCTGCTACGATCATGAATTGTTACAGCACGGGGACCGTCACTGGAACTGCAGCGTGGGATGGGGGGCTTGTCGCCCTCGACAACGGGACCGTTACCGGTTGTTATTCCGCCGCTCACGTGAGCGGCGGCGTATGGGTCGGTGGGCTCGTTGGAGGAACGTATCAGGGCATCGACAACAGCTATGCTTTGGGTTCGGTGAACGGAGTTGGGGCGGGGGGATTGGTGGGTAAAGTCTTACTAACCATCTCGATCACCAACTGCTACTCCGTCGCGGTTGTCACCGGCGGTTTCGATGACGGAGGCTTGGTTGGCGACACGTCGGGCTCGGGCGGCGTGACCGTAAGCAATTCATTCTGGAATGTGCAAACGAGCGGCCAATCTGTGAGTGCTGGGGGAGGGACGGGGGACAGCACGGACGCGATGAAGATGCAATCCACATACACGGATGCGGGCTGGGATTTTACGAATGTCTGGACGATCGATCCCGGCGTCAACCGCGGTTACCCATCGCTGCAGGGAGTCGCAGCATTGCCGGTGGAGCTCGTCTCGTTCACCGTTGCGGCGAATCAGAGAAATGCAGTACTTAGCTGGAAGACGGCGACGGAGGTTCAGAACTCTGGGTTTGAGGTTCAAAGATCCGAGAACAGGGGAGAGAGTGCGATCAACGGTCAAGAATTAGCAGCCAGCAATTGGACAAAGGCCGGGTTTGTTCGCGGGTCGGGAACGTCCAACTCACCTAAAAACTACTCCTTCACCGACAACGTCGGAGCGGCGGGAACATATTCTTACCGGCTGAAACAGATCGACAGGAACGGAGCATTTACTTATTCCAAGACTGTCACGATCAACCTGGGCGGTGCTCCGAATGTCTTCGCATTGGGGCAAAACTATCCGAATCCGTTCAATCCTTCGACGAACATTCAGTTCACCGTCCCGGCCGACGGGCGGGCGACGCTGAAGATCTTCAACGCGCTGGGGGAAGAAGTGGCGACCCTCTTCGATGGCGCCGCGACCGCAGGAGAAAACCACCAGGCGACGTTCGATGCCTCCCGTCTCGCAAGCGGCATATATTTTTCACGGCTGGAGTTTAATGGCAGGACGCAGGTGAAGAAGATGATGCTGGTGAAGTAATCAGTACCATAGTGATCATTAAAGCCCGGGATAATGCCGGGCTTTCTTATTGCACTCTTCCAAATCGCTTCACCATCAGCCACAAATTGCAATTGCAGAGATGAGAAGTTTTTTTTATATTGGTGTAGAAGTTCATGACCTTTTGCTCGTGAAGCTTCACAGATCTTCTTGGCATTTCATTTTTCCGTTTTCATCTATTCAAGGCGGGGTAGCTCAGTCCTGACAAAGAACGTCAGGACTTCGCTGCCACCGGTATCAAAATCTCAAGCGGCGGGGTAGCTCAGTCCCGACAAAAAACGTCAGGACTTCGCTGCCACCAGAATCAAAGTTTCAAGCGGCGGGGTAGCTCAGCTGGTTAGAGCGTCGGAATCATAATCCGTAGGTCGTGGGTTCGAATCCCTCCCCCGCTACTGGAAAGGCCGATTCTGAAAAGAGTCGGCCTCTTTTTTTTCATCACCTGCTTCAAACCCGCGCTCTCAAAGTTGTGCAGACAATTATCTCCCCGTTATCTGCAAATAGGCTGTTTGTTTGTTCCTATAACCTACCTTTGCTTCTATAACCTGCTCATTTGTTTGTTGCTGGAGTGCCTGTGCTTCCAGCAAATCAGAAAGATTACTCATACCATTGTTATAGCTGTCCTGGTTCACTTTTAGATTCTCGTCAGCCTGGGTGTTCGCCTCTTCGCTTAACAAAACTTGTTTTCGGGCATCGATGAAGTCCTGCCATGCTTTTTGCATCTGCAGGAGCAGCAATTCCGAATTATCCTTCATTGAGTTCTTGGCAATCCTTTCTTTGATATTCCGTTCCTGCAATGTGTACGATGCTTCCCACCAACCAGAGATTGGAATGGAAACCGTGCCAAAAACCATCCCCAACGATCTGTCTTTGTTCTCATCCATTTTCATATACAATTCGCCGATGCCGATCCCGGCCTGCGGAAGATACTCGCCGAGTTTCATATCGCTCTGTAATTCTTCCGCGTGCACAGAAGCTTGTAGCAACTGGTACTCCGATCTGTTTTTCAGCGCCTCAGTATTTTCCACGTAATACGATTCCGGAGATCCTTCGAGCGTTAAGGAATCTGTGAGCACTAACGATGAATCGTAGGGGATGCCGATATGCTGGCAAAACGCCATCATCGCAAGCCTCCGCCCGTTTTCTAGCTTTGATTTATTGAGAAGCACTTCGCTCCGTTTCACTTCTACTTTGAGCATGTCGTTCTTCGTAACAAGTCCGGATGCGTACGCATCTTCCACCTGTGCCAGCAAACTGTTCAGCAATTCTTCGTAGCGTTGTACGGTCCTTGTCTTTTCATTCAGCGAAACCAAAAGCCAGTATTGCTCTTCCGTCCTTAACAGTACTTCGTTCTGCGCAAGTCGATTCTTGTATTCGCTCACATCTTCGCCCAACGATGCGAGCCGATTGCCATTCCAAATTCTGCCGCCGGCAAAGATCGGCTGCACCGCTGACACCAAGCCAAACGTTCCAGACTTCAGTAATCCCATCGTTGAAGCCGGCATATATGCAAACTGTGCTGCAGTTAAGAGCCTTGCAGGATTTCCGTCATAGACGGGGAGGTTTCCTCCTTGAGTCGAAATCTCCATCAGGTTCTCTTTCGCTCCGAACATTGCACCGCTGGCATTGATCGATGGAAAAAATTTGGTGAATGCTGCCTTGCGTGTCTGCTGTGCGGCCTCTAATTCCAGCTCGCCATTCTTCACCTTGGCATTATTCTGCAGCGCGAGCTGTTTGCTTTCTTCCAACGTCAGTGCTCGCTGCGCAAAAACAGGGAACGCACAGATCCATATCAGGCAGATTGTAATATATTTTTTCACATTGCCTCGCTTTCTTCAAAATCTTTTATATGGAACAAATAGTACAACACGGGCAATACCAGCAGCGAGAGCACCAGTGCAAAGAGTAGCCCGAAACATACTACAGTACCAAGCGGTCCCCACAGCGAAGAACCACTTGCAATCATCGGAATAACGCCTACTGCGGCAGCGGCTGACGTAAGAAATATCGGACGCATTCTTCTTTTCCCCGCTGAGATTGCCGCTTCTTCCAACGTGTGGCCGTGTTCATGACGAAGTTCCTCTGCATACGAAACAAATATTACGCCATTTCGGACAACGATTCCAAATAGACCGATCAACCCGATGAAAGCTGTTGTTCCGAAAGGATATCCCGTTAGAAATATTCCTATCGCGGCGCCAAAAACGCTTAACGGAAGCGTCACCATGATCAAAAGCGTTGTTTTGATGTTCTTGAACTGAAACATGAGGATAAGGAAGATCAAGATGATACTTACTATAAGTGAATTGTACATCGGCGTAATATTCTCGTCGCTCATTTGATGATCACCACCGTATTCGATAGAAATGCCGGAAGGCATGTCCATGTTATCGACGAGAGGTTTGATTTTATTAAATATCGGCGCAGCGAGTAATCCTCTTTTTATTTCCGCAAGAACGGTTATGGTCCGTACTCCGTTACGCCGTACAATCCCTCCTTCTGTCCACCCCGGCTTTATCGTTGCCAACTGACGGACCGGAACAGAGGAGAACATAAATGGAGAGGTCACATATTGATTCATGATATCACTGGGCCTGGATTTGGTCTTTTTATCGATTTTCAATATCACGTCGACGGGATAATCTCCTTCCCATACTGTCGTGATCGGGAATCCTCTTGTGCCAACCATCAACGAATAAGCCAGAAGCGAATTCGAATAGCCAAGACGCGTTGCCTCATCTTTCTTTACAACCAGATCGGCGGATTGCAGAGGCTGTTCATAATCGGTGCGTACGAATTCGATATCCTTGAATTGGCGCACAATATCAAAAACACGATTTGCAGTCTGTTTGATGGTCTGTATGCTATCACCCGAAATACGGATCTCGATGGGAGCCTTGAATGTTTCGAACGCCAATTGCACCCATTTTATATTGGCAAGTGGATATTTACCTTCTAATTTCTTGCTGTATTCGTCAAGAATCTCAACGGTAGCCTTGTTCGATTCCGTTACCACAATTAATTGGCCATAATTTTTTGCAGGAAAGTGAGGCGCATAGAGAGCATTAAAACGAGGCGAGCTTGTTCCAACGAATGACGCTACATCCCGAACGCGCGAATCCTTTTGAAGTATCCTTTCAAGATCTGTCATGACCGAATCTGTTTTCCGCAAAGAACTTCCGGTGGGCAGAAATACTTCCACTGCAAATTGATTCCTTTCTATTTTGGGAAATGATTGCTGTGGAGTGATCGCAAGCAAAACGAGTCCGATGATGAACGAAAAACAACCCGCAAAGACGACCAGTTTCTTTCTTTTAAATGCTTCCTCTAGGGCACCGTTATAGAATAGTTGAAGTCTGTCGAGGAATGTGGGTTTCTCTTTTGTTGATGAATTATCTTTTACACCTGTTTTAATGAACGTGTAACTTAACAATGGTATGATAGAGACTGATATGAGCAATGATATGAGCAGTGCAGAGACAATGGTTATCGGAAGTGATTTAATAAAATCGCCGGCAGTACCGCTCATAAATATCGGCATCGGCAGAAAACACACGATGATGATAAGCGTAGCGGAAAGCACAGAACTGAAGAGTTGTGTCACGCTTTTTGTTCCTGCATCAAACGGGGCCATACCATGGTCCAGTTTCTCTATATAATTATCGACTATAACGATGGCATCATCCACGGTGATGCCAAGTACAATAATTAAGCCGGCAAGCGAAACGGTTTGCAGCTCCATACCACTCGCCCACATAATCCCGATCGCTGTTAGAATAGAAGCTGGAATGGACATTGCCGCAATACGGGCAATCCTTATCGGAAGCAGGAGAATGGTGACCAATAATACCGCTATCATCGCAATGGCAAATTCTTTGAGAAAATTTGCAATGGATTTCGAAACAACGTTGGGGATATCGGAAATAGTGATGATCTTTATATCAGGCGGAAGCAAGACAGAGATCTTATCGATGGCTTTTTGTACTTCATCACCAAAACGGACGACATTTTCCCCTGATTTCATTTCAAGCGAAACAAGCAGGCATTTCTTTCCGTTGACACGGATATAAGAATCCATATCTACATATTCACGAATTACTTTTGCAATATCCTTGATGCGTACAACATTGCCCTGTGGGTCGGAATAAACAATCTGACTGGCTACATCCTGTTCGGCTTTGAGGTTTGAGGAAATATGGATCGGATGTACATATTTTCCGTCATCAAGCTCTCCAACATAGTTCACCGCGCTTTGTGGTTTAAGAGCGGCAAGAACTTGGATGGGTTTTATGCCATAATTCGCAAGCTTGGCATCATCCATATATACACTGATCTGCTCTTTTTGCAGTCCATAGTGCTTCACCTTTGAAACCGACGGCACTTTGCGGACATCCTCTTCAAAGAGTGTGATATAATGTTCAAGTTCTTTATAGGTTTTCGTCTCCGACTGGACAGCAAGCAGCAGGGCAGACGTACTGCCGAAATCATTGTCCGCTGTCAAAGAAGTCACACCGGCGGGCAGTTCTGCTTTCAAATCGGTCAAACCAAGACGCAATTTTGCCCAAAATCTATCCTTATCCCTTTCAGCTTCTGATACCTGAACGTAGATGAGCATGACGTTCTCTTTGGAGACGGAATAGGTCTTTGAGCGATCAACCGACTTATACTGGAAAAGATAATTCTCCACTTTTGTTGTCAATTGTTCTTCCACCTGTTGAGAAGAAGCACCAGGGAACACGCCAACAATGAGACCCATTGGTACCGTAAATTCCGGATATTCATCGCGCGGCATCATGAAAAGGGCCGCCACTCCCACAAGAACGGCAACGACAGTAAATATATACAGCACTTGTTTGTACCGCAGAAGCATTTCGAGCAATGTATGTTTCTTTTCCATATTCATGTACTTTTCATTTTCCATTAATTCACAATTTCGACAAAGGCTTCATCAGTGAGTTTATGCTGACCTTCCACAACGACCGGATCGTTCATTTTCAATCCTTCAAGCACTTCAATACCGCTATTCAGCAACTGACCGGTTGCAATATATTCCCGCATTGCTCTATTCTCTGATGAAACGACGTATACAAAATTCTTTCCCGTTTCATCGATCATAACAGCTCTGCTTGGAACAGCCACGCCATGCGGCATGCTTGGACTCTCGATGGTGGCAGTGCAAATCATCCCGGGTTTTATTGCACGATCGCTATTCTCAATTGCGATTTTGATCTTATAGGTGTGCGCAATTGGTTCCGCGACAACGCCGACTTGTTCCACTACGCCGGTAAAGTGTGTGGATCCCAATGCACCGATTGTGATATTTGCTTTCTGCCCCTTTTGGATCAGAGAAATTTCATCTTCTGCAACGGCGACTCGGGCAAAGACTTTGTTGATCTTTACAATCGTGATCGATGTGAGATTCGGCATAGCGGTCATTCCCGGTTCGATCGATCGTCTGCCGATGTAGCCGTCACTTGTTGCATAGAGACTGCAGTCGTCCAAGGTCTTTTTGGCAATTGCTGCTCCAGCCTTTGCTTTTTGCACGCCGGTTTCTACTTCTACGTATTTCACATCCGGCAAATTGCCGTTCTTGTGCATCGGTGTTAAGCGGTTGTAGGCGTCCTCTGCCTGCAGCTGGCTCGCTTGCATCATAGCATAAGTATTTTGATACGTCGCATTGTCCAGTGTAGCAAGGAGTTGTCCCCTCTTTACCATCGCACCTTCGGAGACAAATACTTTTGACACCGTTCCCACCGATGAAAAGCTAAGCGGTATCGTCTCGGATTCTTCTATGGTGCCGCTGTATGCAAGCTCCTGGTTTACGTCGACGGGTTTTATTTTTTCTACTCGGACCTTGATGGCAAGATCATTCTGATTGCCTGCATTGCTGGAACAACTCCACAGCGAAAACACTACTCCAAGAAGTGAGAAAACAAGGAGGTTCATTTCATTTTTCATATCGTAGTCCTTTAGACTATTATCGTATTTTGGTCGAATAAATGATAAAAAAAAATCAAAGTCCGTTTGCAATAAACCGAGCAGCAATGTCAATCTGAGCGGTATCGTCATTTTCCAATAATAAGTAAAGTTCAAGTGCGTGCATCATTCCTGTGATTGTCTTTGCAGAAATCGCTACTTCACTTCTATTAATAAATGTGAACTCTTTGTTTTCCAAGCCGAACGTCAATATTTCCTTGATATATTTTTCTTCTCTTGCGTCAAACATCTCTCTCAGCTTACCGATGAAATTCTTATTCTGTCTGATTTCTTCCCGGATGATTGTGTACGCGCTGATCCTGTTTTTCATTTCTTTGATTGATTCAACGATATAGGTAATCAACTTTTCTTTTGCTGTTTCAGCCCCTTGCGATAATTCTTTCGCCTTTTGAAGGATTTTTTCGAATTCAACAATAACTACGGCATCAAATATTTCTTCTTTGCTCTCGTAATAGTAATAAAGTGTACTCTTTCCCTTACCTGCTTCGCGGGCAATATCTTCCATTGTAGTTTTATTGTTTCCCCATTTTTGGAACACACGTTCAGCAGCTTGTAGAATTTCTGCTCTTACAATATCGTCTTTATTCATTTTTGGCCTATTAGACTGATTTCGTTTTATGGTCTAATAGTAGCAAAGGTCTCATGGAAAGTCAAGTACTTATTGATTATGAACGAAAATTAAGAAAGGAGCTCCGATGAATGCATTGGTATCCCGTTGGTACCCCGATCAGATCCAATACGTCCAATCGATATTTTGTGCAACAGATGGGTTGAAGAATCCTATAATCCTTTTTTCAAAAAAAACTAACGCCGACAAAATACTATTTGACGCTACAGGTTAGCTATTCGGAAATGCGAACTGTGAAAATTGTAGCAGCAACTCAGACATGCAACTCTCACGAGCGCAAGCCTTTGTCGCCGTTACGATTCTGTTACTGTTACGATTGTTCGTTTGTTTTTGCATACTGTCTTCTGAAATCTGCAAACGGAGCGGTGAAGATTCGTAGAAATTGTTTGCTGAGTTCATCCTGAGAGCCTCCCCCGCTACTTCACTATTACACTGCTGCCCGGGTCTATCCTGGGCAGTTTCTTTTTTAGCTTCTTGCTCGATTTCCTTGATATCGGGTGAACAGTCGGGACTTATTACACCCAGCATTGCACTTTTTTCGTTGCGACTCACTTTCACATCCTTACGAAGTGCATAGAGACACTCCGTTTTCGTCTCGGCGGCAAAACCTTATTCTCCGTCCCAATATCCTGCAAAAAATGTTTGACCTCATCGCGAATTCCCTTTGATGTCTCCAACCAACAGCTGCAGCTGTATAGAAAAATACGCCTATCCTCGCTCAAATCGTAGTTGGTCGCGTGCGATCAGAAAGAAGAAGTTAAAACGGATATGCGATGGGTGGATTTTAAAGATGAGTAAGCCCCGTTGAAATCGCCCAGCTGTATATTTGTCGGGTTATCACATTTGCAGATTTTCTCTGCGAGTTCTTTTGTTTCTTCACCAATTTCAGGTATATTTTCCATATTGTTTGCTGAAAGTGTTCAAGTTCTTCGAGCATCTATGCCTGAAAAAGCGAAAAAATTACCTGCTCATGCGCAAACCCATTGGATTGAAGAATACTCCGACGCCCTCTTCAAATTTGCTTGTGTTCGCGTCAGCGACAGGGAAACGGCAAAGGATCTCGTTCAGGAAACATTTCTTTCGGCGTTGCAGAACCTTGGATCTTTCAGAGGCGAAAGTTCTCAGAAAACATGGCTCATATCAATTCTTAAGAATAAGATCATCGATCACTACAGGAAAAGCGCCAAAGGCCAATCCGTTCCGCTCGTTGACGAGGATGGAACATCTGAACTTGACAAATATTTCGATGAAGAAGGAGAATGGAAGTCGTCAGCCGGACCGGTGAGCTGGAATGCAAGCGGATACCAGATTCTCCGCTCGAAAGAGTTTCTCGAGATCCTCCAGAAGTGCCTATCAAAGCTCTCGGATCATGGACGGTTGGTGTTTGTTTCAAAGTATCTTGATGAAATGAAATCTGAGGAGATCTGTAAGCAATTGGAGCTCACTGCGTCTAACTATTGGGTCATCATGCACCGGTCCAAACTTCAGATCAGACAATGCATCGAAAAGAATTGGATCAACTCGTAAGGATAGATGATTGTATGGAAATTATTCCCTGCACAAAGGCAACATTCCTGATGTCGAAGAGAGAGGAAAACGCTCTCACCTTTGCCGAAACCATTCATTTATACCTCCATCTTTTCGTCTGTGAGTTCTGCAGGAGATTTCTAAAACAGACAAAGCTCATCACAAAAGCCACAAAACGCCTAACTTCAAATGAGTTCTTGACCTCAGAAGAAAAGCAAAAGATGAAGGATTCCCTCAATTTAGCCTGACAATATCTCCTCCGCCTTTGTAAGGATTTTCCCCCCGCAACGTCAAATCTGTTGTAAGCAAAAATTCTTCGAATTTGTTAATGGAGTGATGCATTATGATTCTCCTCCTCGCTTTTGCATTTTTGGCGGGATTAGTGACCATCCTTGCTCCTTGTATTTGGCCGATTCTTCCGATTGTTCTCTCCTCATCTGTCGCTGGAAAAGGGCACCAGAGACCGCTTGGAATCACGCTCGGCATCATGGCGAGTTTCGGTTTTTTTACCTTAGCGATCTCCTATCTCGTCAATATTTTCCATTTTGATCCAAATGGACTTCGTCTGGCGGCCGTGATCATCATTGCTTTTCTTGGTCTTACAATGATCATCCCCTCACTTTCGAGTCTGATCGAAGTGTATATCAGCAGGCTCAGCGGTGTATTCGGACATCATAACAATCAAGGAAACGGTTTTGGAGTCGGATTTATCACGGGGCTGTCACTCGGAATGGTCTGGTCGCCGTGCGCCGGTCCCATTTTAGCCGCTATTGCAACCCTTGCGGCGACCGGCAAAGTCACCCTCGATGTCGTTATGATCACATTCGCTTATGTGCTCGGGACAGGAATCCCTCTTTTTCTCTTTGCGTATGGCGGGCAGCACATCATCCGGCGGACACGATCCCTCTCAGAACATTTGGGAAGAATCCAGCAGGCCTTCGGCGTGATGATGCTCCTGACGGCGCTCGCCATTCAGACGAATTACGACAAAGTGGTTGAAACAAAACTGCTCGAACTCTTCCCTGTGTTTGGCACAACGTTGAACGCATTTGAAAGCAATCATGCGATCGCAGCACAACTCGATCTTCTTAAAGGAAAAGACGCTTCAGAAATCGTCGATGTAAGCCAAAAGGAATCCTTGCTGAATGCAGACAAAGTCGCGCCGGATTTTGCAGGAATAGAAAAATGGCTTAACACGGATTCTGCTCTCACCATACAAAGTCTGCGCGGAAGGGTCGTGCTGGTCGATTTCTGGACGTATACATGCATCAACTGCATCCGTACCCTCCCACATATAACCTCGTGGTATGAGAAATACAAGGATAAGGGATTTGTTGTTGTCGGTGTTCACACTCCGGAATTCCAATTCGAACACAATGCCGATAATGTTTTGAATGCGGCAAATATGTATGGCATCCACTATCCGATCGCGCAAGACAATGATTACAAAACGTGGAACAACTACCAGAATGAATATTGGCCGGCAGAATATCTTATCGATGCAAAGGGGCGGATCCGGAGAACTCATTTCGGTGAGGGAGAATATGACGAGATGGAAATGGCGATTCGCGAACTCTTGCAGGAGAATGGAAAGGCGCTTTCTGGGGCAATAACGAACCTGCCGGACGAATTGCCGGATGGTGAGCAATCTCCTGAAACATATTTAGGGGCAGCGAGAATGGAATATTTTTTCCCGACAAGAACATTAACTCCGGGTCAGAAAACATTTATCTTCCCGAAAAACATCAAGATCAACTCCTTCAGCCTTTCAGGTGAATGGAACATCCGCAGCGAAAATGCTGTTGCAGGAAAAAATGCGGAATTGCAATACTATTTTATTGCTGACCATGTTTATCTCGTTCTTCATCCCGGAAGAACGACATCGCCTCAAAGGATCAAGGTTCTTCTGGATGGAAAGAGCATTGATGAATCCGAAGCGGGAAGTGATGTGCAAAATGGAATGGTGACTCTCAATTCAGAGCGGCTCTACAGTTTAGTGAATTTGCATGAGAAGCCGGGTGCTCATAAGCTGCTGTTACAGTTTGAAACACCAGGGATTGAGGCGTACGCATTCACCTTTGGATAAGAAAGCGAAGATTTGCAACCACACTGACCATCGTCAATTCACGCAGAAAAAACCGCAAACAAGGAGAACGAAATGAAGAACACGATGCTTTTGGCCTTTTGTTTAATCCTGTGCTCCATGGCCTCGGCCTACGGCCAGGATAAAATGGGGACCATGAAGAATATGGAAATGGACACGACCAAGAAGATGGGGAATATGATGTCCAAAAAGAGAAGCATGATGAAAGACTGTGTCATGATGAAAGACGGGAAAATGATGATGATGAAGGGGGGTAAATCGATGGTCATGGATAAGGAGATGACCATGCCCAACGGATCAAAGGTCACGCCGAGCGGTGAGGTAGTCACGAAGGGGGGGATGAAAATGATGATGAAAGAGGGAGATATGATGGACATGAACGGGAACATGAAGGTGGAAAAGAAAACGAAGATGATGAAGAGCGTGATGAAGTCCGACACGACGAAGTAGCACAACCGTTCCTGCGGGCGTGCAGCCGGTCATGAGTACCGGATGCTTCATTGATGGTGCTCTTTCATCTTCAAGCAGTCATTCGATAAATACGAGAGGGTAGCGATGAATCTAATATCAGCAGTATGTTTATTTGGTTTTGCTCTGCTCAACGGCTGTGCTAAGGAAATTGCAGAGGGAAACACGACACGATTGATTCCCGCATCCGACAGCGGGCTGGATACGGCCACTTTTGCCGGAGGATGTTACTGGTGTATGGACGACGTCTATGAGAAGCTGGACGGAGTTAAGGAAGTAATCTCGGGCTTTTCCGGAGGTCATGTTAAAGACCCGTCTTATGAACTCGTTTCCACCGGGACCACAGGCGCCCGCGAGGCAGTTCAGGTGATCTATGACCCTGCAATCATAAGTTATTCGGAGCTGGTCGACGTGTACTGGAGACAATTCGATCCGACAGATGACGGCGGGTCTTTTTATGACAGAGGAAGTCAATATCGGTCCGCCATATTTTTTCATGACAATACTCAAAAGGCGATTGCAGATCGTTCAAAAATAAATCTTGAGGAAGCCAAAATATTTGACAGGCCAATCGCTACGGAGATCGTTCCTTATGCTGCCTTCTATTCAGCCGGAGAAGATCAGCAGCAATTCTGTCAAAGAAACCCCGTTCGATACTATAGTTACCACGACGCATCGGGAAGAGACGAATACATCAAAGGAATCTGGGGAGACATGAAAATGGAACATTACAAGAAACCAACAACCGCCGAATTGAGGAAAAAATTAACCAACCTCCAGTATGACGTAACGCAAAACGATGGAACGGAGAGACCGTTTGCGAACGAGTATTGGGATAACCATCGCGACGGTATTTATGTGGATATCGTTTCGGGCGAGCCATTGTTCAGCTCGCGCGACAAATTCGAATCGGGCACCGGTTGGCCGAGTTTCACAAAGCCAATCGATGCAAGGTTTATCGTCAAGAAAGTTGATTCATCGCTGGGAATGGAGCGTATTGAAGTTCGAAGCAAAGCGGGCGATTCTCATCTGGGCCACCTGTTTGATGATGGCCCCGCGCCAACCCATTTGCGCTACTGCATGAATTCGGCTTCGCTCCGGTTCATTCCGAAAGAAGATATCGTGAAAGAGGGATACGGGTACCTTGAGTGGATATTCAAGACCTAAGGGGAGGCCTGACAAACCTTTCCATCGTCACTCTCGCGTTCAAGGACGATCCGATAAACTCTGGCAAGCAATTCTTCGAAGATTGGAGTACTTTGTAGAAATATTGATAGAGGAAATGCTATGGTTAGCGGTATTATTTTAATGGTCGGCCTTGCGACGCTTACGATCACGGGGGCTGATGCTGTGGCACAGGGACAAAATGACTCATCCGGCAGAGTAGCAGACCGGGCGGATGATATTCATCCTCTTCTCGTAGGGATGAAGGTCCCCGATGTTGTTCTGACTGACGTCCAGGGGAAAGAGGTAAAAATATATTCTCTCCTCGAAAAAAAGCCGACCGTTCTCATATTTTATCGCGGAGGATGGTGTCCGTATTGCAATCTTCAATTGGAACAGCTGCACACGATAGAAAGCGATGTTCTTAAAGAGGGCTACCAGATCGTAGCAGTCAGCGCGGACCGTCCGGAAAACGTTGAGAAAAGCATAGTGAAACACGACCTTCATTATACGCTCCTCTCGGACAGCACAATGAATGCAGCGAAAGCTTTCGGGCTTGCGTTCAGAGTGGATAAGGAAGCATTGGAGAGATCCACGAAATACGCGGCAACACTGGAGTCCGGCTCTGGCTTAAACCACCATATTCTTCCCGTGCCTGCGGTCTTTATCGTTCAGAAAGATGGTAGCATCATTTTTGAGTATGTGAACCCTAACTTTAAGGTCAGATTGAACGCGCAGGTGCTGCTCGCCATACTGAAGGCAGAAAACGAACAGACAGGGAAGAACTAAACGGAACCCCATCGCCGCAGACCCGCCATCCGGGCATTTGTTTCTTGACTCTCCATTCGATTACTGTTACATTCTTCCAATTATTTTACGACCGAGTTCAGGGGGACCGGTTTAAGCCTCCTGATTCGTTAGATGATGGAGGCTTTGTGTTTTAATGAAATTGCGCGTCGCCGCTCTTCGAGTCTCTGACTCGAAGAGTCGTAGACCGCTTAGCCGCGGTACGTTAGAACGCAAAACAATCGTGCGCTATTACACGAGATAGTTACCAGCAGCTTCTGATTTAAAATCATTACGAATAGAATCCGGCGTCCGTTTTACGTTTCATCAATCATCAGGTCTGACAGGATTAACGATGATTATGAAAAATCAATACTTAGCATTCACTGTATTTACTACAGTTTTTGCACTGTTCAGTTCCTGTGCTTCCAAGCCTAAACTACCGGATAAAGTACAAAATATTGCGGAATTTGAGGAGTACATGAACAAACTAGTAGAATCAGGTACTCCTCCCGGTATGTCTTTCGTAGTGGTAAAGAACGACAGTATCATATACGGCAAAGGGTTCGGCTGGGCCGACGAACCGCGGGTAATCCATGCCACGCCGAATACTGTGTATCATTGGTGGTCATGTACAAAAATTGCCACTGCAATTGCCATCCTCCAACTTCAGGAAAGGGGAAAGCTCTCTTTAAATGATCCGGTCCTCCGGTATCTTCCTTTCTTCGAAGTCAAGTATCCTTCCGATACCAGCAGGCAGGTAACTATCCTGAATCTCCTCAACCATACTTCAGGATTACCGGATCCGTCCGCGTTTACGTTCGTCAGCTGGGTTCACCACGACGAAGATCCTCCGGTTAATCAAGGTGATTTCATAAAGAAAGTGCTTCCGGATTATTCTAAACTGAAGTTTGAGCCGGGAGACCATTCTGAATATTCCAACATCGGCTACATGGTGTTGGGTGCCATTATTGAAAAAGTAACCGGCATGGCGTACGAAGATTACATCCGTCAAAATATTCTTCAACCGTTGGGAATGAATCACACAGATTTTCTTTACATGGAAGAAACAAAATCGGAAGAAGCAGCAGGCAGCCATCCGACTATTAATCTGATGACGCCGTTACTCTATGTCATGGCTCCATCATATATTCGGGAAACCCATTGGAGCCATCTCTGGATGAAACGTGTTTATACAGACCAAACCCCGCCTACCGGTCTTATTGGGTCGGCGACAGACGCAGGCAGATTGGTCGCTGCATATCTGAATGGCGGAGAACTCGATGGCCGACGTATTCTTTCGCAGGAGTCAATGGCAACAATGACGTATCGATGGCAAGTAAGTTCAAAGAATGATGATTCGCTGAATTACCGCAGGCAGGGAATCGGTTGGCAAATCTATGGACAATCCGGGAGACGGGTCCTCACGCATGACGGTGGCGGTCCAGGCTTTAGTACGAAAATTCAATTGTATCCGGATGAACATCTTGGGTTTGTTCTATTCACAAATGACGTTACATCCGATACTTGGCAAATAGTGAAGCTCGCGGGTACCGTCAAATGGTAAGATGAACATGTGAAGACTCAGCTGATCCGCCGGTTGGCTCTCCTGACAGCACATCAACAATTTCTACCGTTTTCGTCCTTAACCTTTTCAGAAGAAAATTGTTAAGGGAAAGAAGTTCTCCGCAGTGCGTCGTAGTAGAGTCGCAAATTGAATGTTCTCTGACGTAAAGACTACCAATGCACCGAGCGCCGGGAGATTCTCTGCAGTTGATCCTACATGCGCGATGTCGATCGGCTGCGAATGATGGTGCTTGCACAAGACTGGCACATCCGAGGTGGGAAAAGATTGGACGGCGGGAGAATATTACGATCCTGGTAAATCAATCTCGTAGTCCGATCAATAGAAACTGAAGTCGATATTTGAATCGAGGTCTTCAGTTTTAGCAGGCTTCCGCCTAATCACCCATCCAGCTGTACTATATTCTTCCTGCTTTCAGGATTATGTCAAAGGACTGATCACTTGACAGGAGAGCGACAAATTGTGTTTTCGTAAAATACCCGTCAGCCGGTACCATCCCAACGCCATCCTGGATGTATTCAATTGAGAGACCGGAGAGGATATAAACAAGAGTTGACGCATCAATCGATTTGATAAAACGGAGCGTCACGAGTCCGTTCATGCCGGTCATCCCGATGTCCAAAAGAACCAGATTTGGCTTAAACCGTTTTACCTTTTGAAGACATTCTTTGCCGGATCGTGCAGTTTCAACAAGGAAGTTATCGTCCTTTGAATTCAGGGCTGAAGAAAGAAGTTTGAGAAAGGTCTTGTCATCATCAACAATTAATATTTTGTACTGCTCGCGAACGTTTGTCATAATGTCCTTAGTTTGTCGTTGATCTTACTATTATCGCTTCGCGACGGTAAGGCAATATAGTTTATTCCAGGACATCTAGAAGGTATTCAAGGATGTAGAGAATTTGCGTGGTGTGAATCACATACGCTCATCACCATTGTAATCGTATTCTTTATCATTAACAAGGATTACTTTGATTCTTGAATTCTCCTTTTCAGGGAGGGCAGTTATAACGCAAAAGTCCCAGACTTGCGTCCGGACCTTCCACGAGGACAATCAGGATACGGGCCGTGTAAGCTTCACACTCCCCGATTTTCCCGCGTCACGATGAGCTGCCGCTTCTCTCCTTCATTATTCCACACAACCACATCTATTCCTCTGGCCATGCCGTGCTTAAGCATGACATAGTATTTTTTCTCCAATGCCGCAAGGAATGTGCCCACGTTCCCTTGTCGAATGTCGCACTCCTGGGCGATCTTGGCCTGGCTGGGTGCGCACTCATCTTCTTTGAAATGGTATTCAATCAATCTCATAGTGTCGTCCTGCTGCTCCTTCAATGCTGGTCGTTTCATAGTTACTCCTGTTACAATATTGTAGTAACTCTAGCTGAAACTTCCATCGACTTCGAACGCGTGGAATTTCGGACAATCGATAGAGGCCTAATGCATAAAGGGAGCAGTTGCAGTAGGCACCGCATCTGTATTACAAGGTCTGAACCATGGCTTAAGGCCGAGAAACATGTGCAGATTCGAGTCCCCCTTGAGTCCTGTCCGCGCAGCGGAGAGGGCGAAACCCGCCGCTTTCTGGCGGGCCCCGCTACACGTCTGAAATGAATCGCTTTGGTGTGAAACCGAAGAGATTTTTCGTTTTTGGTCACTCTGAGATTTTCAAACACGCTTCGGGTTATGGATTTAAAATAGACATGTTCCGCAAAAGAAGATCTAATGTGGTATATTTACCTCACACAACTAGGGAAGGCGTTGCCGGAGAACAGATATCCGGCTACTGCATTCCTCGTGAATCGTAAGGAGCTCTTATGTCACTTGCACGAGTGCTTTCGACAGTGTTTTTCCTTTTTGTGACGGTAGCGTCTTCTCCGTTGTCCCGAGCTCAAGGTAAGAATCCGCATGGCAACGTTTGGTCTCAGGAGCGCGCTTGGGCATGGCAGGCGAAGAACGGATGGATGTGTGGAGCGGATTTTGTTCCATCGACGGCGATCAACCAGCTTGAAATGTGGCAAGAAGAAACCTACGATACCACGACGATCAACAGAGAACTCGGCTGGGCGGAAAAGATCGGAATGGGGGCGATGCGTGTCTTTCTACACCATCTTGCATGGGAAAGCGACCGTGAGGGCTTCAAGGGACGGATAGAGAAATTCCTGGAGATCGCTTCACGTCACCATATCAAGATCATGTTCGTATTCTTCGATGATTGCTGGAACCCCGACCCGCATACCGGCCGACAGCCGAGGCCGGTCACGGGAAGACATAATTCAGGATGGGTACAGGACCCCGGCCCGCTGTTGGCGAAGGACCCCGGTCTGTGGCCCGTGCTCGAGGAGTATGTGAAGGATGTTATGAGCACCTTTGGGGCCGATGACCGCGTCCTGATCTGGGATCTCTATAACGAGCCAAACAAACCGGACGATGCATCTCTACCACTCCTCCGTAAGGTCTTTCAATGGGCAAGGGAGACCAACGCCCGGCAGCCGGTAACATCGGGGATCCACGATTGGGCATTGGTCGATTACAACAAGGTCCAGCTTGGCCAATCCGACATCATTTCGTACCACAGTTACGGCGATTCAGCCGAGCACAGATCGAGGATCGACAGTCTGAAAAAATTCAACCGCCCGATGATCTGCAGCGAGTACATGGCACGAAAATTCAACAGCACCTTTCAAACGATCCTCCCCATGCTGAAGAGGGAGAAGATCATCGCCATCAACTGGGGACTCGTCACGGGAAAGACGAACACGATGTACGCCTGGGGGGATACAACGCACAGCGACGGGTCCGAACCCGCACTCTGGTTTCACGACGTCTTCCGCAGAGATGGGAGGCCCTACAAGCAGGAAGAAGTCGATGTCATCAGAGAGATGACGCTCGATAAAAATCCGTGAAGGGATCGCCAGAATTTTTCTTTCCGGTCATGCGTCCGCCCGGCAGAGCCGACCGTCGTCACGAGGCCTGCAGTTGGGCGAATGTGATGGTCACTCAGCGGCGACAATCTTCTCCGAGTGTCCGCGTTTTTTCGTCCGCAGGAACAGAATAGGAATGATCGCCGTCATTGTGACCAACGCTGCAATGTAAAAATCGTCGTCAACCGCGCGAATAAACGACTGGGTTTCAATGTGAGAAGCGATCAGCGCAGAAGCCCGCATGCTCGCGAGTGAATGGCTTGTCGGCAGGGCCGTCATGCTGAAGCGCGTCAAATTGCCCGTGACGACACGGTAAATATCGGACTGCGGACAAACAACCTGACCGTATGTCGCCATGTGATAGATCGTCCGCCGGAGCAGGAGCGTGCTCATGAATGCGATGCCAAAACTTCCGCCTAGTTGCCGGATGATATTGAACATGCCCGAGGCTTGTCCGATCTTATGTTTTGGAATATTCGAAAGGGCCGCCGTCGACAGAGGGGTGAACATGAATCCCATTCCTAAACCGCGGATGTAAAGGGGAAGCATAATTTGCTGATGTTCGGAATAAAGAGACAGCCCACAGTTGAGAAACAAGCTGATTGTCAGCAAAACGATCCCGACGGCTGATGGAATGCGCGGATCGACTCTGTCAGACAGGATCCCGGAAATGGGGGCCGTAATTGCCTGAAGAATTCCGACAGGGAGAAACAATGCCCCCGCTTGAAATGCGGTGTACCCCAAGGATTGCTGCAAGTACAACGGAAGCAGAAATGTACTTCCGAACATCCCGACGCCGAAGATGAAAAGGATGCCGTTGGCAAAGCTAAAATTAATATCCTTGAATAAAGTCAGGTCGACAAGAGGATGTGCAACGACCAATTCCGTGACAAAGAAAACCATGAGCGAAAAAACTGCAACGACAAAACATGAAACGATAAAGGGAGAAGTCCATCCGCCGGTATTCCACGCCGCATTGCCGTCGGTCAGAGCCAGAAGAAGGGCGCAAAGGAATGTGGACATTGACGTGAACCCGAGAACATCGAACGATCGTGTCTGCTCTGTCTTATACTCCCGCTGAACGACAAACGTGGCGAATAAACCGACACACCCGACCGGCAGGTTGATATTGAAGATGGCGTTCCAGTTAATGTTGTCGACCAGGTATCCGCCAATCAAAGGGCCTAATGAAACGGACGCGGCCGCGGCAATGGCCCAGAATCCCAGCGCCACGCCCCGCTGTTGAGGGGGAAATTCGCGCGTCACAATGGCCATCCCGGTCGGCATAATCAATCCTGCGCCGATTCCCTGAATAACCCTGAACGCGATAAGAACATTTTCATTCCACGCGAGGCCGCACAAAAAGGATCCAACGGTGAAGAGTGCGAGAGCGGAAAAATATGTCCTCTTGTATCCAAAGTGATCGGCGATCCATCCGGACGTGGGCAGCATGACCGCCATGACCAGCATGTATGCAGTGACGACCCACTCTACTTTGTCGACGGTAATTCCAAACGATGCCATGATTTTAGGCAACGATACATTGACGATCGTAGAATCGAGAACCGCCATGAACGTACCGATCATAACATTCGCTAAGACCCACCATCGGTATGAGTCATGTTCGTGATGTAATGACGGAACCCTTTTGACAAAGTCGTGCCTTATCCGATGAGTGTGACGGAAGACCATAGGTTCATTCCCGTTTTAAGATTCTAGAGTGTCATCGTTAAGAAGATTTCGAAGGCCCGTGAAGCAGACTGAGGTAATTGAGGCGGACGAAAGGAGTCGTTCGAAGTGAAGGGCTCACCATCCAACGCAGAATGGCACAGGTGCTGCCTCAACGTCTGCGGGGCTCAAAGACTTCTTAGATGAAAATGCGGGGGCCAGCCTTTGCGGCAGGAGAGTGAATTTCCGCCCGCCCGATGACGAGGGATGATGGGGGGAAGCCAAGGCTGTATCAAATTTTGCGCGATGCCTCGATACATCCTTTTGCGATGAACCAGAGCGCGTCTGTGAGAATGTGGCCGCGTGCGGCCGGAACAGAAATATGTAAGAAAATGAGATTGAGATTCCGGAGTGTCTTTCCGTCTTCCTGGAGTTCAGAATCGCGCTGAGGCAAGGCTATAGTTCCTTCGCTATCCATTGCAGAAACTGGCGCATCGGAGATTTCCCCCCTTGATCCAACGTCGTACAAATATCGGCTGAATCGGGAAAAATGTCAACTAGCGAATAGCGGTTCGGTGTTTGCCTCGATGACGGTCGAGTCCGTGAGGCATTCCGTCAACACGCTTCCCTCGCAGGGTTCTTCCGTTAAGGTATTGATTATCCTTCCATTCTTCGTTATCATCTTGATAGTCGCCCGCCGGGTTCGATAATGAAGGCGGAGGATCTTTCGTGTGAAAGCCTTCGGATTCGCTTGAGCGATGAGGAAGGTTTTTTTGTTTGTTCATTGATGTTCTTAAAAGGAAGGAATACGGCAATGAAAGGGAACGAAAAATTAATCGGCATTCTCAACGATTTGCTGGCAGACGAGTTGACCGCTATCAGCCAGTATATGCTTCATTCGGAAATGTGTGACAACTGGGGGTTCGAAAAACTTCACAAAGAGATCGAGCACCAGGCGAAAGAAGAAATGCAGCACGCCGAATGGCTCATCGGTCGTCTCTTGTTCCTGGAGGGGATGCCCACGCTGTCGAAGCTTCATCAGATCCGCGTCGGTAAGAATGTCCCGGAGATCATCGGCAACGATGAAGAGGCGGAACTGGGAGCGATTCGCGCGTACAATGCAGCGATCAATGCCGCCGGTGAGGCAGGCGATGGATCGACGGCCGATCTTCTCACAACCATCCTCAAGATGGAAGAAGCGCACTATGACTGGGGCCGAAAACAGAGAGGGCAGATCGAGCAGCTCGGCCTGCCAAACTACTTAACGAATCAAGCGTAAGCAGATGCCGCTTGTGCATCCCCCTTCCGGCAATTATGTCCCATTACCCTGAGTTCCCACCGAAGGGCTGAAGTAGGATCCACGACAATGCATTTCCGTTACGGCAGAATCTGCCTTCTAAAAGACCGGCGGGTTTCAGGGCAGTATGATCGTGGATTCTCAGGAACGAACGCCCTGGCCAACCAGCGGATACCTCGCTTGACACACGACACGGTGAAGCGACCGTGCTGTTCCACACATTTGAATTTCTTTCGAAAGGTCCAAAACTATCATGCATGGTAAAATTCCTTTCCTTGTTGTCATTTTATTCTTCGCCAGCTTCGTCTCGGTCGCCGGCAATGCTTCGCCCCTTACCTTCACCGCAGTTTCGAGCAGCGTGTTCATAGCGACATTGGACCACTCTTTCCATCTGAATTATGGCTGCAAGTATCCGATCACATTTCAGATGACAATTCCGGCCGGCGCTGAAAAGTTGCAGGCGAGGCGAAAATATTCGGGCGGCGATGACTGGACAACTCTCGCAGAAAAAACCTCGCGGGATACATTTAATGCCGTCGAAGCGGTCCGCTTCGATTACGGCAATACTATTGCTTACGTCTCGGCCGCTTTTTCGGAGCTGAGCGATTCCTTGCTTATTCAAATCGCCGATTCGCTCTCGAACCCGGTGGTTTTCCATTTTGATGGGATCAGCAAGTACTACGACAACAGAAACGCGGTGGTCACCGTGAGCGCAGACGATTGGTCCGATTGGGTTGTAGAGGATGGGCGATTTCCTACACTCATAGACATTTTCCGCTCGTACAATCTCTACGTCACTGTCGGCGTCATTACTTCGGGCGATTATACCACGCGCAACACGTGGGGGATTCTGCAGCAGCAATTGGATTCCGGATTTGTCGAAGCTGCGTCTCACAGCAGGACTCATCCAGCGACGCCGTATTCCGACCCTGTGGGTGAGGTCGTCGGCTCCTCCCAGGACATTAAAAATGCTCTTCAATTGCCTCCGCTTTTTGCTCTGAAGACGACCCCGTACGTTTACACATGGATTGCTCCGTACGGTGATTATGACTCAACGGTCGATTCGTTGAGCGGGGTCGCCGGATATCTTGCAGAGAGACTGTATGCCAATTTGGATACGACGAATCCGCGCGAATATGTGTACGGAGATTCTGCCCTGAGCGCGTGGGATCCAAATCGTAGTCACTTTAAGCCGTTCTTTCCAACGGTAGAACTCGGCGCCCCTTCTTGGGGAGGAGGAGATACCAGCCTGCCGTCGCTCAACGGGCTGTTCGATTCTGTCGTTGCCAAGGGGGACATCTATCACTGCATGTGGCATCCGCAGGTGCTCTACAGCGACCGGGACCTGTCATACCTTCGCTCGCATCTTAGCTATATCAGCAACCGGAACAACATCTGGTATGTCAATCTCGGGCATCTTTATCTTTACAGCCTGATGCAGGAATCGACGAGCCCTGTTATAACCGCCGTCGCGAAGCCTCAGATGATCCCCCAAACGCTGCAATTGTCCCAAAATTATCCGAACCCATTCAATCCATCAACGGTCATTGAGTTTACGGTTCCGAACGGCGGCCATGCGTCGTTAAAGATCTTCAATGCACTTGGACAGGAGGTCGCAACGCTTTTTGACGGGTTCGCACCTGCGGGAATTCGTCATCAAATCACGTTCGACGCATCGCGCTTTGCAAGCGGGATGTATTTTTCCCGGCTGGAGTTTGGCGGGCAAATGCAATTTAAAAAGATGGTTCTGTTGAAATAGCATTGGATCTGATGTACACCGGATTTAGCTGCTCAAATTCGGCATTCGCAGGTCAGAGAAGAATGTCTGACCTGCGCAAGCCGATGTGCGGACGTCCTTCGGGGCCGCTCACGCTTGACGATGATAAAAGCTTCCATTACATTGGCAATCGAACCTGAGCGTGCTTTCTCGCCAGAGAGAGAATCTTTGAAGTAACAATTTCTAGAAGCTATCTTAAAAATAGTCCCCATGCACAATGTGCATGCAAATGTCATCCTGAGCGAGTCCGCTTTTCAGGACGAGTCGAAGGATCCATGGCACTGTGCCAGCGAGGAAGTTCAAAGCGGCATTGACATGGATTCTCCCGAAGGGGTGCTTTCAGGACCCACTCCGTCCCGGTATGGCGGGACTCCATTCAGAATGACAATGTTCAGGCTGGGATCCTTAAGAATGACGTTATGAGGAATTGTTGGGAGAGCTGCTAGAATCTTTTAGAACAAGGTGCGGAGCGGTACAGCTTGAGAATTTCCCATGTCCAAAAATTCTCGGATGTGGGACGGTAACACCATCACAAAGTGAGCCTATTATGAAATTTACACGGCATGTTCTTTTCATCCTTGCTGTCATTCTTTCGGTGGCAGCTGGAACTTCCCCTCTAACGAAGTGTTTTGCGAAAGGGTCCGCCGGGGCGTTCAATGTAAAAGAATTTGGAGCAACAGGGGATGGGAAAACACTCGATACTCGTGCAATTAACAATGCCATCAAAACTGCATCGGATTCCGGAGGAGGGACCGTTTATTTTCCGTCCGGAACATATCTGACGGGCACATTCGAATTATGCAGCAACGTTACGCTTCAACTGGAGGCAGGGGCGGTCATCGAAGGAAGCCGAACTCTCTCCGACTATAAGCTCAAGTCTGATTTTAATCTGAAAGGATACAGGAGCGGAGAATCAGGCGAAGGACTGCGGGCGGGACTCATTGTGGCAAACAGAGCAAGAAACATAGCGATCACAGGACGCGGTACGATCCATGGCAACGGAATTTCATTCATGGACACGACGACTCCTCACTACGGCGACGACTTTGAAAAGAAAAGTACGCGGCAAGGAGAGGATTTTTTGAGTCCGAAATTTGGAATTTCCGACGGACCGGTCAAGCCGTCGATGGCATGGAGCGACCGCCCCGGCGCGCTTATTATCCTGGCCGAATGCGAAAATGTCCTGGTGAAGGAGATCACGATCAAAGACTCCCCCAACTGGACGGTCAATATTTCACACTGCGAGGACGTGGAAGTCACGGGGATCAACATCTTGAACAATCCTCTGATTCCGAACAATGACGGAATTAACATCACGGCTAAAAATGCGCGCATTTCGGACTGCAACATTTGGACGGCGGACGATGGGATTGCCGCCAATGATTGTGAAAATCTTGTGGTCACAAATTGCATCCTCTCATCCCGTTCAGCGGCGATACGATTCACCGGGGGAAGATACTGCACCTTCCAGAACCTGATTTTCCGAGAAACCAATCGCGGGATAGGAATTTTCGGCTGGGCTGAAAACGTCTTTTTTTCGGATATTCAGATCCAAACGCAGCAGTTCACCGGCGATTGGTGGGGAAAGGCGGAACCGATTTATATCGCCGTCAATCTTAACCAAAATGCCGCCGGGGATGCGCTCATCAAGAATGTCACGTTCTCGAATATTTCGGCCGATGCGGAAAACGGCATCATGATTTTTGGGACGCCGAATAATGTCGTCAAAAATATAACGTTCGACCGGATTCAATTAAGGATACAAGGGGGGCGCCACGGCGATGCCGTCGGCGGAAATTTTGACCTTCGCGGCATGGGAGCCGGTTTGGATTCAAACATTTTCAAGCATGATATCCCGGGCTTGTACTGCCAGTATGTTGACGGCATTCATATTCACGATTTCGAGCTGGCTTGGGCGGACTCGCTCCCCGATTATTTCTCTGACGGCATTTACATCGAGCATTTCAATGATCTCTCCATCGACGGGTTTACCGGAAGGCAGGGGCAGGCATCGGGATCATGTATCGTGGCAAAGCATGGCACAACCTTGTCAATCTCCAGCAGCAAAGCGGCGAAGGGAGCACACAAATTTCTTTCCGCCGAAGATGTCAAAGACCAGCGTTCGTTCATCAATAACGATCTGATCGACGCAGCGGAGCCAGCGAACCCGGCCAATTATCAATTCAATGTCTGGTCGGGCAACTATCCCCAGCCCAAAAATCTGCGAAATGGCAGGCATCCTCAATAACGCTTTAGGCATATTGGAGGATGAATGGTTCGGACAAAGGCTAGTTCAGGAACAAGCCCGAGCGTAACGGGGCATGGGTCTGCAAAAGTAAGCTCGACATTGTTTTTCGGAACGGCCGGCGGACTCCATCGGTAACGGAGCGACGTGGATGAAGTCGGATACCGACTCGATGCGGAGAGTTTTGTTCAAACGAAGATGTTAGAGTTTTCGGAATGACCACTCCCCTCTGATCATTCGCACCAAGCCCGGAGCATCTTCTGTGCGTGCTTTTTGTTTGCGAATGAATTATTGAAGACGTAGATTTAACTTACGTCCGACGAATAACATTGTCACGGTAAGAATGACATTTTTTTGCGGAGGAGAAAGACTAAGGAGGATGGTATGAAGAAATTTTTGGTGTTCGTTTCTTTGCTGCTCATCGTGATGGCATTCGGAGCCGGCCTCCGGGCACAGACCTTTACCGTCAAGAAATACAGCATCGGCGGCGAGGGGGGAACCGATTATTTGACCGCCGAACCCGGGACTGGCAGGGTGTTCGTTTCACGGGGTTTTCATGTGATGGTTCTGGACGGAAATAAAGGAACCGTCATCGGCGACATTCCGGAAACTCCGAACACGCACGGCATTGCTCTCGTGCAGCGGTACAATCACGGTTTCATCACGAACCGCGGGGATTCGACCGTCTCCATGTTCGACCTCAAAACGCTTGCTCTGATCAAAAAGATCAAAATACCGGCCGGCGGTCAGGACGGAATTATGTACGATGATTACTCCGACCGGGTCATATTGACCAACCACAGCAATCCCGGGACGGCGACCGCGATCGACCCGAATGCCGGAGTGATCACGGGCCAGGCGCTGCTTGAAGACAATTCCCCCGAAGGAGCCGCAAGCGACGGAAAAGGAACGTTGTATATCAACAACGAACGGAAGAACACCATTCAAACCGTCGATGCGAAAACGATGACCGCGCACGGGTCGTGGTCGATCAGCCCATGCGACGGCCCGACCGGAATCGCGTACGACCGGACGTCGAACCGGATCTTTGCCGGATGCGGCAAGACATCCGCCGTCGTGGATCCGGCGACCGGCAAAATTGTGGCGACAATTCCGAACGGGGAAGGGGTCGATGCGCTGGGTTGGGATCCGGCGGAAAAGCTGATGTATATCCCGGCGGGACGCGACAGCTGCGTCACCGTTGTCCATGAAGATTCACCGGATAAATACACTGTCGTCGCGACCGTTCCTACGATGACCGGCGCAAAAACGATTTCTGTCGACACGGTGAAGCACGTCGCATATTTGTTCCAGCCGATGTACGGTCCGCCGCCAGCCAATGCGCAGCCCGACCAGTACGGCCGGCGTCCGCGCGGACCGGTGATCGGAGCATACCTCATCGTCATCAGTCATTGATCGCGTAAGATCGGGAAAAGCTCTTTCCGGAAAAGCAGTATTGAATGAAAATATTTCAATACTGCTTTTCGTCTATTATCAAGAGCCGGCAAATGAAGGCAGGTCTATGATGCATGAATCAAAGCGCATCGAAGGCATTATCGCAAATTGATGCGAAGGAGAAGAAATGGATCTGAATCTTTCCCCGAACTGTGAAAGCTAAAAGTTGTATGAAACCTCAACGCCCGTCGGTGTGAAATTAACGCTCAATGGATCCGATTCGCCTGCGTGATCCAAAGAATGCTTGAATCCTGCACCGACAGACCTCCCCAGAGCATAGCCGATCAACGCTCCTCCGACTGCGTCCGAAAACCAATGGATGTTCGTCGAAACTCCAAGCCCGACAAATGTTATTCTTGTGCCGCCCGAAGCGGAGATTATGCTTTATGGGTCGGATGAAACTCCACGACAACTCCCTGGTCGCCGCAGACGCACGATTCAAGCTGAAATGTCGGATGGTTGATGCCGAACCGATGCTCCAACTCGTGTTCCAGCTGCGAGCTGATCTTATTCCCCGTACTGATCAATTGGTCCTGAACGACGATGTGTGCGCTCAATGCCCGCATCCTGGTCGACAACCCCCAGATATGCAGATGATGAACATTCTCCACTCCCGGAAATGACTGGATGAACGCCGCGACTTCGTCGAGGTTGATCCCTCTCGGAGTCCCCTCGGTAAGAATGTGGACGGTCTCGGCGACGATCCCCCACGCGCTCTTGATGATAAACAGTCCGATGCCGATCGAGACAAGAGGGTCAAGGATGCGCCAATCCTTCCATGCGATGATGCCGGCAACGACAACGACCGCCAGCGATTCGATCGCATCGGTGAGGAGGTGCAGGTATGCGCTCTTCAAATTGAGGTCGTGATGGGCATGGGTCTTGAGGAGAAGGGTCGCGGCGGCATTCACAACGAAGCCGATGACAGCAATAGCCAGCATCCATTCGCCAAGAACCGGCTCGGGGTGGGCGAAACGGAGAATTCCCTCGTAACAGACATACATGCCGATCACAACGAGCGTTGTTGCGTTGATGAATGCGACGAAGATCTCTACGCGGACATACCCGTACGATTTTTCAGGGTTGGACTTCCACCGTACCACCCGTGTGGCAATGTAACTCAAAATCAGTGCGAGGAAGTCGCTGAGGTTGTGGAGAGAGTCGGAGATCAGCGCAAGGCTGTTGGTGAGAATGCCGCCGGCAAGTTCAACGACAAAAATCAGCGCATTGAGGGCGATCGCGACCAGGAGATGCTTGCCCGGCGCCGGCGTATGGGAATGTTCTTCTGACATAAGGATTCTTTCGTATGATAAAGGTAGTGAACTTCACAAGCCATTTGCAAGTGAACGGGCATGGAAATGCCGGACAGAGAAAGAAGAAACGTCGAATTCTCTTAATTCTTAAAGCCCGATGGCTTTCATGGTCGGCCAGGTGATCAAATTCCAGTGGCATAAGCGGTAAAAAATTAATATATTTATAGATAATTTGTTCTTGTCACCGATCTGCCCTTTCAATCGACTTATAGCGGATTGAAAGGTTCTTATTGAAACGTCGATAGCGCTATGGCGAAGAAAGACCGGCCGCACGGACTGTTTGAGAGATTCAAACGCTACATTCAGGCCAAGAAGCTCATCGCGCCCGGAAGCACGGTTTTGGCCGCAGTGAGCGGTGGAATCGACTCGGCGGTTTTGTTGGATCTGATGTGGGAACTGTCGCACGAATGGGGGCTTGACCTTGCCGTCCTCCATGTGAACCATCAATTGCGCGGTCGCGAAGCCGACGCCGATGAAAAATTTGTTGGATCGCTGGCGAAGGGATACCGCGTTCAGGCATTTATCGGCAGGGTAGAAACGAAGAAGGAAGCCGCGAGAAAGAAGATCTCGATCCAGGAGGCGGCAAGAGATCTTCGCTATGCGTTCTTCCTTACCAAGAAAGCCGAACTCGATGCAGATGCCGTCGTTACCGCGCATAACGCCGACGACAATGCCGAGACGATGCTGTTGAATTTTCTGAGAGGAACTGGGATCGACGGCCTCGCAGGCATTCCGGCCAGCCGGAGCCAGGGCTCGATCGTTCGCCCTCTGCTCTTCGCGTCACGCAAAGAAATTGCTGAATACGCGCGTGGAAGAAAGCTGAAATTCCGCGAGGATTCTTCAAACCTCACCGACAAGTACAGCCGGAATTTCCTGCGCAGGAAGGTGATTCCAAAGATCGAGGAGAGGATCAACCCTTCGTTGACCGCCTCACTCATGAGTTCAGCGGCGGTTTTCAGGATGAATGCCGGCTATCTTCACGACCAGGTGCGGAATGCCTGGAAGGGAGCAGTATCGGAGAAGGACGGGGAGATGTTCTTTCTCAAGGTTGAGATGCTGAAGCAGCATCCTTTTCTCCGCCAGATGATCGTGCACGATGTTTTTCTCAAGACAGGGATCGAGCCCTCCGCCGACCGAATTGGGGCCGTGGTCTCGCTTCTTGACAATGAACCAGGGACCCGTGTTGATTGCGGCAACGGGTGGAAGGCGGAAAATGAATCCGGTCGGATCCGCCTCTCACAAATGAATCTTGCTGGAGGCTTTTCGTTCGTATTGAACGATGAGGGGACCGTTGAGAACGGATTCTTTTCGCTGTCCGTAAAAAAAAGCAGGAATCTCCCCAATAAATTAGGGAGAAATTCGTCTACAGAATACGTGGACGCCGGCAAGGTGAGATTTCCTCTTTGCGTTCGTTCGTGGAAGGAGGGGGATTCTTTTGTCCCTCTTGGCATGAAGCAAAAGAAGAAAGTGAGCGATCTTTTTGTTGATTTGAAAATTCCGCGGACGGAAAAAAGGAGAATCCCCGTCGTGGAATCGGAAGGGAACATCGTCTGGGTCGCCGGCTGCAGGATCGACGACCGGTTCAAAATTACATCAACGTCAACCGAAGCATACAAACTCTCGATCCGCACGGCATGAAGAAAAAGATCTCGGTCAACAACGAACCGTTCGAACTGTATCTCAGCGAAAAGAGAATTCATGAGAGGGTGAAGCAGCTCGGGAAAAAACTCAACGCAGACTACAAGGGAAAGACGCCGATCTTCATCGGCGTGCTCAACGGCTCGTTCATCTTCTTTGCCGACCTCATTCGCGAGATCACGATCGACTGCGAGGTCGATTTTTTCAAGCTCTCGAGCTACGGCGATGCGAAGATCTCATCGGGGGAAGTGAGGCTGCTGAAGGATCTGAACTGCGAGGTGACGGGGAGGCACATCGTCATCGTCGAAGACATCGTTGATTCAGGCTTGTCGATCGATTTCATTAAGAAGCTGATTCTCCAGCAGAACCCAAAATCGTTTGCGGTTGTTACATTGTTGTATAAAAAGGATGCGGTGAAAATCCCCTACCCGATCGAATACATCGGCTTCAAGATACCGAGCGATTTTGTGATCGGCTACGGGCTTGACTACGCGCAGAAGGTGAGGAACCTCCCCGCGGTCTACAGGCTTGAAAAATCATGATGTCATTTTTTTAGAGAGGAGAACGTTGGCCATGGCTGACGAGAAACACCAGCAAGAAGATAAAAAAGAGAATGATGCTCAGAAGCAGAACGGCGCTCAGAAACGACGGCCGTTCCTCCCTCCCAAAGGGATGAAGGGACGGAGTCCGAAACCGATGCTGCGCGGCGAGGATGATTTTAACTGGGGCAAAGTGCTTCGCGTCGTTCTGACGTGGTCGGCGATCATCATGGCCGTGTTCCTCGTGATGACGATCTTCAAGGGACAGGAAGCGACCGAGTACGATGTGACGTACACCCAGTACCAGGAATTCCTCGCAGCCAACAAGATCGGGCGCGCTGTCGTCAAAAAATCAAACTTCAACGATTTCGATTTTCACGGTACGCTCACGGAGCCGGAAGATATTACCCTCCCGACCGGCAAGAAAGTCCGGGTGGAGAAGTTCACGCTGACGCTGCCGTACACCAACATCGACGACGCGGTGATCGCGAATTGGACATCCCATCACGTCAATTTTAACATCACAAAAGAAGACAATGTTTGGATCAACGCGTTGATCAGCGCGCTCCCGTGGATTCTGCTCCTGGGGATCTGGCTCATCATTTTCCGCCGGATGCAGGGGGGAGGCACCAAGGGGATTTTTTCTTTCGGCAAGAGCAGGGCGAAAATGCTGAGCGAAGGCTCCATCCGCGTGACATTCGCGGACGTCGCCGGCGCCGATGAGGCAAAAATCGAATTGCAGGAGATCATCGAATTCCTCAAAGAACCGGGAAAATTCCAGAAATTGGGGGGAAAAATCCCCCGCGGCGTGCTTCTCCTCGGCCCTCCGGGAACCGGTAAGACTCTTCTCGCGAGAGCGGTTGCCGGAGAAGCAGGCGTTCCGTTCTTCTCCATCAGCGGGGCGGATTTTGTGGAGATGTTCGTCGGCGTCGGCGCAAGCCGCGTGCGCGATTTGTTCGACCAGGGGAAGAAGAGCGCCCCGTGCATTATTTTCATCGACGAGATCGACGCGGTCGGCCGTCATCGCGGGGCCGGATTGGGCGGCGGACACGATGAACGGGAGCAGACGCTGAACCAATTGCTCGTCGAGATGGACGGCTTCGAGCAGAATATCGGCGTCATCCTGATCGCGGCGACGAACAGGCCCGACGTCCTCGACCCGGCGCTTCTGCGCCCCGGCCGGTTCGACCGGCAGGTGGTCGTCGACCGCCCCGACGTCCGCGGTCGCGAAGGAATTCTGAAAGTTCACACGCGCAACATTCCTCTTGCCGAAGATGTGAAACTCGAAGTGCTAGCAAAGGGCACGCCGGGGCTTTCCGGTGCGGACCTTGCGAACCTGGTGAACGAAGCTGCGCTCCTTGCCGCCCGCCAGAACCAAAAGGAAGTCGCGATGCATCACTTCGAAGAGTCGAAAGACAAAGTGATGATGGGAATGGAGAGGAAGAGCCTCATCATTTCCGACCGGGAAAAACGCGTGACCTCGTATCACGAATCGGGACACGTGCTTGTGGCGAAGATGCTGCCGGAGGCCGACCCCGTGCACAAGGTCACCATCATTCCGCGCGGACGTGCGCTCGGCGTCACGACCTATCTTCCGATGGATGAGAAGCATACGTATTCGAAACAGTATCTTGAGGCGATGATCACGTATGCGTTCGGAGGACGCGCCGCCGAAAAGCTGATCTTCAACGAACTCACGACCGGCGCGGGGAACGACATCGAACGAGCTTCGCAGCTCGCCCGCAAAATGGTGTGCGAATGGGGAATGAGCGACAAGCTCGGTCCGCTGACCTACGGTGCCAAAGAAGAGGAAATTTTCCTCGGCAGGGAAGTGACGAAGCACCGCGACTTCAGCGAGGACACCGCCAATGTCATCGACGACGAAGTGAAGAAGATCATCCTTTCTTGCATGAAGCGCGCTGAAAAAATTCTGATGGACAACATCGACAAGCTGCACAGCCTGTCGAACGCGCTGCTTGAGCGCGAGATCCTGGACGGCGACGAGATCGATAAGATCCTTCGCGGCGAGCCGCTCCCGCCGCTCGAACGGAAGAACGGCAACGGCTCGGGTTCGGCGATCCCGGGAGTCACGATCTCGGGAGTTGCGGCCGCTCCTTCCGGCGCTCCTGCGAACGGCAAGAACGCCAGGACCAAACCGCGGCCGAAAAAATAGCGATGGTCGAGCAGCGGAACATCGATTACCGGGCCGAGGTCATCAGGAAAAGCATTCATTTATGTTCCCTGAGCATTCCGATCATTTACTATTTTATCTCCCGGGAACAGGCGCTGATGCTCCTCGTGCCGATCACGGCGGCGTTTCTGCTTGTCGACCTTCTCCGTCATTTCAATCCGTCGACGGCGAAAATATTTTACAGAGTCTTCGGCTGGCTCCTCCGTTCGCATGAACACGGCGGAAAGAGCAAGCGGTTGAACGGCGCGACGCATGTCCTCATCTCGGCGACGCTCTGTGTCCTCGTCTTCCCCAAACTCATTACGATCACGGCCTTCGCGGTGCTCATCATTTCGGACTCGGCGGCAGCGCTCGTCGGCAGGAGGTTCGGGAGGAGGAAATTTTTGCACAAGAGCGTTGAAGGGAGTGCGGCATTCTTCATCTCGGCCCTTTTCGTGATCGCTGCGACGCCCAAAATTTCGGCGGGTGCGGGAGAGTATGGTATCGCGATCGCCGCCGCCGCGATCGGCACGGTCGTTGAAGCGTCGTCGATCGGCATTGACGACAACCTGTCGATCCCGATCTCCGTCGGTACGGTCATGTGGATCTTATACGATCTGTTCTATCCTTCACTCAACCTTCACGCACAGCGCTTGGCAGGACTGTAAGCCTATGAAACTCAAACTCGGTGTTCCGAAAGGAAGCCTGCAGGAAACGACGTTCAGCCTCCTCTCGAAGGCCGGTTTCCACTTCTCCGTCAGCAGCCGTTCGTATTTTCCTTCCGTCGACGACGAAGAACTCGAGGCAATGCTGATCCGGGCCCAGGAGCTTCCGCGTTACGTCGAGGACGGCGTTTTCGATGCGGCCCTGACCGGATACGATTGGATCGTCGAGAGCGGGGCCGATGTGGTAAGCGTCTCGGACCTTGTCTATTCCAAACAAAGCATGCGCAAGGTGAAATGGGTGCTTGCCGTGCACGAAAGTTCTCCCGTAAGAACGGTCAAGGACCTTGAGGGAAAGCGCATCGCCACGGAGGTAATCAGCATCACGAAAAATTACCTCGCAAAGAATAAGGTCAATGCCCATGTCGAATTTTCGTGGGGAGCGACGGAGGTGAAGACCCCCGACCTGGTCGATGCCATCGTCGAGGTGACGGAAACCGGAAGTTCGCTCCGGGCGAACAAGCTTCGGATCGTCGACGTGGTCCTCGAATCGAATACGAAGCTGATCGCGAACAGGAAAAGCTGGACCGACCCATGGAAAAAGGAAAAGATCGAGAACCTCGCGATGCTGCTCCAGGGGGCGATCAACGCGGGGAGCAAGGTCGGCCTGAAGATGAATCTTCGGAAAAGCAACGTCGACACCGTGCTCCAGCTGATCCCCGCGCTTCGCAAGCCAACCATCTCCCAGCTTGCGGACAGCGAATGGATCGCCCTTGAGACCATCATTGACGAGGATGTCGTCAGAAAAATTATTCCCCAGCTGAAACGTGCCGGCGCAGAAGGGATCATCGAGTATCCTCTGAATAAAGTGATCTATTGACGCGCACTGTTTGCATTTCCCTGCCACTCTCCGTACATTTCTCAACATTTTTTTCATGACCTTTTGACTCAGCTGACTATTCGAATTTCCCGGACGTCCGCGTCGGCCCAGGACATCCCGCTTCCCCGGTATGCGACCGAGGGCTCCGCGGGAATGGATGTTTGTGCGGCAGTGGAAGAGGATGTTCAAATTCAGCCCGGTGAGACGGCGCTTATCCCCGCCGGATTTTCGATCGAGCTCCCCTCCGGGTACGAAGCGCAGGTCCGTCCCAGAAGCGGCCTGGCCGTCAAGCATCAGGTCGGAATTCTCAACTCCCCCGGAACGATCGATTCGGATTATCGGGGAGAGGTGAAGATTATCCTGACGAATTTCGGCAAGAACGCGTTCACCGTTAAAAGGGGGGACCGCATCGCTCAGATGGTGATCAGCAGCTACACGAAGATTGTGTGGAATGAGGTCGGTTCATTGAACGAAACGGTCCGCGGCGCGGGCGGGTTCGGCCATACCGGCACCAAGTAACGAGCAAAGAACTTTTCATGCCCCGACGGCGAAAAAATACGGAACCACAAAAGGAGATTCCTTCCCGTGCACCGTTCGACATGAGCAGGGGGGAGATGATCGTCGTTTCGGCCGGCATCGCGCTTCTTTTGTATCTCGTCTATACCATCCGGGAGATCACGTCGCCGTTCGTCGTCCTCGGCGCGATTCTCTTTCTTCTGTACCCGTTTCGGTCGAACATCATCGCGCGGAATCTGATGTGGCTTTCGACTCTCCTTTTTACGGTGTGGTTCCTGTACTCTATCGTCGGCCTGCTCGCCCCGTTTTTTGTGGCGCTGCTGTTTGCGTATATCCTTCATCCCCTGGTGACGAAATTCGAGGCCTGGGGGGTCCCGCGTTGGGTGTCGGCGCTCGTAATTATTCTCCTCTGCGTCGCAATGCTCACCGTGATCGCTCTCCTCGTTCTTCCCATTGCGTTCGCTCAGCTCTCCGGAATCCTTGAAGCGGCGTCGAAGATCACGAACGACTTCACCAATTGGATGTTCTCGAACCGGATGGAGGTTGTGCTGCAAAAATACGGGATCTCGACCCGGCAGCTCCGCGATTTGCTGACCACGGGTTTTGCCCCCCGTCTTGAACTGATCATGAAGGGCCTGCTCGAAGGGACGTTCGGTTTGGTGAGCGGACTTTCCACTGTCGTGACCCGCATCGTGAACATGGTGATCATACCGTTCCTCTCATTCTATGTGTTGAAGGATTTTCCGATCATCAGACACCGAGTGAGATTGCTTCTTCCCCGTTCCAGACGGCAGCGGGCCAGTGAATACTACGCGCAGGTTGACGAACTCCTCGGCAGGTACATCCGCGGCGCGATCACTGTCGCCGGCATCAATGCCGTTCTCGTGACGCTCTTCTTTACGCTCTTCGGGATCCCGTATCCGCTGGTTCTTGGGATCGTCGCAGGCGTGCTCGACCTCATCCCCTACTTCGGCCTCATCGTCATGCTCGTTCTCTCCGTGATCGTGGCATCATTCAGTCCTTCGCTCGTCGCCGGACATATGATCCTGGCCGCGTCGACGATCGCCGCCCTCCACGTTTTCGAAGCGGCAGTGCTTTCGCCGAAGATCATCGGTTCGAAAGTGGGCATGCATCCTGTCCTTCTTATTCTTTCCCTGCTCGTGTTTTCCTACTTTCTCGGTTTCATCGGTCTCTTGATCGCCGTACCGACGACGGCAATAATTATTATGCTCGTGAGGGAATGGGAGCAAAGAAAAAAGAGCGTTCCGCAGCTCTCGCCGATTTTGGAGAATGAAATTTCATCCGGACAGCAGCAATGACAGGGACGCTGTATCTTGTCGCCACGCCGATCGGCAATTTTGCCGACATGACGTTTCGTGCCATCGAAGTCCTCAAGCAGGTCGACATCGTGGTGTACGAAGAGCGGAAAGAAGGAGGGAGACTTCTGCGCCACTTCGGCATTGAGAAGCCGGTCGAAAGCCTGAACGAGCACAATGAAGCGGCGGCAACCTTCATCATTCTCGATCATCTCGCCAAAGGAAAAAGCATCGCCGTCGTGTCAGACTGTGGAACGCCGGTCTTCTCCGACCCCGGACAGCTTCTCGTCCGCAAGGCGATCGAGGCCGGAGTCAAAGTTGTTCCGATCCCCGGCGCATCCTCGCTCATGCCTGCGCTGACCGTCTCCGGATTCTCCATCGACCAGTTTGTTTTCTATGGGTGGCTTTCGCCCAAGCGTCCGCGCCGCATCGCCGAACTCCAGCAGCTCAAGCGCGAGCGCCGGACGATCGTTCTGATGGACACTCCCTACCGGCTTCTCGCGCTTCTTAAGGACATCAGCGACACCTTCGGATCGACACGCCGGCTGTGCGTTGCTTTCGATCTTACCCTCCCGGACGAAGAGATCTTCCACGGCACAGGACCGGTGCTGCTCGACAAGTTCACAAAGCTTGACAAAAAGGGGGAATTTGTTGTGGTGATTGAAAGCAATAGTCAGTGATCCGTCAACCGCCGCGCATTGCCCGTTGTGCGCGCGTTCGGACCAGATAGTTGTGCAGATCCCTCCTCCCGAGCTGAGCTTTACACTGGCGCACGAATTGACTATATTCATAAAATTCTAAAGGACGATTCTATAGTAATGAAGGTGATCATCCGTTATAGCGCATTCCTTCTCCTCTTTGTGTCGGCCGCGCGTGCGATGAACGGAGCCGACTCAATTGTCGTCGCAGACGCGAGCGAAGCTCAACCGCAAAAACAGGGATTCGTCGGAGGTTTTTTGGCGGATGAGGGGGCAATTTGGACATCTCCGTTGCAAATGGGCCGCGATGATGCCTATCTTTGGGGAGGAGTTGCAGCGACGACCGTGGTGTTGTTCACCATTGACGAGCCGATCGCGCGGGATACACGGAGGTTATGGATCGACAATACATGGGTTCGATCGGTCAGTCCAGTCGCGACTCAGTTCGGCCAATTCTATCTTCCGTACGGCATCGCCGCCGGTTTTTGTCTCGAGGGAATCGCGTTTAACGACCCGAATACGACCGATACCGGCATCCTCGCTGCTGAAGCGATGCTTCACTCCGGTATCGTCGTTCAGGTGTTCAAACATCTTTTCGGCAGAAGCCGTCCGTTCGTCCTTTCCGACAGGGATCGATGGTACGGTCCCGCCGCCATTTTTACGAGATACGACGGCAAAGGTTCTTCGCCTTACGATTCTTTTCCGTCGGGACACACTATCACCGCCTTCACTCTGGCGACGATCATTGCCGGGCGGGAGCAAACCTGGATGGGGGTCGTCGCCTATTCATGTGCCGGGTTGTGCGCAATTTCCAGGCTGACGATGCAAGACCACTGGTTGTCCGACGTGTTTGTCGGCGGGACCCTTGGCGTGGCGATCGGCAAGCTCGAATTGAGCAGGCATAATCAGGACCTCGCAATTTACCCTTCCGTCGGCAGCCGCTCGGCCTCGCTGACTCTGCAGCTTGCGAAGTAAATCCTCGGTTTTCCCCCTCTGTTGTTTATAGACCGGCGTTGAATACAGAAGAGCGAGGATCGCGGCTGAAGCTACTTGTTTTGCACTTCCTTGATGAATTGCCTATATTGAATCCATGAAACAGCTTCCGATGCAGAAAATCCAGGCTCCCGAAATCTGCGGAGATTTTTGGTTCAACTCTGACCCGCTCACCATTCGCGGGATGGAAGGGGAAGTTATTCTTCTCTGCTTCTGGGATTACACGTCGGAAGCATCGCTGAATACGATGAAGTATGTCGAGGAGTGGAATCGGCGCTACCGGGAGATGGGACTGGTCGTGATCGGAATTCACTCGCCGGAGTTCTCATTCGCGCGCGACCCGAAATTGGTTGAAAGCGCAATTGCCCGCTATGGTTACCGTTTTCCCGTCGCGACGGACAATACATCGATGATGCGGGATGCGTACAGGGTGCAGGAACTGCCGACGCTCGTCCTTCTCGAGCGTGACGGCAGTCTTTATCTGACCCATGCCGGTGAAGGAGGATACGAGCGGGCCGAGCGGGCGATTCAATCCCTACTTCGCGAGTCGGGATTTCATGGTGAGCTTCCGATGCTGATAGAATTTTCGCGCGTCGACGAAAGCGTTCATTCGCTCTTTGAGCGCGCGACGCCGGCAATTCGCACGGGATACCTGCACGGATCTCTCGGCAACGTGGAAGGGTACAGTCCGGAACTTCCTGCGGAGTACAGCGACGCGCACGAATACATCGAAGGGAAATTTTATGCCCAGGGGAATTGGTTCGCAAAAAGCGAAGCCATAGAATTCGAAAAGAGTGAAAAAGAGGGATATATCGCCCTCAGGTATTCGGGAAACAACGTCAACGTCGTGATGTCCGCAGAAAAAAGAGGGGCGGTCGTCATCGTCCTTCAGGATGATAAAGCGTTGTCGGTACAGCAATGCGGGAATGACATTACCGTCGACCACGAAGGGAATTCGGTCGTCATTGTCGACGAGCCCAAATTGTTCCACATCATCAAGAACAGCGAATTCGGCGAACGGACGATCAAGTTGATTCCCAAAGACGAGGGGACGACGTTCTATTCCTTTTCGTTCGACGCAAACCCGGTGTCCGTCCTTCAAGGCTTGGGAAATCAATCCTTCCGCAATAACTGAACCTTCCCCGCGCGTTATGAGAACGCGAATCACGGAATTATTCCACATCGATGTGCCCATCGTACAGGCCGGTATGGTCTGGGTGTCCGGCTGGAAGCTTGCAGCGGCAGTGTCAAATGCCGGCGCCCTCGGATTGATCGGGGCGGGGTCGATGCCGCCGGACCTTCTGCGTGAACATATCGTCAAGGCGAAAAGGGGGGCAAGCAGACCGTTCGGCGTCAATATTCCTCTCCTTCGGGGCGATGCGGGTGAATTGGTCAGGGTTACCATTGAAGAACATGTGACCATCGTTTTTACTTCTGCCGGCCACCCCCTGAAGCATATTCAAAAGCTGAAAGAGTCCGGATGCATCGTTGTCCACGTCGTTGCGTCGGTGAAGCATGCGTTGAAAGCCCAGGAAGCCGGAGTCGATGCGGTCGTCGCTGAAGGATTCGAAGCGGGAGGTCACAACGGCGTTGATGAGATCACTACGCTGGCGCTCGTGCCCCAGGCGGCGGACGCACTCTCCATTCCGGTGATTGCAGCCGGAGGGATCGCCGACGGAAGGCAGATGTTCGCAGCGATGGCGCTCGGGGCAGAAGGAGTTCAGATGGGGACGCGATTTGCGGCCTCGGTTGAATCGTCCGCGCATGATCGCTACAAGCAGGCTGTTGTCGACGCCGATGACGGCAGCACGATCCTGACGCTCAAAAAGGTTGCCCCGGTTCGGCTGATAAAAAATCCATTCGGCCTTCGCGCGCAAGAGGAAGAGGCGTCCGGAAAGTCGAAGGAGGAACTGAGAGAACTGCTCGGGAAAGGACGCGAGCGGAAGGGGATCTTTGAGGGAAATTGGGAAGAAGGGGAATTCGAGATGGGGCAAAGTTCAGGTCTCGTAAAAGACATTCTTCCGGCTGCCGCTATTGTGGAAAGGGTCATGAAGGAGTTTGAAGAGACAAAGAGGAAAATGGCGAACTAACGGCAGATGCCGGTTTATGAATGCCGAATCCGGGTATCCCTTCGACAGTTGCGATTGAGATGGTCTTTTTGTATATTTTACCCGTGGCGATTTGAATCGACAGCTTGCAGCCACTCAAGATGAATAGCTAAAGCGTCGGAAGAACGATACTATTTCCGTGAACCCCGACGCTTTTACGTTGGGGTTTTTTGTTGTTTGTCGGTGGTTTTAAGCTATGAGTTCTATGTTATAGGCTTTAAACAACGGGGGGGATATGCAGGATTTCAAGAGGCTCAAGGTGTGGGACAGGGCGCATCGGCTGACATTAGAGGTTTATTCAGTATCAAAGAGATTTCCAAAAGATGAATTATTCGGATTGACCAGCCAAATTCGAAGAGCTGCATCATCGGTTGCTGCAAATATTGCTGAAGGAAGCGGCAGAAGATCAAATAGAGAGTTCACGTATTTTCTTGGAATTGCGATCGGCTCTGTCAGTGAGGTTGAGTATTTTCTTATCTTAGCAAAAGATTTGAACTACGTTGATCAGTTTCAGTACAAAAAAATGGACATCTCAGCGGGCGAAATTAAACGCATGCTGATTTCCCTTCTCAAAAAAGTCGAACAGGGAAATCGCACAACCTAGAACGTATAGCCTAAAACTAACTACTTCGGCCTACAATCCTCAACAATGAAATCCTTCACACAGTTGCTCCAAGAAAAAATCATCGTCTTTGACGGTGCTATGGGAACCAGCATTCAGGCGCAGAACCTGAATGCCGATGATTTCGGCGGCGAACATCTCAACGGCTGCAACGAATATCTGGTCGTGTCCAAACCTTCCTCGGTCGAAAAAGTGCATTCGGATTTCCTCTCCGCCGGCGTTGACGTCATCGAAACCGATACCTTCGGCGGCGCGTCTATCGTCCTTGCGGAGTACGGCCTCCAGGATCGTGCGCATGAATTAAACTGCAAGGCTGCGGCGATTGCTAAAAAAGTGGCGCAGCAGTTCTCGAGCTCGACCCATCCCCGGTTCGTTGCCGGTTCGATGGGGCCGACAACCAAGCTCCCCTCGCTCGGGCACATCACCTTCAACGAGATGAGCAAGGCGTATTATGAACAGGCTTCAGGGCTTGTTGAAGGGGGCGCCGACCTTCTGATCGTCGAGACCTGTCAGGACCTGCTGCAGACCAAGTCGGCGCTCGCCGCGATCTTCGAATATTTCTCGGACAAAAAGGTCCGCGTTCCCGTCATCGCGTCGATCACGATCGAAACGATGGGGACAATGTTGATGGGGACAGAAATCGGCGCCGCCCTTGCTGCGCTCGAACCGTTTGACATCGATGTGATCGGCTTGAACTGCGCGACCGGTCCGAAAGAAATGTCCGACAATATCCGCTATCTCTGCTCTGCATCGCCGCTTCCCGTTTCATGCATTCCCAACGCCGGCCTTCCCGAAAATATCGGCGGACGCGCTCATTATCATTTGACGCCGGAAGAATTCGTGCAGTATCTCGGCCATTTCGTCAAGGACCTCGGCGTCAGTGTCGTCGGCGGGTGCTGCGGTACGCGTCCCGAACATCTCAAGCAGCTTGTTGCCGCGGTCGGAAATCTTTCGCCAAAAAAGCGCTCGGTGGATTTTGTCCCCTCATCGTCGAGTTTGTACATCAGCGCCCCGCTTCACATCGACCCTCCTCCCGTCATCGTCGGCGAGCGGACGAACGCCAACGGCTCCAAGAAATTCAAAGAGCTGCTCCAGGCCGAAGACTACGATTCGATGGTCAACATGGCAAAGGAGCAGACCAAAGAAGGGGCGCATGTGCTCGACCTCTGCGTGGCATACGTCGGCCGCGACGAAGTGCGTGACATGAAGGAGGCGGCGTTCCGTTTTAACACGCAGGTGACCCTTCCGATCATGATCGACTCGACCGAAGCCCCGGTCATCGACCAGGCGCTGCAGCTTTTTGCCGGAAAGTGCATCGTTAATTCCATCAACATGGAGGACGGCGAGGAGCGGATCAGGAAGATCGTCCCGATGTGCAAAAAATACGGGGCGGCGGTCGTTGCTCTGACGATCGATGAAAAGGGGATGGCGAAGACCGCCGAGGCAAAGCTCGGCGTCGCAAAGCGAATGCACGAGCTTGCGGTTGGAAAGTTCGGCATGAAACCGACCGATATAATTTTTGACACGCTCACGTTCACGCTCGGCAGCGGGGACGAGGAGTTCCGCAAGGCCGGAATCGAAACGATCGAGGGAATACGGCTCATCAAAAAGGAATTTCCCGAGTCAAAAACACTTCTCGGCGTCAGCAACATTTCGTTCGGTCTCGCCCCGCATATCAGGCATGTCCTCAACTCCGTTTTTCTTCACTATGCGATCGACGCAGGCCTCGATATGGCGATCGTGAACGCGCAGAAGATCATGCCGTTGTTCAAGATCGAAGAGCGGGGGAGGGAGCTTTGCCGTCAACTCGTCTTTGACGAAAGGAAATTCGAGGGGGATCGGTGCGTTTACGACCCTCTGACCGAGCTGATGGCGTATTATGCGGACAAAAAAGGAGAGTCAAAGAAAGAAAAGAAGCCTCTCGGCTCGACCATCGAAGAGATACTAAAGAACCGGATCATTGATGGGGACAAGCAGAGTCTTCAGGCCGACCTGGATGAAGCGCTGAAGCGCTATTCTGCGCTCGACATCATCAACACTATTTTGCTCGACGGAATGAAAGTCGTCGGGGACCTTTTCGGGCGCGGTGAGATGCAATTGCCGTTTGTCCTGCAATCCGCGGAAGTGATGAAGGCCGCGGTCTCGTACCTCGAGCAATTCATGGAGAAATCCGAAAGCACGAGCAAAGGGTCGATGGTGCTTGCGACGGTCAAAGGGGATGTTCACGACATCGGCAAAAATCTGGTTGATATCATCCTCACCAACAACGGCTACAAGGTCTACAACCTCGGCATCAAGCAGCCGGTTGAAAATATCATGCGCGCGTACGAAGACTACAAAGCGGACGCGATCGGCATGAGCGGTCTTTTGGTGAAATCGACGCTCGTGATGAAGGAAAATCTGGAAATGCTGAACGAACGCGGCTTGCGGCCGCCGATCGTTCTCGGCGGAGCTGCGCTCACGCGCCGCTACGTAGAACAGGATTTGCGCGGATTGTACCGCGGCCTCGTGGTGTATGCAAACGACGCGTTCGACGGGCTGCATTTCATGGAGCAGCTGAAGACGAAGGGAATTTCGAGTTTTCAACATCGGGAGATACAACCGGCCGAAGATGCTGAAGAAGTGGAAGAGACATTAACCGGCTCAGAAGCGAAAATTGCATTGGCTTTGAAGGAACAGCCCGTACAAAAAGCCGAGAGAAAAGAAACTGATGGCGGAACGAGATCCTCTCATCGGTCAAAAGTCTCGAAGAACGTGCCGATCCCCGTTCCTCCATTTTGGGGGACCCGGGTGGCGGAGAATATTCAATTGGAAGCCATTTTTCCTTACATCAACGAAGCCGCTCTCATTAAGGGGCAATGGCAGGTCCGCAAAGGGAAAAAGACGGAGGCGGAGTACAAACAATTTCTCGCCGAAAATATCTACCCTGAGCTTGAGAGAATAAAACGCCGGTGCTCGCTTGAGAAATTGCTCGACCCAAAAGTGGTCTACGGTTATTTCCCCTGTCAGTCCGACGGCAACGATCTTATCATTTACAATGACGATCGAAGATCGGAACGGCTTCGGTTTACCTTCCCGCGGCAGGAAGGGGACAGGTATTTATGTCTGTCCGACTATTTTGCTCCCATCGATTCAGATGCGATGGACGTCGTCGCCTTCCACCTTGTGACGATGGGGGCGCGCGCTTCGAAACATTCCGCGCAGCTGTTCGCTTCCAATAATTATAAAGAGTATCTTTACTTCCACGGATTAAGCGTCGAATCGGCCGAGGCGCTTGCCGAGTTGTGGCACAAGAGGATCCGCGAGGAACTGGGGATCGCCGGCAGCGATTCGCCGGATATCAAACGGCTTTTCAGCCAGGGATACCAGGGGTCGCGGTACAGTTTTGGGTACCCGGCGTGCCCGAATCTCGAGGATTCGGCGAAACTGTTCCAGCTTCTTCAGCCCCAACGCATCGGCGTGAAACTGTCCGAGGAATTCATGATGGAGCCGGAGCAGTCGACCGATGCCATCATCGTCCACCACCCGGAAGCGAAGTATTTCAACATCAAATAAGAAAACGGAATGTTCTTTTTTCATCCGCGCAATGTCCAATCATCAGAAGGAAAATAACGGCAATGGCAAATCTTGTACTTGTTCGTCACGGCGAATCACAATGGAATCTTGAGAACCGCTTCACCGGCTGGGTCGATGTTCCCCTCTCTGCAAAAGGAGAGAAGGAAGCCCAGGCTGCCGGAGAGAAACTGAAAGGATACAAGTTCGATGAGGCGTTTTGCTCGGTCCTCCAGAGGGCAAAGCGAACGCTCTCGATCATCATGCAGGTGACCGGGCATCCTCCGATCCCGACACAGTTCGACCAGGCGCTGAACGAGCGGCACTACGGCGCGCTGCAGGGACTCAACAAAGAAGAGACCGCGAAAAAATACGGCAAGGAGCAGGTGCACATCTGGCGGCGCAGCTACGATGTTCCCCCTCCGAAAGACAAGACCGAGTTGAATCCGGAAGGGATCAGCGAAAGCCTGAAAGACACGGCAGCGCGGACGCTTCCGTACTGGGAGAAAAAAATATTTCCCGAGCTCGTCAAGGGCAAAAGCATCATCGTTGCGGCGCACGGCAACAGCCTTCGCTCCATCGTCATGCATCTTGACAACCTGACGAAAGAGCAGGTACTTGAATTGAACATACCGACCGGCGCTCCGTTGTTGTATGTTTTTGACAAGTCGGGTAAGATCCTCGAACATCGTTATTTATAGCGATGTTGGGCGGAGGGATAGATTTTTTAGTTGAAATTTCAGCCGGATTTTACTATACTTTCTGAAAGAGAAAAATTCGAAAAAGGCGTTGAGTTGTTCAACAGCCGTCGTTTTTTCGAATGCCACGACGTGATCGAAGAAGTATGGATGGAGTGGCGCGGAAGCGATCGAACGTTCTTTCAAGGGATTATTCATATTGCCGTCGGTTTCTACCATCTCGGCAACGAGAATTTTCGGGGCTCGCGGAGTCAATTCCTGAAGGGAATAGCGAAGCTCGAACGGTATCAGCCTTCGTACTACGGCGTTGAACTGGAAAATTTTTTGAAACAGACGTCCCGATGCCTTCATTGGGTGATGGAGCGCGAGCAAGGGACGGGAACAGCGCCGTTCGACGAGAGCTTGATCCCGACGATCCAGTTTGTGAACACTAACAATTGAGAAAATATTACGATAAGAAGGAGATGTAGTTATGGCAACAATGATCACCGAGGAGTGTATCAACTGCGGCGCTTGCGAACCGGAATGTCCGAACACGGCAATCTACGCGGGCGGGGCTCAATGGGAATTTAAGGGGGCGATGCACGATGCATTGTCGAACGATTTTTATTATATCGTTCCGGAGAAATGCACGGAGTGCGTCGGACATTTCGACCAGGAACAATGCGCGGCTGTTTGCCCGGTTGATTGCTGCGTGCCTGACCCGAATCATGTGGAAACTGAGGATGTGCTGTTCGCGCGCGCAAAGGAGATCCATCCGGAGCGGGCGTTTGCCGACCTTGCTGCCGCAACATCGCATTTCAGAAAATAATTGCTGTTGAAATTTTTGAAGGTCGGTTCATCCATCGGAAGGACCGACCTTTTTTGTTTACGGTAAGGGCAGCCAACGATGAAGATCGGCGGTTACGAAATTCATTCCATTGAAACCGGACGCTTCGCGCTCGACGGGGGCGCGATGTTCGGCGTGGTGCCGTGGGTCTTCTGGTCGAAGACTAATCCTCCCGATTCGCGGAACCGCATTACGCTTGCCGCCCGGTGCCTTCTTCTTGTCGGGAACGGGAAGGTCATCCTTGTCGACAACGGCAACGGAACAAAATGGTCCGACAAGCTGAAGGATATCTATCGTTTGGACAACTCACAGTTTACCCTCGAACAATCGTTGAAGAAACACGGAGTCGCGCCGGACGATGTGACGGATGTCGTTCTGACGCATCTCCACTTCGACCATTGCGGCGGAAGCACGACGATCGTCGATGGAACAATTGTTCCTGCGTTCCGCCGCGCGTCGTATCATGTCCAGCGGGAGCATTTGAACTTGGCGCTCCAGCCGACAGAGAGGGACCGCGGCAGCTTCATGAAGGAAGATTTTGCCGTTTTGCGCGAAAGGGGATTGCTGAAATTAGTTGACGGAGAAAAAGAATTGTTCCCCGGTGTTCGCGTGATCGTGTGCAACGGGCATACATCGGCCCAGCAGCTGCCCGTTATTTCCGACGATTCCACAACGCTTCTTTTCTGCTGCGATTTGGTCCCGACCTTATCCCACATCCCGTTCCCGTACATTATGGGATATGACGTCCGCCCGCTCGCTACGCTGGACGAAAAAAAGAAAATCCTCCCCAAGGCAGAGAAAGAGGGGTGGATCCTTTTTCTCGAACACGATCCGGAGACCGAAGCTGTCACGTTGAAACAGGGAGAAAAAGGCCTCGTGGCGGACAAGAAATTATTCCTGGAATAGGAGCGTCGTGCGGCACTACAAGGTTGCACGGGTTGCGGATTTGAAAGAGAACCGGGGGTTTCTCGTGCGGGTCGCCGGCGAAGAAATTTCGCTCTTTAAAATTGATGGGGAAATTCTGGCGATCGGCAATGTTTGTCCGCATCAGCACTTTTCCAAATTGCACGACGGCGAAATAAAAGGATGCACCGTGACCTGTCCGATGCACGGATGGACGTACGACCTGCGCTCGGGCGTATCAACCAACGGCAGCGGGAGGGTCAAAACGTACAGCATAGAGGTCCGACAAGACGAGGTGTTTCTTCTCCGCGATGGCGACGCTGACTGAACAGATAAAGGCGAAAGCAATGGAGGTCGGCTTCAGCAAAGTCGGGATCGCAAAAGCTGAAGTGTTGACGGAAGAGGGGAAACGCCTGCAGGAATGGCTGCACCGTCGCTACCAGGCCTCGATGGGATGGATGGAGGAGAATGTCGGGAAACGGGTCGATCCACGGGAGATCGTACCCGGCGCGCGGTCGGTGATCTCGGTGGCGGCAAATTACTATACCAACATCCAGCACCGGCCACAAGATGATGAAGGAAAAATTTCCCGGTATGCCTGGGGGGATGATTATCATTTTCTTGTCACGGAGAGAATCCGGAAGCTGTTTGAGTGCATCAAACAAATAGCCCCGGAATCGGAAGGGCGCTATTATGTCGATACCGGCCCGGTGATGGATAAAGTTTGGGCCGAACGGGCCGGGATCGGATGGAGGGGGAAGCATACGAACCTCATCACGAAGGATTTCGGTTCGTGGGTCTTTCTCGGCGAGATCATCTCCACGCTGGAGCTTGAGTATGACTCCCCGATGGAAGATTTCTGCGGCACGTGCACAGCGTGTCTCGATGCCTGTCCGACAAAAGCCATCGTCGAACCGTATGTTGTCGATTCGAACAAATGCATCTCGTATCTGACGATCGAGCACCGCGGAGACATCGATAAAGATCTCACACCGCACTTCGATGGATGGGTCTATGGCTGCGACATTTGCCAGGATGTCTGTCCGTGGAACAAGTATCAGCAGCCGACGAACGATAAAGAGTTCTTCCCGCGGGAAGGGAACGTTACCCCCTCACTCGGCGTTCTATCATCGTTGACTCAGGAAGAATTTTCGAAGAAGTTCAGCAAAAGTCCGGTCAAAAGGACGAAGCGGGAAGGGCTCGTGAGAAACGCGACGATAATTAAAAATGCAAAAAGGAAAATGTAAAGAGCAAAATAACTTTATCTAACTTAGAGGATTGAAAAAGAAATATGGCAGATACTCATAAGGTTATTATCATCGGATCGGGACCGGCGGGGCTTACGGCGGCTGTCTATGCGGGGCGCGCGAATTTGCATCCCATTGTCTTCGAAGGGTTGCAGCCCGGCGGGCAGTTGACGATCACGACGGAAGTTGAGAACTATCCCGGGTTTCCCAAGGGAGTCATGGGGCCGGAAATGATGGAATTATTCCGCGAGCAGGCGCAGCGCTTCGGGGCGGACACGCAGTTCAAAGAAGTTGTTTCGGTCGATTTTTCAAAGCGTCCTTTCAAAGTTGTCACGGAGGACAAGGAATTTTTCGGCGAGACGGTGATCGTGGCGACGGGAGCTTCGGCAAAGCTTTTGAATATTCCGTCCGAAGCGGAATATATGGGATACGGCGTCTCGGCGTGCGCGACGTGCGACGGATTTTTCTTCAAAAATCAGGAAGTGTTCGTGGTCGGCGGGGGAGATACGGCGATGGAAGAGGCAAATTTTCTTACGAAGTTTGCCTCCAAGGTGACCATCGTTCACCGGCGCGATCAGTTCCGCGCATCGAAGATCATGCAGGACCGTGTATTGAACAATCAGAAGGTCTCCGTTGTATGGAACTCTGTCGTCGATGAGGTGCTCGGCGAACAGGTAAACGGCAAAAAGACGGTGACCGGATTGAAGTTGAAAGACGTGGCAACCGGCAAAAGCTCCACGGTGAAGGCGGATGGGCTGTTCATGGCGATCGGACATCAGCCCAACACGAAGATCTTCAAAGGCATTCTCGATATGGACCAAAAGGAATATCTGAAGGTCCAGCCCGGCTCGACGAAGACAAATATTCCCGGCGTCTTCGCGGCCGGCGATGTCGCCGATTCGTACTACCGCCAGGCGATCACTGCCGCCGGAAGCGGCTGCATGGCTGCGATCGATGCAGAAAGATTCTTGGAGACCCAAGGGATTCACTGACCCGCAATTCCCCTATTAAAAAGAATCAATCCCGACTCCGTCTCAAGAACATTCTCCTCGTTCATCCTGTGCGAAGCGAATGTCGCGGGCATTCCCCCCGAAAGCGACCATGCCATCGCACCGTCGTGATGGTAGGATCCATCCTCAGTTAACCAGCAGCCAACAACGCCGTTGTACGGCGCGGCTTTTTCCCAAACAGCGTTCAATTCTTCCGAAATTTTGTCATCCCGCCTGACGTAGTTTCATAGAGATATAGCGGATTTGGCAGAATCTTTGCCAGCTTGTCTTACTTCGCGGCTCCGAATTTTCATCCCTCCTTAAAATTCCTTCAAATTTCAAGTAATTCGCGTTTGGCATGCGGTTTGAAAATTACTTGGGCATGAAGCTGCATCAAACAACCAACAAAAAAAAATCAGGAGGTCAGTATGTTGTTCAAATATGAACCGGTTACATTCGACGAAATTTTTTCTCCCTCATCCCAAGTCGAATGGACATTCCCAGATCTTTTCGCTCAGTTGTCCCTGTTCGATCGAACAAAGAATTATCCGTTCGTGAACGTCGTTGAAGACAACAACGGCGTGCAGGTGTTGGCGGAGATCCCCGGCGTTCCGAAAGAAGATGTGAAACTGCAGCTACATGACGGCACGCTCACGATCAGCGGCGAAAGAAAATCTCCCGAGAAGGCGGAGAACAGGGTAGTGCTTCGGCAGGAAATTCATTACGGGACGTTCTCGCGGACCGTGCAATTGCCCGAGAGCATCGACACGGAAAAAATTTCGGCTGAATACGCAAACGGCGTGTTGAAGGTAACACTTCCGAAACGCGAAGCGGCGAAACCACAAGAAATTTCGATTCGATAACGAAGGAGGAGAATAATTCCATGACACAGGAACTTGAAAATGTGAAAATCAACGGCGCCGGACAGGCCCAGGCGAACGCAGTCCGCGTGCTTCGTCCGGCAGTCGATATACAGGCTTTAGCGGATACGTATGTCGTGAGACTTGACGTTCCCGGAGCCGCAAAGGATGGCATCAGCGCACGTATCGACAAATCGATCCTGACGGTTTCGGCAAAAGTCTCTGCGTCAGCGTTCGCGGACGACGGTGCGCAGCCGGTCGAATACCGCCGGGAATTTTCCCTTGCGGACGATGTTGAAACCCAGACTGTCAGTGCCGAATACAGCCTGGGCGTTCTGAAGATCACGTTGAAGAAGAAGCAGCAGTTTCTTCCAAAAGAGATAAAGATCTCATAGCACTATCAAGAGCAATTTTTCGATGAAAGGAGAATCACTATGTCCCTCATTAAAAGAAATCCGAACAGAGAACTGGAGTTATGGAACAGGGAATTCCCGATCCCGCATGCGCTTGACAGGCTTCACAACGAGATGAATCGCGTTTTCGGCGATTTCTTCCGCGGCGACCTGGCCGATTCCGGCGCCTTCTTCTCAGGAACCTGGGCTCCGGCCGTCGATCTTTCCGAAACGGATGATGCCTACCTCGTCCGCGCCGAGCTCCCCGGGATGAAGAAGGAGGACGTGAAGATCACGTTCAATAACGGCCTGCTCACGATCCGGGGAGAGAAAAAGAACGAAACCGAAGAGAAGAACCGGACGTACCACCGCATCGAGCGGAGCTACGGATCATTCGAGCGTTCATTCAATCTGCCGGGAGCGGTGAAGAGCGGAAACGTCGAAGCGAAGTATGACGACGGCGTTCTGAGCATCACCCTTCCCAAGACGGAAGAAACGAAGGAAAAAGTTATCGATGTGAAGATAAAATGATTTCGCAGATGGCGCAGAGTTAACGCAGATTCCAGATTGCGCAGAGTGAATGCTCTGGATGCCCGGCTGAGGATGGCCGGGCATTTTTATGTACATGACTCTTAAAAAGCAAAAGCCCGGAGAACATGCCGGGCCTGTGCTTTTTATAAAAGGGGAATTTTCTATTTAATCGAGAGCAACTCAACCTCGAAAATCAGCGTCGCGTTGGGGCCGATGGCTTGACCCGCGCCCCGTTCGCCGTATGCGAGGTTTGCCGGGATGAACAGCTGCCACTTCGAGCCGACCTTCATGTGCTGCAAGGCTTCGGTCCAGCCGGGGATGACGCCGTTCACCGGAAATGTTGCCGGCTCGCCTCGTTTGTATGAATTGTCGAACTCCGTCCCGTCGATCAACGTGCCGCGGTAATGTGTCGTGACCGTGTCGTTAAGTCCGGGTTTCTTGCCGGTCCCCTCTGTGATCACTTTGTACTGCAGGCCGCTCGGCAGCGTGATCACGCTGTCCTTTTTTTTGTTTTCCGCAAGAAAAGCCTCGCCTTCCTTTTGATTTTTCCCGGCAAGCTCTTCGGTCTGTTTGGACTGCTTCTCCATCATTTCCTGCTGGAACGCGGCCATGATCTGCTGGATCTCCGAATCGCTCAGCACGAGTTTCTGGTTGGCGAACGCATCTTTGAGTCCCATGAAAAGGGTTTCCGGGTCGATGTCGATCCCCTGCTTTTTCAGATTCCTGGCAATATCGGTGCCGATGATGTAGCTGACCTTCTGTTTTTCCGTCGTCAGGCTTGGCGCCGTCTGCGCGCAAAGTTGCAGTGTCATTGCAGCGAACAACAACACGAGGAACATTCTTTTCATCTTGTTCTCCTTCTGGAAAGAAAATTGATTTATGCAGGCTGATCCTGCATAAGATCCGGGAGGGTGATTCAAACCGCGGCTGTTAAGCAGGCAACGGGTTCCAAAATAGCGATTTTTTGCGTCGATTCCAAGAGGGAATGAGAACAAAGTACGGGGCTATTGCGAAGAGAGGCTGACGATCTATTTTCCTTCCATGAAATTCAGAAGGGATCGCATATCATCTTTTTCATCCGGGTCATACGCCAACTCAACCGCCTTCTTTTGAAGTTCGACCGCTTCGTCGCGCTTTCCTTGCGCAAAGAGAACTCTCGCCAGCGCTCCTAGAGCGAACCCCTTTTTCATCTCCGTTAATTGGCATGCCCGTTTCGCGGCCGCTGAAGCCAGAGACAGTTCAGTGGAGTCCTTATTTGCCGATACTCGCGCGATCGTCCGGGCGAGATTTGCGAGCAGGCGGGGATTGGACCGGAATCGTTCTTCAATCGCTGAGCGCGCAAATTCCATGGCCTGCCGGGGAAGGCGCGCGTCCGAGTAGATCAATGCATACTCTTTTCCAGCCCATTCATAGAATTCCTCGGCGCTCAGTTGAAGAAGGGATTCGCATGCTGCCTCGGCTCCTTTGTAATCCCCGTTGCGGGAGCAGCTATAGTACGCGACTTTGAAGGGTTCGGATCTTGAAGCTTTCTCCATCTCGTCATCATATTTTTTTGCAGCCGAGACCAGATCCCATCTACCGGAGACCACCTGGTCGAGAGGTCCGTCGAGCTCGGAAGGATGGCCTATCCATGCGATCACACCGTCGTTGTTGACGATGAATGCAAGCGGGATCCCGACAGAATATTTTCCCGCTCCTTCGATCCATTCTTTCGCGAAGTTCCCTTCGAAGAAAGTCAGTCCAGGGGGTACGGAGTCCTGCGCGACTTCGTAAGCCATGTTGTCTCCTTGCTTTTCGACGAAGGGCCGGGCCAACGACGAATCTTCTTCCCAAACATCGATTCCGATTACGGTAACTTTGCCGCTATATTTGTTCTGAAGAGATGAAAGATGGGGAATCGATTTGACGCATGGAGCACACCATGTTGCCCACGACTCGACAACATAGATATGCCCCTTGAGGAATTGATCGGTCCGTTCCCCCTTAAGCCACTTTCCCGTAATAAGCGGAGGAGCGGGTTTGCCTACGCCGACGGCAAAACCGTTGCCATGACATGGCGGGGTGAATACAAACATGATCAGGATAACAGTGAATGCCGGTTGTCGAAGAAGGTCCGGGCGTGGCATGGGTTATTCAATATTTGAAAGAGAGAATCTTCTCTGATATTAGACTTCGGCTCGAGCAAATAGTTGGGGGGCGTCAGGCATCGGAAATGCCGTATCGAGTGCAGGTGAATTTGGGAGATGTAAAGAAGAACGGGAGCTAGTCACCAACGTATCGCGGAACCGATCCCAATGATCGATTCCGCTGTACTGATTACGGGGCCCATTTTTTGAGGAAGGCAAGGACCTTGTCGTGGTCGTGTCCCTGCCCCGCCTCAAGCTCGCCGGTGTCTTGAGACCAGAGGAAGGTTCCGTCGGTGTCGAGCACGAAGAAATGCGGATAGCCGGGGATCTTCGGGTACTGCGAGAGGAATTCCTTGTTCTCGTTTCCCTTGCTGAAATTAACCTTCACGTAGACAAATTTCTGATGAAGAAAATTGGTCACATCCTTGTTCTTTTCCCAGAAATGGTCAAGGTAATGACACCATTTGCACCAATTCCCGCCGACATCGAGCAGAATCCGTTTCCCGGTTCTCTTCGCTTCTACCACCGCCGCCTTCAGGTCCTTCGCCGGGTTTCGTGTGGAATCGAATTCCGTGACCGCGACATACGGCGCCCGCAAAGAATCTTTCTCTGCGGCATAGGAAGAATTCGCGAAGGTCAATACTGCAACAAGTACCGCAAGAAACAAAACTGGTTTCATCATTCATTCTCCGATAAAGGTCCTGCCAATGTACAAACGCTGGTTTGTACAACTTAATCCGAGGGAACCAAAAAGTCAATGACGCATGACGATTCCTTTGAATCATAACGCCTAATTGACTAACTTTGATAAGAGCATGTCAGAGTCATTGCTCCGATCAGCAACCCATTCAACTACAACCCATAGTTATTTTCTAAAGGATACTTTATGACAACACATTCTCCGGTACCATCAACTCCGGACTCCTTCCACGCGCGGACAATGTCGATCTCGCTGACTGTCAAAGACCTTCAAAAGAGTCTCGAGTGGTACCATGAGATCATCGGCTTTGCCGTCGACCGCAAAATTGAGAGAGAAGGGAAACTGCGAGGAGTGGCGCTGAAAGCGGGCGACGTCAGGATCACGATCAACCAGGACGACGGTGCAAAGGGGTGGGACAGGATCAAGGGACTTGGTTTCTCGATCAGCCTCACGACGGAACAAAACGTTGACGAGTTGGCGGCGCGTCTGAAGAAATCCGGCGTAACTCTCGACTCGGAACCGGCCGATATGTCGTGGGGAGTGCGGATGATGAGACTGCACGACCCGGACGGATACAAGCTCTCCATCTCGACTCCACTCGCGAAAAAATAGAATGCCCAAAAAGGAATACGATGAATCGTCAAAATATCACACTCAGGAAACTGGGAAATTCCACGCTTATGGTCTCTCCCATCGGACTGGGATGCTGGCAGTTCAGCAAGGGGAAGGGAGTGATCGGACGATATTGGCCGACACTTTCTTCTGAGCAGATAAAAGATATTATACGCGTTTCGCTGGAGGGAGGGATAAACTGGTTCGACACGGCCGAGGTCTATGGATGGGGCGAATCCGAGAAATCGCTCGTGCAAGCTCTGACCTCGCTTGGCACGTCGCCTATGGAAGTGCTGGTCGCTACGAAGTGGTGGCCTGTCTTGCGCTTTGCCGGCTCCATCACGAAAACAATCGAGGAGCGAAAGCGGCTGCTGCATCCATTTCCGATCTCGCTGCATCAAGTCCATCAGCCGTATGCGTTCGCTTCGGTCGCCGGGCAGATGAAGGCGATGGCGTCCCTTGCGGCCAATGGTGACATACGGTATGTCGGCGTGAGCAATTTTTCCGCGCGGGCGATGCGAACAGCTCATGTTGAATTGCAGAAATATGGATTGAAGCTGACGTCGAACCAGGTCCATTACAGTCTCGCGCATCGGAATGCCGAGTCGAACGGTGTCTTGGAAACTGCGAAAGAACTCGGAATTGCCATCATTGCCTATTCCCCCCTGGAGCAAGGTCTGCTGACGGGAAGATTTCACGACGTTCCGGGCTCCGCAAAGACTCTCGGCCTTGCACGGCGGCGGTCGGGAACATTTTCACCGGCAAATATTGAGCGATCGCGGCCGCTGATCGCGACACTTCGCGAGGTCGGAAAAAAGTATGAGAAAACTGCAGCGCAGGTGGCGTTGAACTGGCTGGTGAATTACCACGGCGACATGGTCGTCGCGATCCCCGGGGCGACAAAAGCGGAACAGGCCAGCAGCAATGCGCAGGCAATGACGTTCGCGCTGACGAACGGAGAACTTGGAGAAATCGAGCAGGCTGCGCGAAAGTTCAAGTGAGAAGGGGGAGGAGAAGCGAGTCCCCCGGTTTTCCCTCTGCTCTTCGGAAACGGTAAGACCGTTCTTTTGACCGGACGCTTCATCTCGCGTGAGACGGATGATCTTCCCGACATCGCGGCCGCTCCCTACTTAGCGAAGCGGTAAAGCACTTCGAGCCTGTAGCTCCGGGTCCTTCGCTGTTCATCTCCACGATCACCCTTTTGTGCACTTCGGATCAGCCCTCGGCCGGGTTCATCCCAGCCGTTTTTTATGGACCGGGATCGGGCGAATCGACAATCTCTTGAACCGCGAGACCTCCGTAGAAATGTCATCGTGATTCGAATCTCATATAATCCGCCCCATAGGCACTGATCTCGAGATCCCTCTCCCCCGACAGTCGATGTGATGATCACCGATCACTTTAGGAAAATGCGCTTGCGTTGACCCCTTTGGATGATAGTCGTTTTGAAGAGGCCGGCGATTTTCGTAACTTTGTTTCACCATGAAGAAATTCACACTTGCAAAACCGGCTGCTCATCCGCTGCACCTCGTGACGCCGCAGAGCTTCAGGGTTGATTACAAAAAGGAACTCAACGCCGCCCAATACGAAGCAGTCACTTCCGTCGACGGCCCCTTTCTGATTATTGCGGGGGCGGGCACGGGGAAGACGAGGACGATCGTCTACAGGGTGTCTTATCTTGTTGAGTGCGGTGTAAGACCGGAGAGCATTCTCCTCCTTACATTCACCCGAAAGGCAGCGCGGGAGATGCTGCGCCGTGCGGTGATTCTCCTTGATTCGAGGTGTGAAAACATCGCCGGGGGGACATTTCACTCATTTGCCAATGGGCTGTTGCGGAAGTACGCCGACAAATTGAAATACGCACGCAACTTTACAATCCTCGACCAGGGAGACGCTGAGGATGTCATCAATTTGATCCGAACTCAGCTCAAATTCGATTCAAAGGCAAGGCGATTTCCGCGTAAATCAACCTTGTACGACCTCTGCAGCCGTTCGGTTAATACGTTGATTCCTGTAGATCAATTGGTGGCGAGAGACTACCCTCATTATCTTGAGAATATTGATGACATCAAGAAAGTCCATGACGGCTATGCGCGTTACAAGGCCTCCAACAATCTTATGGACTATGACGATCTGCTCCTGAACATCGCAAAGCTTCTGAGTTCCAACGAATCGCTCCGCGCAATGTTGTCGGAAAAGTATAAGTATATTATGGTGGATGAGTATCAGGACACCAATAAGATTCAAGCAGAAATCGTCCGCCTTTTGGCGTATAAGCATCAGAACGTCATGGTTGTGGGGGACGACGCCCAGTCGATCTATTCGTTCCGGGGTTCGACGATTGAAAACATCCGGACGTTTCCCGGCGAATTTCCGGGATGCAAGATCATCAAGCTCGAAGAGAACTTTCGCAGTTCGCAACCGATACTGAATCTGGCAAATGAGATCCTCAAGCGAGCGGTGACTCCTCAGTGAACGGACTTTACTATAAAGAGCTGTTTTCGAAAAAAGAAGGGGGCAATCTGCCTCATCTTGTCATCGCAGAAAACGAGAACATGCAATCCCGCTTCGTCGTGGAGAAGATCCTCTCGCTTCGCGAAGAGGGGATCCAACTCGAGGAAATGGCGGTGCTATTCCGTTCATCGTTCCTTTCGTTCGACCTGGAAATTGAATTGACGAAAGCAAATATTCCTTTTGTAAAATACGGCGGGTTCAAGTTCATTGAGACCGCGCACGTCAAGGACATGATCGCATATCTGCGCGTGCTGGAAAATCCGCGAGATTTGGTCTCCTGGAACCGTATTCTCCTGCTTATAGAAGGTGTGGGACCAAGAACCGCTGAGACTGTGGCGGACGACATCATGAATAAAAGGCTCGGCCATGGAGCAGATGGACGAGAAACTATGGTGTCTGAAAAGTTCTGGCAGGATTATCACGCTTATCCGAAAGGTGTTCAGAAGCTTTTCGATACACTCAAAAGCGCTTCGTCGCCAAGAATGTCCCCCGCGGAAAAGTCATATCACATCCTGAATTATTACAAACCAATACTTACCTCTCAGTACGACGATCATCCGAAGAGGTTGAAAGACCTTGAGATGTTCCAGAATATCGCGGAGCGCTATAATGATGTTGAGACATTCCTCGCAGACATGGCCCTTGAACCGCCAAACGAAAGCGTCGTTGACGTTGAGTCTCCGGGAAAAGAGGAGGAGCTGCTTGTATTATCCACCATTCACAGCGCGAAAGGTCTTGAATGGAAGGTCGTATTCATTATCTATGCTCTCGAAGGACGTTTTCCGTCCATGAAGGCACAATCGGACAGCGAGGAAATGGAGGAGGAGTTGCGGCTCATGTATGTGGCATGTACCCGCGCCAAGGACCATCTTATTATCACGTATCCGATAAATATCTTTGACAGAGAAAGCGGGGCAGTCCTTTCGAAACCATCGCGGTTTATCGACGGGATCGCAGATCATTTATTGGAGCCGTGGGTCGTGGAGTAGCTTATTGAAAGGGGAAAATCGATCTTTTCTTTGCAGGCACACTGCTGTCCGGCAGGTTCTGAAAGGCCACAGAGGAGACGATGGGGGATGCTAGATCCTTCTTGAACGGTTGGAAAACAATATCAAACGCAAGTCACGACCACCCAGTCAGCAGTTATGTCTACAAGGGGGCCACTTTAGGAGGGAACTCCACTTTTCTTTGCTGCCCCGCTAGGGTTCGAACCTAGACTCTTCTGATCCAGAGTCAGACGTGTTGCCAATTACACTACGGGGCAAAATCTAAACTGGCGCGATATTCATCGCGGGTTCTAATATACGAAAGCATTTCTATTTAGGCAAGAAAAATGGGGATTCAATAAGGGGAGCAGGGTTCGGATGATGACAAATGACAATTGACGATTGCCGAATAGAGAGCGCCCCCCCGTTCTATCCAGCCCCGGAAAACCCTGCCTTAAGCCGCGTCGCTGCATGTCGAGCATACATCACTTTAACAGGACCAGTACTCGAGTCGTCCGGCTATTCGCCCACTCCATCGTGCAGAAATAAATTCCGCTCGGGCATTTTGATGCATTCCATTCGGTCCGATGGAGGCCTGCCGGGACAAACCCGTCGACGAGGATTGCGACTCTCTGGCCGAGCCGATTTATAATGAAAATCCTTACCCGGCCAGAAGCAGGTACTGCATACTCGATGGTCGTGGAAGGATTGAACGGATTAGGATAGTTCTGCGAGAGAGATGCCTTTTGCGGGATGCTTTTGCCGGGATTTCTGACCGGGGTGATGCTGCCAAAGATCCTTCCGGAGATGGACGCCCCCTTCAGACGATACTCCGGATCGACACCATCCCACCAATAATAGAGTCCAATGCTGTCGACTACATCATCGTTAACGAAACCGTTGTGGCTCGACATTGTTACCAATCTTCTTTCCACTCCAAAGATATTCTCTGTCGTGTCGCGCGTGATCATCATCGGGAGGGAATCGTTGAAGATAGGAAGATACGAATAGATGTCCCCCTTCTTCTTGGAGAAGTCATATCGAAGGATCTCCGACGAGTCGAAGGGCCAGAATTGATAGATCTTGGAGCTGTCTTTTCTCAGATAGAAAAGAGTGAAATACTCGCAGAAAAACGGTTTGTAGGTCCGATGATTCGGGAGGACCGTATCCGCCCCAAGATAGAATGTTTCGACCCCGCTTGGTCCCTCAATGTCGGAGCTTGTAAGCTGATACTGCCAGGCGGACCCTGTTTCGAATGGAAAATCGAAGACGGATTGAGAATACGAAACTGAGCAGGCAGTGAATGTTAACAAGAAGATTTTTTTCATACGATTTCCTGGCCACAACGAAATGAAGACTCCAAGAGACGAGATTGAGTTCATTATTTTGTGAGCACCAGCCTTCTGGTTATCAGCGTATTCCCCGAGGAGAATTGATAGAAATACATTCCGCTGGCAAGAGATTCGGACGAGAGGACGACGGTGTGGACTCCCGTCTGCGCTCCGCCGTGAAAGAGCACCGATATTTTTCTTCCCAACGGATCGAACAACGTCAATGCGGCGGCACCGTCATGGGGCATGAAGAATTGAATCTGTGTCGATCCATTGAACGGGTTCGGATAATTCTGGTAGAGATGAAACCCGGAAGCAATGTCGGGCTGCGGGCGGACCAACACGGATGTGCCGTAGTCTATCCCACCGATTTTAGCATAGACCAATGTATCGGAGGTCAGAGAAACCGTACTTTGATCCAGATCGTTATAGCCTGATTGGATCGAGGTAAGCCCGAGGCCTTGTGTAAGCGTATAAGAAATAAACGGGCCGTAAATAACCAGGGTGAAATAGTATTTGCAAGGATGCAGAGCACCAAAATAATTTGCCGGACCCGACGTTTCCACGAACGTCCCCCCCAAACCACGCAGAAGGCATCCGGCGAACGAGGAATGCCCCGGAGCCAGTAAACTGTCGATCACATATTCCTGCGGATCGCTTGCGGTATCGACGGCGAAGACCTGAGACGTCATCGAATCGATCCGTTGAAAATTGGGATGAACTTCCGTTCGTTCTGTGGACTGTACGATGAAATATTTCCGTCCGTTTGAAAGCATTGTGTCTCCGGTGACGGAGACGAAGTAATAGTGTAAAGGAATGGATACGCCTCCCATCCCACCATAGGTTGACGATCGATATTCCCAGCGGTCGCCTATTTGCAACGGATAGAATGACAGTGCAGAGTCTGTCTGGGAATGAGCGAGTGATGCCGCCAAGCAAAGAGCGGCTGAGACTAAGGCGGACTTAAGTGAAGTTTTCATGTTGTTGACCACGAAGACACAAAGGCACCATGGGAGAGGGTTGACCTCATCACTTTATCAGCACAAGCCGTCTGGTTACCGTTGTATTCCCCGATGAGAGTTGATAAAAATACATTCCGCTGGCCAGGGATTCAGACGAGAGCGGGATAGTGTGAACTCCCGGCTGCGCCGTGCCATGAAAGAGGACCGATATTTTTCTCCCCAAAGGATCGAACAGCGTCAATGTTGCCGGTCCGGCATGGGGCATGGAGAATTGAATTTGAGTCGAACCGTTGAACGGATTTGGATAATTCTGAAACAGAGCGTACTCCGAAGGAACAGTTTGGGGCGGATCGATCACCGGCATTATTGTGTAACTTTGCAGCGTATGATCGGTATTTATAGGAATTGTTGTAAGACCTCCCGATGCGGCTACGCTCAGCTCGCCGACCCCCTCCTTGAAAATAAAACGATAAAGTATCGATGCATGTCCATCCGTATTCTCGCGCGCGATGATGGTTGCGCAGTGAGCGGAATCAGCGACGGCATACCGATTAAGAGAAGTTGAGTCTGCGAAGCCTGCAATAAAAGGGAACACCTGAATGGCCGAGCCCCCGGGCTGGTTATCCGAGGAATCAGGAGTCCGGTATATCGGATGCTTTCCGTTAAGCAGTTCGACGATCTCGAAACTGTGAACATCAACTACTTTAAAGCTTGTGTCAGCTTCGGGGAATTCGTCCCCGGGGCTGTAATAATAAGAGGTCAAATCTCTATTTTCTCTTACGAGCCATCGGAGCGAATCGCTGGCGGTGATGACAGCCGTGACAAGATAGGTGACGCTGCCCGTGTCGGCATAATGGACATCGGGGAACTCATCGAAGACCGCGGACTGAAAGCGGTAGGTCCACTGGTTGCCGACGGCGAGGGGAAAGATATCCGAGAGGGAATCGGATGTGACGCCGGCTTCGATCATCGATGCAGGGAGGATGAGAAAGAGAAGCAGGAAGAGAATCTTTATCTTCATGGATTACCCCTTTCGATGAAGCCAGCTAGTATTTTTGTCTGACCTCAGACAAATTGTAATCTGTTCTCGCCAGGTCGTTGTAATCCGCCATATCGATCAAATTCAGCATCGTGAAAAGCCGTATGAATCCTCCCAAAGTTATTCCCGCCCCCAGCAGGCCCGATTTCGTATTAGGATTTTTCACGAAGAACGAGGCTGCAACACATCCGACCATGACGGCGTCGGGAGTGCCGTACCCGATTTGCAATGAGTGGAGCATGGCCGGAGTGAGGAGGGGGTTGTCCCTTTGCAGATAGTCCAGTCCGAGCTGGGGGGAGACCAGGTCGAGAGCGATGTATGCGCCCGCGCTCTTATGTGGGTTGACAAAGGGGGCGCGGCTCTTGAGATTGAGCTCGATCTGCTGCTGCGTCAACGCGATCATCATCTTGCTGTTGGCGAGAGGGTCCGCTCCGATGGTGCCGAACACCGAGAGGCACTCGGTCTCCGAGACCTCGCCGTTCAACCGCAAAGCACCGATGACCTCGGTGTTGTTCTTCCCCATGAACGGATGACCTTTTTTTCGCAAATAGAGATCGGCGTTCATGACCGTAACGGAGCTATTCGAAAAGATGCTTTTAGAGTAGATGAAGGCGTTCAGAGGTCCGTCGGTCCGTTCCATCGAAACCTTGTCGGCGACCTGTTTCGCCGCCTGCAGGACCTGGTCCTTATGGTAGGGAAGATATTCATCGGTTGTTGCAATGTATGAATGACACGACTCCAGCATGAGGGCCGGAATGAAGCAAATGATAAAGATGAGAATGCAGATGAGTTGCTTCGTCATACGTGCGTCGTTAATGTAAGGTGAGGAATCCGATGTCTACATGTTTTTTAATAGTGGTCTAAGAACTGCTGTTCCGGGATGACGGCAAACTTGAGCGTCTTGGTCCCGAGGCTTCCGCAGTCGATATAGGCAATGTACATTCCTGATCCGATCGGGAGCTGATGCTCGTTCAGCAGGTCCCAGTCGGCAAACTGCGTCGGGTCGTTCTTCACCAGCGTCCGGACCAAAATGCCGGCTAGGTTGAAAATGCGGATCGTCGCCCGGGAGGGGAGATGCGTGAACCGCACCCAGCGAGTATATTTATCCGCTTCAAGTCTGTTGAAGCCAAAATATGGGTTCGGAAAAACGTTGATCTTCGCAATATCGGCTTTTTCATCCGCAAGCTTTTGCGTGGGAGCGCTCGTGGTGAAACTAAAGGTCACGCCAGGGGCGTTCACATAGTCTGGAATGATCTCGAATTCGTCTCCGGCAGAGAAAAGATTGCTCGATCGCATCGTCGCCGTAATGAGCCACATCAACGGTGAGTTGTCGTTCAAGATGTCTGACGGGATATTCGGGTTGTTGACCGTCGCACTATAATTTGTCCCGAAAATAAAAAAATACTCTTTGGTCGTAGAGATGTTATTGATTCCCAATGAAGAAGAGGGCGGATCGTATTTGCCGTCTTCCTTTCCGCCGGTAGCGTTATTCTCCAGGAATCCGACGTCGAGCTGCTGCATGTTGTTGTCCTCGTCAAACGCGGCAAGCGGCACTCCTCGCCTGTCTTGAAAAGCGTAACCGGGACCCGGGTTGACGACCGGAAGGAATGTGGAATCGGCCAGAGGTGACGATGCCTGCCGTACAAACCGGTATGCCATCGAAACATTCGGGTCGCCCGGGTTCAAAATGTTGAAGTTCGAATCGACGGAGGAAAATTTGATCATCACCTTGTGCAATTTTTCCGGAGGGATGGTTGACTGACCGGCCCCAAAAAGAGAGCCCCAGTCGCGCCCCATGCCGATGGCGCCACCAGTCCCGCTCACATTAAATCCTTCCAAGTTGTAATCGCTTCCGTTCAGACTCGACCAGTCTCTTTTTCCCGAAGGGATATTCCATCCGACTCCCTGACCTCCAGGGTTCATCCCGGGCGGCGGGCCGAAGACCTGCACCGAGACCCCGTTCACGATCACGGCTGCGGGGTTTCCCCCGGGAGGAGGAGAAGTATTGCTCGATTGCACCTGGTGTGTCGTGAGTGCGATTCCCTTGGTTGCATCGGTGAGGTCCCAATATGTTTTGTTGCTGGAGGAATCAACATTGAAGCCTACCACATACGCATCGCCGGTCAGGATCGTTGGGTCGACGACGTTCGCAAGAACGTAACCATCGCTCGTCCCTTGCTTTGTTACACGCAATGTGTCGCCGGACTTCTTGGGAATGCGGACTCCGTTCTGCGGCGATTGAGGACGAACGGTCAGGATGACTGGAGCGCTCTCCAGCGCGTGCGCGTCGTACCCCGCATCCGGATTATAATTGTACGCCGTCACCGCAAAATAGTAATCGCGGTCGTTCACGATCTGTCCCCCTGCGATCGCATCGGCAGTAATATCGATCGAATGGAATATGCCGGTATCCGTTCCGAATTGGGTCGGAGTAGTGATGACGGCCCTTAAGGAAGGGACATACACGGAATCGATGATAGTGAACACGCCGTCGATAAGGTCGAACGTCGCTACGCGCTTTGCGCCGCTCGGGCTGTATCGCGGATACTGATAGACATTGTACCCTTCAAATGTAAATTTCCCCGGCGTTGCCCCATAGGAGACCGAGTTCTCCGTTCGCGATATGTACTCCGGATCCCCCCATGAAAGAACAATTTCTTTGTCGAGTGAGGCTATATGAACAACGGGAGCCGGCGGTGCTTTCGCGGCACGGAAGAAAAAATCGTATGTGCGCTGGATAAAGTCGTCGTTGTTCTTCAAAACCGCAATGCTCGACAGGTAATCGGCGCCCATGCCGGCGAGCGCACCGACCACAACTTCCTGAGTATCTCCCGGCTGCATTGTGAACGGCCCGGAGCAAAGCGCCATGCGTACATCACCCGGGATGAATTGCGGGGGGGACCCTAAATAGATGGGTCCTTTGCCCGTGACCGGATCACCTGGGAAGCAATATTTTCCACCTCCCGTCACGCTCGCGGGAAAGGGTTGACCAGTCGTGCTCACAAGCCCTCTCATCAGATTATACCATTGCAAGGATCCGCTGAAGCCGCTATAGTTGCCATAGTTGTCCAAGGGAGGATCACTGAACGTTATATTTCCGTCGAGGAAGAATGAGAAGGCTGTCATTGGGAGGTTCTTATATCCATGAATGACCCGCCCTTCGAATATCGCCGTGTCGGCGGCAGCACCTGGAACGATCGGGCCCTGCAGAAAATCGAAGCCGACCGAGGGAGGGGGGAGTCCAATGTCGGCGTAGTTCGCATCGCGGGGTTCGCCGTTGTAGTCGAAGCCGAGGCTGCGTGTCGTGTCGCAGCCGATGGCATCGTCCCCGGAATACCCGACGTCAGGGTCGACCCACTGGGCGACATACATCGTGTCGAGCGGAACTCCGCTTTTATTGATGAACGTGTAGCTGACGAAGATCGCGTCGCCGACAGCTGTAGTGCGATTGTACGCCCAGATCGTTCGTTGGACTTCGATCCCGACCGGCGTGGACGCGTAAAGATTCATCGTACGTGCTGTGTCGAGGTCGTTCATCACCATCCAGATGGTTTGGTCGGCCCCCGGGTAGCCGGGTATGTCGATGGCCGGTTCGTATCGTCCGTCCTGGTTCACGTCGGTGTAAGGAGCTCCTTGATCTGCCGGCCATTGATTCCAATCGTTCCAGTATTGGTTGAGCAGATCGTTGACACTCAGGCTCTGAAAGCGGCCGATGTACGATACCTCAGTATTTTGCAGGATGCTTTCTTCGAGGGCGATCGTGTCCCGGTTCGTCGTTGGCCTGATGTCGGGGCGAACGCGGTAGGGTCTGTTGAGAAGGTCCGATGGATCTGATGGGACCGGCCCCGAATTCGCTGTCCCGCTCGTGAGAATTCTCCCGGCCTGCAAACCATGATTGTACGTGGAGCCGCCGCAACGGAGCGTATCCCTCTTAAATGTCGTCCAGACCAGCCCGTCCTCGAAAACGCAAGTCCCGTCATTTGAACCGATCGGGAACTCAAATCCCTCGTCGGCGATCGAAAACGGGTTGAATGAACCGTCGCCGTTGTTGGAGTAATAATTAAAGACGTTATTGATGTCCATTGGCCGGTAGACATCGTCCGTGTTAATCTTGGTGAGTTTTTTAGTCCCGGATGAATGGTCCTTCTTTGCGGGGTTCTTCGCCTGAAGTTCGTGAGGCAATAAGGTCAAAAGTGCAACAGATACGATTGAAATGAAGCAGCAGGAAAAATTTTTGCAGAACATGATGTGTCCTCCATGGGAGAACCGTCTCTGCTTTTCCCACCATTACTTTTGCGGGAAAAAAGACGGAGGAACAAGAGGTAAGGAACAATTCGGAGATGAGGAATCCATGCAGGGACCCTTAGGATGATAGGGTGAGGTCTGACCCGACTTTAGAAGAAAATAAAAAACCCCGTTACCGCTCTTGCGATCCGGGGGGCGATGGTATTATTCTAGTCCCTCTTCCCCCGGGGAAATGAACTACGGAATGCTAGTCATATTCGACGAAAGAATCAAGAAGAAAACTGGGGGCGCGGCATCTGCGTTTTTACCGACGAGCCGTGTGCTTTGCTACCCACTCTCCAAAAGCGGCCATGAACTTTTTCAAGAATTCCCGTGTCGTGTCGCTGGTCAAGTTATCATGGTCGTCGAAAAGTTTCGCCGCTCCCCCGATATATGCTTCCGGCTGGGCCATCGTGTGAATATTAAGAAAGACGAGGGCTTGCCGCAAATGATGGTTTGCGCCGAAGGCGCCGAGCGCTCCGGGGGAAACGCTGACGACCGCTCCGGGTTTGCCGTCCCACCAATTCTTCCCGAACGGCCGCGAAGCAACGTCGATTGCGTTCTTGAGTACCGCCGGGATCGAACGGTTGTATTCAGGCGTCACGAAGAGAAGCCCGTCCGAGTTTTTCACTTTGATGCGGAAATCCGACCAGGCCGCAGGGGGCGCTTCCTCAAGATCCTGATTGTACATCGGCAGATCGCCGATCTCTAGTATTTCAAACGACAAATGTCCAGGGGAAAGCCCTATCAATGCGTTCGCGGTCTTCCGGGTAAACGATCCTTTTCGAAGGCTGCCGATGAGTACGCCGATCTTCGCTGGTTCAACGTTCATATCTTCCTTTACTGCCCCTATTTCGTGGCTAGACACTGCAACGAAGAGACTACCTCCCTGTAAGCAGAGAGTTCCTGCTCGGTCGCTGACGTGTCATTGGAGCTCATTGAAACGGAGAGGGTGTAAGTAAATCTTTTCCCGGGGTTGAGGTAGGTAACGTATTCATAAAAGTCATTTTCGACGAAAAATATCTTCGCGTAGCACTTATACTTGGGATGGTTCACATGGAGATCGTCGAATTTGATGTCGGCATACTGGTCTGAATACTGCTTCATATCGTACTCCAGGTCTGCGGCAGTATTTTCGTCAACCTTGGAATTCACGCAAACGCGGATCATATGGCACGGCAAAGTGGTGTCGTATCCCGGTCCCATGAATACAATGTTTGCCGAAAAATTGGCGGCGCTGTCTATGTCGGCGCGCCATCCTTCCGGCTCTTTCACGCCGAACACAAATCCGTCGCCGTACACCAAGAGCCTGCCGGGCTTCTCTCCCTGCTGAATGAACGGGGGGAGAAAAAGAAGGCACTGAAGTATCACTGCGGCAGTTGTTTTCATTTTGGCGAAGCTTCTAGTTGAACGTTACGCTGAATTCCGCGAACACTCTCGAGGAAGTGATCTTCCCCGAATAACCGGGATTTGCCGGGTCGGATTGATCGTCGGCGGCAGTATGGGCAAAGCCTATCGCGACTCCGAATCCCCAATCGTCGGCCAAATACCACTCCATCCCCCCTTTCAGATGATACGCAAATCCCGAGTGTGATACGACCCTGGTTCCGGAATAGTCGATATGAAAACGTCCCTCTCCGACTGTAGCGCTCAGATACATGTTCGATGGGACAAAATATTTCGTTATGCCGATGCCGAACATCTCGTCGCTCGCTGAGACGTTCGATCCGGCATAGACGTCGGTGCCGTCGAGAGTCCAGTTCGGCGACGAGATCGACCTGCCGAGCGCGTCGGCGGAGAGAATAAGATTTTCCTCGGGCCAGACGACGACACCTAGCCTCACATCGTACTGGAATCCGCCGCCGTTCGCCACGAGTGTGCTGAACGTTGTGTTTTTTGCGTTCAGGATGATCTGGCCGAAAGCAAGTCCGCCGGCGGCCGAAACATAGAACGTCTGCGAATGGAGAATAACCAGCGTATCATCCGATTCATCGTCCTGAGCGAAGGCGCAGGATGAAAGCAGGATGAAGAGCAAACTGATTTTCTTCAAAGAGGAAATTCCCAGCGGCACTTCATTATTGGTGAAAGGTGAATGGGTCAACCGTACGTGGCTTCTCGCCGGCCTTGCTTCGGCAGATCTTGGAATGCTCGTCTCATTAAAAACTACATCAATTTGCTCCAAATTGCAAGAACTTCACTCGGATCGTTTCGCTTCCAGCCAGACGGTCCACTCCTTCGCAGTAGTGAAATCCATCCCCGTTTCCTTTTTCAGGACGGCGACGGCCCTTTCATGCTCTGCTTTCGATGCCACCCACAACAACTGAATCAAATTCTCGACGACGACCGACTTACGGTATTTGGCAATCGTATTCCAATATGCGTCGCCGCGGACCTGGGGAGAGACATCGTTGTCGTACCATATTTTGAACCCGACGAGTTTTTCGACCTGAATCTGATGCCACGTTGATTGCTTCTGGTTAATGGTGCGAATGAGGTTCACATACCGCTTGAAGTACTCAAGCGTCGCGACCTCGTCGACCGCGTCGAACGCAGCGTTTTGTCTCCATCGTTTCCACGCGTTGATGGTGCTGTCCATTAGGCGGGCATTGCCGTGGTCGAGCGGATGCCAATCGGTCGCAGCGACGGTAGAGAGATAATAGGCCCACGTGTCCAGGTACCCACGATAGAACTCTTTCGTGCTATCGGTGTACAGATCGATCCTGTCGAGAATGTAGCGGACCAGGTTCTCCGAAATGATATCGGTGATGTGCCGCGCTTTTCGCGGAGGAACAAAATAATAAATGCAGCCATCCGTCGGCGGAAACGACATATTCTCGCCGAGCGCCGTCCCGTTGAACAGCGACTGATCGACGGCGAATGTCTTGCCGACATTTGTTGCTCCCTCATCCAGCCACGCCGCTTTTGCCGCGTCGACCTGCCCGCAAATGTAAACACCCCCTTGCGGTCCGAAACTTTCCAAAAGATATTGCGCAAGATATTTCCCTGCACCCCTCTGGCTTCCGGCCTGCTTCATAACATTTCCCCGCTGGAGGTGGGCGTTGCCGTAGAACACCAGCGCCTTCGCATTGGGGTCTGCGTCCAGCGTTTCTTTGATTTTTTGGGAAGAATATTCATCCCGCCCGCGAACGAAAAACCGGTCCCTCTTTTCCGATGTCCAATCGCTGAGGTCGATCACTTTCTCCGGACCGATGATGTCGAAGCTGATCTGCGCGCTCTGATCCCGCCCTCTGTTGAACGCCTCGATGCGATTGGACAGCGTTCGGAGATCGTCGTAAAACTCGAGTGTCCCGGTCGTAAATTGGTCCCCCCGGAAACTGATCGGCTCTATCGTTTCGAGCGGGTCCATCGTGATAAAATAATGCTTCAATGCCGACGCTCGTGCAGAATCGATCTCAAGGAAAAGGAGGAGCTTCGGAGGGACGTTGTTCGCCCCTTCTTCATGCTTCGAAACCCAGGTGTTCAGCACGGCGATGACCGTCCTATAATAGAGCGGATCGCCGTGCCCGGCATCGGCAAGCATGACGATGCGGTTCATCGCAATCTTGTTGAGCAGGAAATCCGCGGGGCTCCAGGAAGCATGCTGCTTAATGAGCGACGTCAGGTCGTTGCGCCGCTCGTCTTGCGCGGAAAGTTCCTGGGCGGAAAGCATCAGGGCAAATGCCGCTGCCAGAAGGAAAGAGGGATAAATGATGACGGTCCTTTTTGTTCTCATATCAAGATCGCTTGAGCGATTGCATTGAGTTGTCAATAAAATGTAAGATGAAGAGGGAGGATAATCAAGCACGACATCCTGTTCACGAAAGAGAATTGTTGACACGGCTTGACATTTGCGCTGTGAAGTCGTAAGTTTTCCGCACGCAAAGAAATTACTTGGTCCCTCTATGACTGCGCTGTCTTCTTCTGCAATGTTCGGTAGCACGCTGATATACAGATGAACACAATTTCGAACCTTACGCGCCGCGAATTCATCAAACTTGCCGGCATGCTCGCCGCCGGCGTCGGTTTTCTTTCGGGATGCCTGAATTTCCGGAAATCGGACGCGCAGGAGCTCTCCGACGACGAGACTATGTTGCTCGGCGCGATCGCCGAACAGATCATCCCTGCCGACGAGTGGCCCGGCGGACGGGAGGCGGGAGTGGTGAATTTCATTAAGACTCAGCTTGACGGACCGTACCGGCGATTCCGCGAGGATTACCGGAATGGGTTGGCCGCAATCGAGAGCACGTGTATTGCGAGATACCAGAAAATATTCGAACAGCTTTCCTGGGATCAGCAGAACTCCTTCCTGAAGGAAATGGAGTCCGGGAACCTCAATGACGGCCCGTGGAAGAACGGGTTCGGGCAGAGGTTCTTCGAGTTGTTGCGTACACATTCACTGCAAGGGTTCTATGGAAGTCCTCGGCACGGAGGGAATAAGAATTTTATCAGCTATAAGATGATGGGGCTGGATGAGTTTCAGGTGATCGGACAAAATCGTTATCGGTCGTAGCGTATGAGCAACAAACATGTCAATGCCGTTGTCGTCGGTGCCGGGGCAGGAGGGGGAGTCGTTGCGAAGGAACTCAGCGCTGCCGGACTTTCGGTCGTTCTTTTCGAACGAGGCGGGTGGGCTTCATATGACGCGCACGATCACGACGAGCTTCTCTCGCAGCGCACCACCGTTCTCGGCAACGCGTTCGGTCCGGATGATGACCGGTACCGCAGGGTTGTAGTGAACGACGACGGTACGACGGAAGTCGTCGTTCCTAGCGACGGGGCGTACAATAATGTGGCGGCGTGTGTCGGTTCCGGGACGGTGAGCTACGGCGCGATGGCGTGGCGTTTTATGACCGAAGATTTCAAAATGAAGACGACCTATGGTCACGTCGAAGGGGCAACGCTGGAGGACTGGCCGATCACCTACGACGACCTGGAGCCGTGCTACGAAAAGGCGGAGTGGGAAATCGGCGTTGCCGGAGATGCGTCGCAAAATCCGTTTGCCGCTCGCCGCAGTAAACCGTACCCGATGCCCCCCTTCGCGTATAACAAAGAGGCAAGAATGATTGAGGCGGCGATGCACCGGGCCGGACTTCATCCCTTCCCCATTCCTATGCTGCGGAACTCGGTGGAATACAACAGTCGTCCCGCCTGCGTGCGACGACGCTCCTGCTGCGGATTCGGCTGTCCGCTCAACGCCAAATCCGGAACGCACAACACGGTCATCCCGACGGCGATCGCCACGGGCAACTGTGAGCTGCGAACGAACTGCGTTGTCAGCGAATTGATCATCGACGATGCCGGGAAAATTTCGGGGGTCGTTTATTTTGACGGGGAGAACCTTAAGCAGGAACAGACCGCCGACATCATCGTCATTGCCGCCTCCGCAACTGAGACTCCCCGATTGCTGTTGAATTCAAGATCTAAACACTTCCCGACCGGAGTAGGGAATCGGTACGACTGGGTCGGGCGGAATCTGCAGGGGCATGCCTACACCGGCGCCTTTGGATTGTTCGAAGAGGATATTTTTGATGATGTCGGACCGGGCGCTTCGATCGCTGTCAGCGACTTCAGTCACCACAATCCGGGGATCGTCGGCGGGGGAATTCTCGCGAACGAGTTCACCCGGCTGCCGTATCTCTTCACCGGCATCCGTCCTCCTGGGTCGCCGTCGTGGGGGAAAGCGCACAAGGAATTTCAACGGAAATATTTCCGGCGCAACGCGCAGGTCGTCGGCCCTATTCAGGAAATGCCGAATTTCGACTCCCGCGTGCAGGTAGATCCGTCGGTCAAAGATGCTTGGGGAATCCCGGTCGTTCGCCTTTCAGGCCGCCGTCATCCAAAAGATGTGGAGGGATGCGAATTTCTTTCGCGAAAAGCGGAGATGATACTGAAAGAGGCCGGAGCGTTTCAAACGTGGCGCGCAGTCGGGGGCCACGGCTTGAGCGGCGGACAGCATCAGGCGGGAACATGCCGCATGGGGAACGACCCGCAGACTTCCGTGACCGACAAATTCGGCCGCGTACACGATACACCGAATGTTTTCATCGCCGATGCGAGCCTTCATGTCAATAACGGCGGATTCAATCCTGCGCTGACCATCATGGCTCTCGGGTACTGGGTGGGAGGACATATCGCGGGTGAATGGCAAAAAGGAAACCGCTTTTCCTGACCAGTCAGGCAGCTACAGTACAAGCATTTCAATTTGACCTTGTCTGTGAAAAAATCAAAAAAGCTATTTCTTATTGTTAGCGGCGCAATTCTTTTGCTCCTCCTTGCCTTCGGCGGTTTCTCGTACTATTGGGAAGCGGCATCGCCTCAGGCGACGTGTGCAAGCTGTCATGAAATAGAAAGTTCATCCAACATGTGGGCGAAAAGCGGCCACCGCGCCCTCCTGTGCAAAGAGTGCCACGGCACGGCGTTGAGCAACGGTTTCCACAGCCTGAAAGAAAAAGGGATGATGTTTGTCCATCATTTCACAGAAGGGGAAAAAGGGGAAGTCGCTTTGAGTGAGGCGCAAAGGCTGGAGATCATGGACAACTGCAGGCGCTGCCACGGCGAGGAATATGCAAACTGGACCTCGGGAGGACATTCGGCGACATACGCAGCGATCTTTCTGAACGAGAAACACAACTCCACGGAGCAGCTGAACGCCGATTGTCTCCGGTGTCACGGAATGTTCTACGAGGGGACGATAAAGGACCTGGTAGCTCCGCTGAGCATCAAGGGTCCTTGGACGCTCAATATTTCAGAAAAATCCACCGAGCCGGTGATCCCCTGTTTCACCTGCCACGAAGTTCATCGTCCGGGAATTCCAGCGGTTCCCGCAAACGCGTCCGACCCGAAAAAAATATTTTACGAGAGAAAAGTCAACCTCCCCAAAGCGTTGTTCTATTACCGGTATGAGAAGACGCATGTCGAAACTGCCGACCTTCCGTTCCCCGCCATTTGGGACGGCGGCCGAAAGGTCGAAGTTTCCGATGATCCCGTCCAGCGCATTTGCCTTCAGTGTCATGCCCCCAATGCATTTCATCAGGCGGGTACTGGAGACGACCGGACGCCCCGCGGCATTCATGAAGGGCTCAGCTGTCTTGCCTGCCATGATCATCACAGCAACGATTCAAAACAGAGCTGCAAAAATTGTCATCCCGCCATCTCGAACTGCCAGCTCGATGTAACGAAGATGAACACCACGTTCGCCGACAGTAAAAGCCCGCATAACATACATTCGATGCGGTGCATCGACTGCCATCCCAAAGGCATACCGAAGCCGAAAAAATCACGGGGATGAGGTGAGAGGGATTGATGACCGAGCGGACCGCAAAAGAACGATGTCTATTTTTGGGGGACTATCTTTCGCACTTCAATGCAGCTTCACGCCTGAAACCGGAAAAGGTCCACGCCGCTCGAGTGCCTCGATGCATCGAAGGAGATGTCGTACGTAGTTGCCCGCTCATTTCCTTTCACAAACGTTTCCACTAAAGGGGCTTTTCCCGTTTGCTGATGATAAGAACGAGTTCCTTTTTGCCGGCGACTCTCACGTTGATGGCAACGGTTTTTTTATGCAATGAAAAATTAGAGATGTTTGCAAAGGACCTTCTCTCCGGAGTGAACGATTGGACACTCATCCCCCCGATCATGTCGGCAGAGAAAGAAACGGGTGCAGCGATAACGGTATCGGTGTTGTTCAGCAGGTAGATGAAATACGTGCTGCCGCACCGGACTCCATAACTTTCCAGTTTGCCCGACGAAATCGTGAACGGAAAAAAGGAGCCTCGCCCGGCATCGAGCATTTTTTGATTGATCAGGCTGACGCTTCGGAAATACGGCGTCATGTTTCTTTTGTCGAATAATTCCCACCACCAGCTCATCGGCAAAATCGGGGTTGGACTAAAGAGGCCGTACCAAAGCCCCCGCTTGAAATCAAAGTCGAAGGATGCACCATAGGCGGAGTCGTCGTCCTCCCATCGGTATCCAAATTCCCCGACGACGTACGGCTTGCCAAAGGTTTCAATGTAGGAAGGATAAATTTTCGGGATTTTTTCAGTGTGTTTGTAAATATGCTTCTGATTGAAGTCAATGGATGCGATCGAATTGAGTCCTTGGATGTCGCGGTGGGAGATGCTTGTCGTGACCAGATGGCCGTACGGGTCGATGTCCTTCAGATATCTGCTCATCTCCATGTGCCATTCGGTGACGGCGGCATGCGGAATGCGGATGCTGTCCTGTCGTGTGAAGGCAGCGTTGTCGATTTCGTTGAAGAACTCCCATGCGGCGATGCTCGTGCTGTAGCCCCATCGGGCTACGAGGTAGCGTAGCTTGTTCTTATATTGTTCCTGTGCCGGCTGCGACGTAAAGAATTCCGTCGGCGTCGATGCCGAACCCCCGTTTGCGGAATTGTAGCTGTTGGATCGCCATTCGGCATCCGGAATCAACGCGCCATGCCAATCGATCGTCAGCATGAAATACAACCCCAGGCTGTCGCAGAGAGCAACCAGTTCGTCGAGTCGTTGTATCGCCCCCGGATTGAAATAGCGGTCGCTGTTTGTATAACGAACAGTAGGATGGACTTTCTTCCATTCTAACGGAAGGTTCCAGCTGCAGAGCCACGTCCTGAAGAAATTTCCCTTGTTTGCTGCAAGCTTCGGGAGGAGATAATCGTAGGTCCACTTCGGGTTTTCAAAAGACCTCGACTCCCAGCCGATGTTCTCGCCGATTCCCCTGAACAGAGTTCCGTCGTCAAATTCGAACGTCCACAGGTTGTTCTTATGAAGGAAACCCGGTTTTGTCCCCGGCAGAGAAGTAAAATTTCCGGAGCGAGATTCGACGGTCCCAGTTCGGGTTTGCAGCCGGAACGTGTACGAGTACAATCCCGTTTCCTGAGGAGCGAATCGAGCTTTCCACAAAGTCCCTTTCGGTTGAAGTGTGTCAAAGTAACAGGGGAGCTCAAGCGGTTTGCCGGATGGGCTGGTGATCTCCATATCCAGTGAGACTTCCCTTGAGTCGAATGGATTTTTGTACGATCCGCTGTCCGAAATGCTCGATTCTGCTTTTTCGAACTGCTTCACGGCGGCTGTGAGCATCGTGTAGTCAAGTACTGACTGAGCGTCGGAGAAAAAAGGAATGGAGAAAAGAAGGATCGCCATCGCTCTTCGTATCATGACCATGTCAAAGAAATTGAGATTGATGAATTACCTTCATGGGCCGCAAGTCAAAGCATCAAAGATCTAACTTTGATTCCGCAAAACTCAAGCTATTGTAGCTAAAACAGGGGCGACAATCAATAATGTTGAGACGACCGGAATCACCTCATTCCGGGAATACCTGTTTTTATCCGATTTTTCGGCGGAAGCGCACCTGCAGAAATATATCTTTGTCCCCGAGTCATTTGCAATTAATCCTTTTCAGAGGTACTATTGTATAATGAGTAGCAGTCGACAACTGAACCTGACAACTTCTCTTGAAAACCTATGAAAACGAAGCTTTTATTCTGGATGCTGTGTGCTTTCGCTATTGTTGTTTCCAGCGATCACACGGCCGCACAGACACAACCGCAAAGCCGCACTCATTTAATGAAAGAAGATTCGGCGGCTCTTAATGCGCTGGTGATGTATCCCGACACGATCCGCCTCCATATCTTCGAGGCGTGCGAGTATCCCTCGGCGATCGTCAGCATTGCCAGCCTGCAGAAAAATTCGAGCGATGAATTCGTAACATTGATCGGGAGCTACTCGAAAAGCGAGCAGGAGGATTTCTGGAACCTGAGCAGGTATCCCGGTTTGATCTCCAGATTGGTGCAGGAAGGTAAGGAGTCGGTCGACCAGATCAACAATATCGTGAAAGATTATCCCGCGGAGATTCACGAGACTGCAATAAAATACGGGATGGGATATTATTCCGTCCTGCAGAAAATGGATGCGATCCAGGTAAAGACAGATTCGCAGTTTGACCAGACCCTCGCCGATTACCCCCCCGAGACTCAGGCGGCCTTGCGGGTGCTGATCCAGTTCCCCGAGATCATCAATCTTCTCAACGACCATCTGGGACTGACAGTGAGGGTAGGCGACCGGTACAGAAGAAACCCCGATGCGGTCATTCACAGGGCCGACTCACTCAATCTCGCGCAGACACGGCAGAATGCGCAGGATGCGGAAGCGTGGAAGCAAACCATCGAGCAAAATCCCGATGAAGCTGCCGATCTCCAAAGCGCTGCAAACGATTACGCGACGGAGAACGGGTATTCGCAGGAGGACGTCACCACAGCCCCCGACCCGGTCTACGTAGAGAACTACGTTTGCTATCCGTATCCGTATTGGTTCGGGTATCCAACGTGGTATCCGTACGATTACTGGTATCCGTATCCATATTGGTTCGATTGCGGATTTTATCATAACCGTCACGGCGATATCGTCGTCATCGGTCCTCCGTCCCGCTACTTTACGAATTGGTACTTCTATTATCCGGAACATATTCGCCGCTATCCTCATCTCGCAAACGGTTACATCGATCATTACGGGGAAGGGCGGAGGTCGTCCGGAGGAAATTCAGCCATCGTTCACGAGTGGATTCATCAGCATAGGGATTATCTCCCCCCCGACTTCACGTCCAACAGAACCCGAAGGCCTGAAGTTATCAAACAAATTGGAATGCTCGACGTTGACGCGCAGAAGCAAAACGGCGGGAGGCCTCTGAACCCGGCGGTGCGTGATCAATATCTTCGGAACAACTCCGGAAAATATCCTTCGCTCAACCCCGAGCCGAGAAAGAGAACCGGGCCCGAAGAGCCGGATCAGAATGTCCCAAGTGTCATTCACGAGCCGACCAGGCAGCCGTCGATCCGGATCTCTGAGCCGGTGCATCCGGCCGTGACGGGAGATGAGAATGGAATGCCTCCGGGCGGCCAGCGGACACGCCCGGCGCCGACGGTACAGCAGCCGGTCCGAGTTCCGACTCCTTCACCTGCAGCAACGTTTACGCCCCGGCAGCCGTCGTCCTCGCCGGGATATAATTTCAACACGATTCACAACGCTCAGGAATACCAGAGAAATATTTGGGAGCAGACACAGCCGACTGTGAGACCGCAGCCGCAGCTGGCGGCTCCCCGCCCCCAAGTGTCCCAGCCGCAACCCCGTCCGCAGACGCCGCAGCCTGTTCGCCAGGCGCCGGTCAGTCAGCCAAAGCGGTCGAGGGACAAGTGATATTTCCGTAATGTTGAAATCCGCGGGACTGTTCAGAACTCCGAATGGATTCGGAAGGCAAAAACATGAACGGGCCCGCGGTCTTTGTTGTAGGCCGGGTCGAGGATGAATTGGTAGTCGGGGGAGAGCTGCAAGTGGTACGTTTCGAGAGAACAGAGGTAGTACGCTTCGGCGATAGACTCGGGGGCGTAATTCAAATTGCCGTCGCCGATGAGGAATCCGTAGCCGCCCGCTTTAAGATAGGCGCGGTGATCGGCGGAGATCCCGTTCGCGAGGAGGGCAAGGCCGCAATTGTCCCGTGGACGGTTCCACGCTTTGCCGTCATACACAATCGCCCCGCTCACCGCTTGGTCGATCTCCGTGAACATCCACGTTTCATTGTTTCCGTCGTTCCATCCCGCTCTGATCATCATGCCGAGGTTGTCGATCAATTCCTGTTCGATATTCAAGCATACCCCGTACTTGCTCCGGCCGTATGATCGAGTTGCAGTGACGTCGATGTCGCCGGGGGGAAACTGAAGGGCCGCATTGTAGTTTCCCATCCGGGCCATCGTGTGAAAACCGAGAAGACGTACTACGCCGTGGCTTTCGCCAAGAAGATAATTGCGGTCGAGCTCGATTGTTTCGGAATGGGCCCGGTCGAAATGCGTATCCATGACGGATTGATTTGCTTCGGTCGGCACCATGGCAGTCGAGAGATGCAGCGCCCATTGCGGCGAAATAAATTCAGCGACGAATCCCCACGTGTAGCCGTGCGTGTTGGCGGGGTAATCCCATGCGCCGTTTGTCATCAACGCCCAGTTGAGAAACTTCGTGCGCGGGTCGTCACTATAGCGGTTCTTGTCGAAATAATCGATCATGCTGACCTTCCCCAGCGTAAGGTCGACGTATGAGTCCGGCCGCGTTTCCCTCAATTGATTCTCATCGTCGTCAACCGTTGTCCGCGCATCGGATAAGTCGAACCGCTGCGTAATGTACACCCTCGCGATCGTGAATTGCGGGGAAGGATCGCCGATGCGGAAAGTTTCGCCGTTCGGAAAGCCTGCGACACCCGTGACACGGCTGAGTCCATTGCCGCCGGCGAGTTCCGGGTTGATGTATGCCTCAGCATTCTTCCAGAGCCGTCTGCCGAGAAAGAACGTCGAAGTGAGCGATGTCTGAACCCCTTCGCTCGTGTCGAGACTATTCAAGCCGGAATACTTTGCCTTAAAATCGGGATGGTATTGCAGAACGACTGTTTCCTGGAAGTGAAAATTCCAATCCTGTTGCAACGTATCAGCAGGCTGAGATTGCGCAAACCCGGCTGGGGATGACGATAAGGCCGCGGCAAGAAAGACCGCGGAAGGGGACCATGAGAATTTTGAGAAGAATCCGTGACCGTATCTTGACATGAGAAATTTATCAGGATAAAGAGATGATCCACAGGTTTAATTTTGGTTTCACCTTCTCCAGAAAACGAGCCGGGAGTTTTAGAGCGCTGAGGGAGACAATGCGCGACACCAGATCCGTCTGGCGGAGCGCCTCTGCGCGCAGTCCTATCCCGCCAAGGAACGAGGCCAGGTGGTCTCTGCTGTCAAAGATATTCTTGTGAAGCTGCCGTCCCGTCAGTTCCGCGATCGCGTCTCTGACCTGCAATCGCTGCGGCGATACGTCATCGTAATTTTCTTTCAACGAAAAATCCGGCGTGATCCAGATTCCCCCCGATTTTTCCAATACCGCCTTAATGTTCCTCGCGACAATCTCCATTTCGGAGGTGGTCAGGTACATCAACAGTCCCTCCGTGACGACGGCGGTTTGTTTCCTGGAATCGAAGAAATCGGCTGCCAACTGAAGCTCAGCAGCGTTCAGTGCGTTCGCCGCGGCAAGGCTGAAATTGCCGTCGACCGTCAGCGAATATTTTTTCTTCAAAGCATCGACGATGGCGCGCTTCTCGTTCGTCAGGTCTTTGAGGTCTGTTTCGACGTACTTCATCCCGGGATGCTGCGCCATGGAAAGACCCCGGAAAGAAAGGCCGCTTGCCACTTCAAGGACCTGCGTCATCCCTTTAAGACGAATGGCTTCCTGAATGCTTTTGTGTCTGATCTCAAAAAGGGGGGCATACCACCGTACTTCCTTGCGGGTTATCTGGTGACTGCGGAGGAAATGTTCCACCTTCTCGTTAGCCCGAATGAGGTCAGCAACGTCCTGTGCAAATTGGATATCGGTGTACTGTCGCCAGTATGCAACAAAAACTGCGGTCAGGCTGACCTTCTCGAAGCTCTGCGTGTGATTGCCGTCCATCTTTTTGCTACGGTCGAAGCCGGTTGAACATGATGCTGCCCCGCTTTCTAAGCTGGTTATTATGGATGTCGCTCAGGCAGGTCAACGATCGGAGGTTTTCTTAATGTAGCAGGAAGGATGAGGATAGTCAAGGAAAGTTGCGGCCGGTGACGGCTCAGTTCGATAATTTCCCCTCTCGCTCACAAACTCAGGTTGGGAGCGGCTTCGGTACCCTGGCTCTCGTCTGAAAACATCGGGAACGAGAGAGCGGGAGAACCCTTGTCCCACGAGCCTCGAATGAGGGACCGTAACACTCTCTGCCGCCGCTCATGAATATTTGTGAGACCTTAGTGATCGATACGGGAACCTCGTCAAATGAACCGTTGTTGATGACCGGTACAGATATAAGTATATACTAATATACAAATATCATGCGATGACAGACCTGTGCAAGGAAATCAATGAATTCGGTAAGGGGATAGGGAATAAGAGCCGCTATCGCATCCTCGAGGCGCTCCTCAAGGGGCCGAAGACCGTCGGCGGTTTGGTCGAGATCGTGGATCTTTCCCAGCCCGCAGTGTCGCAGCATCTGAAGACGCTCCGGGGGAGCGGCCTGGTCGTTGACGAACGGCACGGTCAGGAGGTCCTGTATTCGGTGGACACAAAGCACCTTCTTGGTTTGTTGAAGAGCCTCTCCGATCAGGTGAAGAAGAAAAAGAAGCGTCTCTGAATATTTTTTCATTGCAGCAAACATCATGGATAGCAGAACGACAATACATGTTATCATCGGCAGCACCCGCCCGAACCGCTTCAGCGAAAAGATCGGCCGCTATGTTTTCGATGAACTGAGGAAAAGGCAAGACGTGCAGGCAGAACTCATCGATCTCCGCGATTGGCCGCTGCCGTTCTTCGACGAAACGATCTCGCCTGCTTCGAATAAAGGAGTGTATGCCAACGCGCTCGGAAAGAAATGGGCCTCAAAGGTCGGCGAGGCGGACGGATACATCATGGTCACGCCGGAATACAATCATGGCTATTCCGCCGTTCTCAAAAACGCGATCGATTGGGTGTTCGGCGAGTGGAACAACAAACCGGCAGGCTTCGTGGGGTACGGAAATGCCGGGGGGGCACGCGCGATCGAGCAATTGCGTCAGGTCGTGATCGAACTTCACATGTATCCGATTCGGGGCGCCCTTCATGTTCCCGGAGAAGTGTATATGGCAGTGAGAAATGAGCAGGCGCCCGTGAATCCAGACCTTTTCAAACCATTAAGGGAAGGGATGCGCGGAGACCGGGTCGCGGCGTTTTTTAATGAATTGATCGGAGCCGCAAAAATGATGTCGCAGCAAAAATGACGTCGCAGATAAAGCAGATTTCACGCAGATACCAGATTACGCAGAGTCATAAAGGATAAGCAGGAAGATGGCGGAAATTCAGACGGAATATATACCAGGCAAGTGCAACATTGGACCGGGAGAAATCGCCCGCAGAAGAAATTTCGGGCTGGCTGCGCTCGTCGTTCTCTTTGTTTCGCTCGGCGGGTTGATGCTCGCACGGGTGAATCCATTGTGGCGCCTGTTCATAATTTTCCCCGCCGCATCGGTCGCTTCGGGGTTTTTGCAGGCGTACTTTCATTTCTGTTCGGGGTACGCCCGCATCGGCGCGTATAATTTTGGCGAGCCGGGAGAGAGGCACGATGTGGAAGATGAGGCCTCGAAAGCCAAAGATAGAAAGAAAGGAAACCAGATAACGCTTTACGCTGTTATCTTCGGTGCAATGGTTGCTCTTGCTGCGGCATTTTTAATGTAGGACCAGCGGCTGTCATTCAACCATGATATCGTTTTGGTTGAATTTCAGTCGGAAATTCACGAAATTAAGCATCCATTGCCAATCCAAGCATCGAGACAATAACGGCGGTCTTTCGGCAAAGCGGAAGATGGCGGAAGTCTCTTTTCGAAAAGACCGAAGCGATTCCCTTCTTCATGGCCCCCCGCAGTTCGAAGCGCGCACCTCTTCGCAGTTGGCTGTCTGTGGGGGAAAGGGACTGGATGTAATGACACACTTTGTTTTCACGAATTCTTTGAAATGAATTATACCTACGGTCGTCAAATAAGAAAAGAACGTTGGGGCATATTGTCGGTCGGCGCAGCGGCAACACTCATGCTCGCGACCGCCGTTCTTCAAGGCCAAACCCATAGCGCGTTGGATTCGCTGGCAGGCAAAGTCACACTGCAGAGCTGCGTCCATTATGCGCTGACGCATCAGCCCTCGGTCGAAAAATCTTTGATGGATGAGGAGATCACGGAAAAGCAGATCGACAGCAAGCTCGCCGATTGGTTTCCGCAGGTGAATTTCAGCTATAACATCATTCACAATCCGCAGCTGCCGACGTCGATCATTCAGGGCTCGCCCCCGTTGAAAGTAGGATTGACGAATACATCGACCGGCGAGTTTTCTCTCTCTCAGACCATTTTTAATAGAGACGTTCTGCTCGCGAGCAGCAGTGCCGGCGACGTCCGGCGCCGGGCATCAGAACAAACGGTCATGAATAAAATCGACGTGGTGGCCAACGTCAGCAAAGCGTTCTATGCAGTGCTCGTCACTCAGGAAGAGATCGCCCTGCTTGATGAAGATGTTCTCCGTCTCGAGCGGAGCTATCAGGACGCGTATGACCAGTACAAGGAAGGCGTTGCCGACAAGACCGACTACAAGCGGGCGACGATCCTGCTCAACAACGCGAGAGCGGAACGGCGGCAGACAGCGGAGTTTCTGAAAGCGCGGTACGCTTTCCTGAAGGAACAAATGGGGTATCCCCCCGCGTCCGAATTGACGCTGGCATACAACAGCGGACAGATGGAACGGGAAGCGCTCCTCGATACGAACCAGACCGTCAAACTTGAGAATAGAATTGAGTACCAAACGCTGCTGACACAGAAACGTCTTCAGGAGGACGACCTCGACTACTACGAATGGAGCTTCCTTCCCGCGGTGTCGTTGTTCGGCGCCTACAGCTTCAATTATCAAAACACCGGATATTCGCAGCTTTACAACCTTGACTATCCAAGTTCGTTCGTCGGCCTGCAGCTCTCATTTCCCATCTTTCAGGGGGGGAAAAGACTCCAGGAGATCAAGCAAGCGAAATTGGAGCTCGAACGTTTTGATTATGATTTCACCGCGCTCAAGAATGCCGTCAACACGGAATTTGTCAATGCGATAGCCAACTACAAAAGCGACCTGAACAATTACCGCGTATTAAAAGAGAATCTTGACGTTGCAAAAGATGTCTATGAGACCATTCAGCTCCAGTACAAGGCTGGCACGAAAACTTATCTCGAAGTTATTTCTGCGGAGACCGACCTTCGCGCCGCGCAAGTCAACCGGACGAACGCGTTGTATCAGGTGCTCAGCAGCAAGCTGGACGTCCTGAAAGCACTCGGTTCTCTTCAATATCAATAACGTACCTATGAACTCAAAAATTTCTCAATTTTTCGTGAACACTATTATGCGCTTGCCGGTGTTAGCAATCATCACCTCCCTTCTCCTTTCCGCGTGCGGCGGCAATAAAGGAGGAGGGCAAAAGGGACCTCCCCCCGTCCAGGTGGCCGCATACGAAGCGAAGTTAGGGGCCGCCTCATATTATGACGAATATCCGGCGACCGTGACGGCGATTAATCAGGTCGAGGTGCGGTCCGAGGTTTCGGGCTATGTGACGGACATCTATTTTAAGGACGGACAACACATCAGCAAGGGAATGAAATTGTATGCCATCGATCAGCAGCAGTACAAAGCGGCATACGACCAGGCGACCGCCAACCTGAACGCAGCGCGGGCGGTTCTTGCAAAGGCCCAGCAGGATGCGGACAGGTACCGGGACCTCGCAAAGCGGGATGCGGTCGCACGGCAGACATTGGATCATGCGCAGGCCGATCTGCAGTCCGCAAAAATGCAGGTTGCGTCGCTCGAGGCCAACGTCAAAAATGTGGAGACCAATCTTCGCTATTCCGTTATCGTTGCTCCGTTTGACGGAACGATAGGCATCTCGCTGGTGAAACTCGGTTCGTCCGTCGTCGCGGGCCAGACACTATTGAATACTCTTTCGTCCGACGATCCGATGGCGGTCGATTGTGCCGTCGATGAAAAGCAGATCAGCCGGTTCACTCATCTGCTGCAGGCGGGGGACAGCTTGAAGGATTCCACGTTCACCATCGTTCTTCCGGATCAGAGCATTTATCCGTTCGTGGGAAAGCTGAGTTTCCTTGACCGGTCGGTCGATCCGCAGACCGGGACGATCCGCATCCGGGTAATTTTTCCAAATCCTCAAAACACCCTTCGGGCGGGCCTGACCTGTAATCTCCGCGTGAAGGCATACAGCTCCGCCCAGAGCATGCTGATTCCTTATGCGGCCGTCGTCGAACAGATGGGAGAATATTTTGTTTATGTCGTCAGTGATAACAAAGCCTCCCAGCGAAGGGTCTCTTTAGGCAATAGCATCAATAATATGGTGATCGTCAAGGACGGTCTGCAGGTGGGCGAACAGGTGGTGACGGAAGGGGTGCAGAAATTGCGGGATAACACTCCGGTCGCGGTTGGTCCTGCTTCAATAAAATGAACGACAGGGACGGCCTAGAGCAAACACTCTCCAAACAGGAAACGGAATGATTGCAGATCTTTTTATCAAGCGTCCGGTAACGGCAATTGTCATATCGATCGTCATTGTGTTGAACGGCATCCTGGCGATCTCCAAATTGGCGATCAGCCAGTATCCTGACATCACCCCTCCAACGGTACAGATCTCGGGAATCTACAACGGCGCCGACGCGCAGACCGTCGAGCAGACCGTCACGACGCCGATCGAATCGCAAGTGAACGGCACCCCCGGCATGGCCTATATGCAGGGGAACAGCACGAGCGACGGCCGGAGCACGATCAATGTGACGCTGAACGTCGGAACGGACCCGAATATCGCGGCGCTCGACATTCAAAACAGAGTCGGGATCGCGACGCCTCAATTGCCCGACGACGTCAAGCGTCTCGGATTAACGACGAGAAAACGGAACCCAAGCATTCTTCTTCTGGTCGCCATTTTTTCTCCGAACGGCACGCACGGCGTGACCTTCCTCGACAACTACACGAATATTTTCATCAGGGACGCGCTCCTGCGCGTGAACGGGGTCGGCGATGTCTTCACTCGCGCCGATGATTTCAGCATGCGCATCTGGCTGGAGCCCGATAAACTGGCACAGGTCGGCCTGACCGCGAACGATGTCGTCAACGCGCTGGCAGAGCAGAATGTGCAGATCGCCGCCGGTTCCGTCGGAGCCCCGCCGCAGTCGTCCAGCCAGGCGTTCGAGTACTCCGTCTTCACAAACAGCCGGCTCACGACCGAAGAGCAGTTTCGGGAGATCATCGTTCGGGCCAACCCGCGTATGGGGGCGGTCGTTCATCTGAAGGACGTTGCGCGCGTTCAGCTGGGAAAGTTCAGCTACTCGAGCAATTCGTTCGTGGACGGCAAGCGCGCTTCCTATCTCCTCGTGTATCAGGCGCCGGGGAGCAACGCCCTCGAGGTCGCCAACGGCATCTATGCCACCATGGACGAATTGAAAAAGTCCTTTCCGAAGGATGTCGATTACGTTGTTCCGTTTGAATCCGTCTCCGTCGTTAAAGTGTCGATCAACGAAGTGGTATGGACGCTGGTCGAAGCGCTCGGTCTCGTCGTTCTTGTCGTTTTTCTTTTTCTCCAAAGCTGGCGCGCGACGCTCATTCCCGTGCTGGCGATCCCCGTGTCGATCATCGGCACCTTTGCGTTCTTTCTTCCGCTCGGATTTACCATCAACACGCTGACGATGTTCGGGTTCGTGCTCGCGATCGGCATCGTCGTCGACGACGCCATCATCGTCGTCGAGGCTGTTCAGCACTACATCGACCACGAGAAGATGACGGCCAAGGAGGCCACCCACAGTGCGATGAAGGATATTTCGGGACCCGTTGTGGCGATCGCATTGATCCTCGCGGCCGTTTTTGTTCCGGTCGGGTTCATCCCCGGGATCGTGGGGCGGCTCTATCAGCAGTTTGCCATCACGATCGCGATCTCGGTGTTGATTTCCGCGTTCATCGCCCTCTCTCTCACTCCGGCATTGTGCTCCCTCTTCCTGAAACCCACGGTGGTGGGGGCAAATTCGAAGGGGCTCAACGGATTATTTTTCAGGTTCAATGCCTGGTTTGAAAGGACGACGCATTCTTACTCCCTGGGCGTCAAGCGGTGCATCGAGAAGGCCCCCGTTGTTATCATTTTCTTGATCTGTCTTTATGCAGGAACGGCGATCCTCTTCAAGAACAAGCCGACCGGATTTATCCCGACGGAAGACGAAGGCCGCCTGTACATCACGTTTGAATTGCCCGAAGCGTCGTCCACCACGAGAAGCCTTGACGTGCTGAACAGCATGATGGGCATTCTTCAGTCGACGCCGGGCATTGCGCATTTTGCTGCGTTGGGCGGTCTGAACGTGGTCACCTTCGCGACCAAATCGAACAGCGGCACGGTGTTCGCTCAGTTGAAGCCGTGGGATGAGAGGACGGATAAATCGCTGCAGCTCAGCGCCCTGATCGCCACTCTGCAGCAGAAGCTTTCGTCGATCAAGAGCGCCAACGTCGTTGTGATCTCGCCGCCGGCTATTCCAGGACTGGGGGCGACCGGCGGGTTCACGTTCGAGCTCGAGCAGCACGAGAGTACGGACAACATCAAGCAATTCGAGAATGTCGTGCAGACATTCGTCGCCGAGGCGAACAAGCGCCCGGAACTCAGCCGCGTGTTTTCGTTCTTTACGGCCCGTACGCCCGGCTTCCAATTGGATGTGGACAGGGATCAATGCAAAAAACTCGGCATTTCGATCGCCGACGTGTATTCCACGATCCAGACATACCTCGGCAGCCGTTATGTGAACGACTTTTCAATCTACGGACGCAATTTTCACGTCGTGGCACAGGCAGACACGATCTACCGCGCGGACATTCAGAACTTGTCGAAATACTATGTGAAGAATTCCGAGGGGAATATGATCCCGCTGAGCACGCTGACGACCTACAAGCTCACCGAAAGCGCCCCCATGATCTCTCACTATAATCTCTTCCGCACGGCGGAGATCAATGGCTCGGCGGCTCCGGGGTACAGCAGCGGCGAGGCGATCGAAGCGCTACGGGAAGTTGCGGCCAAAGTTCTCCCATCCGATTACGGCTATGAATTTTCCGGATTGTCGCGGGAAGAGATCAACGCCGGAAGCAGCACGATAACGATCTTTGCGACGTCGATGCTGTTCGTCTTTCTTTTCCTGACTGCGCTGTACGAAAGCTGGTCGGTTCCGTTCGCCGTCATTCTGGCCGTTCCCATCGGAGCGTTTGGTGCGATCCTCACTCTCTTCTTGATTCCGCGATTGAGCAACAACGTGTACGCACAGATCGGCCTCGTCACCCTGATCGGTCTTGCCGCCAAAAATGCGATCCTGATCGTAGAATTTGCCAAAGAGCGCGTTGACAGGGGAATGCCGATGGTGGATGCAACGATCGAGGCCGTGAAGCTGCGTTTGCGTCCGATTCTCATGACCTCGCTGGCGTTCATCTTCGGCGTCTCGCCGCTGGCGTTTGCGGAAGGGGCCGGAGCTCAGGCGAGAGCGACGATAGGATGGACGGTCCTCGGCGGAATGCTTTCAGCCACGACGCTTGCTATTTTCATCGTGCCGGTGTTGTTCATTACGATCACCAAGATCGCTTACAGCAAGGAAAAGCTGGAAGAATTGCGTCTGAAAGGGTTGGAAGCGTCTGGAAAGATACCGGGCGAAGACCTCTGACGATTCACGACGGAACGGCTCGCTTACTGATTCATCTTATTGAACGATTCTTCCGAAACGTCCTGCTGTTCGTCTCTCGAATATCCGGGACAGAGGCTGATATCGTTGAGCAGCATTTTGCTGTGCTCGATGTCGATCTTATCGGTTCGTAACCTCAGAGGGAGCGTCGGTACCTTCCGCAAAAAATCTTTTCCCATCTCGATATCCGCGTCGTTCTTCGTATCAAGTCCCCGTGTGATCAACGCGACGCCGTATTCCTTGACGATCTCGATTCTTGTCGAGTCGAGTTCATACGCTCTCTTGCAGTAGTAGACGGCCTTGTCCAGGTCGCCGCTGATGCCGAAGATCCACCGAAGCATGAAGAACGTCGGGCAGAGGCGGTAGTACACCCCGAGGGCAACGCAGCTCGAGGCCTGGAGGTTCTCGCCGTTCGGCGTTGTATAGTCGGACTTGCGGTCCACCGAAATAAGCCAGTCGTTTTCGATCTGCTTGGCGGTGAAAAGTTCGGAGAGGACTCCCTTTGTGGTGGCCCTTCTTGCGTTCGCTAACCCCCGCATAAAATAGCATTCCCCTTTATCGGGAGCGCAGCGGATCCCCTCCTCCGCGATCCGCACCATCGTGTCGTAGATCTCGATCTTCTTGTCCTTCTCATCCGACTTTTTCACGTCGAGCTTCTCGCCGATCTCATAATAATCGAGGCACATCATCGCCCGGACCAAGAAATCATCCGGCTTGTACTTCAGCGCCGAATCGCATTCCTGGAGCGATTCCTCGAACTCAAACTTGCCGAGATGATAATCCGCTTTCTTGAAATGGACGTTGTATAAATGCTCGTCGGGCTGGGAAACGGCAGTCTCCGCGGTTACGAAGATCATACCGACAATAAATACGAAACAGCTCGCCGTAAAATTCTTCATCCTCTCCTCAAGGCAATGGTGTTTGAAAACGGCAAAGTGATTGCTGAATATAAATCAGCCGATCCTTCTCTGCAAGAGAATTATTTCAGCAGGATCATTTTTTTCTGGAGACGAACATCGCCGGCGGTCAATCGATAAAAATAGACCCCGCTGGCGAAATTCTGGCCGGTCCATGGATATTGATATGTCCCCGGGATCTGCTGTTCGCTCACGAGCGTCGCTATTTCCCTTCCAAGAACATCATAGATCTTGAGCGTGACGTACCCCGCATGGGCGAGCTGGTATTTGATGGTGGTGCCGGCGTTGAACGGGTTGGGATAATTCTGTTCCAGCAGGTAGCTGGCAGGGGCGAAATCGGACGCGGGATACGCCAACTTGACGATCCATCCGTCAGGATCAAGGACCACTGAGGACGGCCTCACGGGGAACGGCAGCGTGAATGTTTGATTCTGGACGTTGTTGAAGAGGCTGACAACGGTATCTTTCCCCGGGGAAGAAATGCGGATATCGACCGGCATCGTGAAGATGGCAGGGTTTGTCCGCACCGGGGCTTGTGCCAGGGTGATCGTCAGGAAGGAAGAATCGTTCGAAGAATTCCAGTCCCATGAATATTGATAGATCGGATAGCGCTCCCCGTAAATCCATTCCTGGAAAAAGTAGCTCAGGTTCTTCCCCGAAACTTTTTCACACGCAGCTTCAAGATCCTGTGTTGTGGCGTTTGAGTATTGAAGCGAAGGCTGGTTTGCGTACGCGCGAATGGAAGCAAAGAATACACTGTCTCCCAGCACATGCCGGAGCATATGCAGCACGCACGCCCCCTTTCCGTAGATGAGGTCGTAGTTAAAAAGAGATTGCGCGGATGAGGTGTCCGGGTTGCCGACTTCACCTTCCGCGGACATCGCAGAGCTGATCTGAAGATTGATGTAGTCCGTGTACGACTGGACTCCGTACGTTTTTTCCAGATAAAGCGCCGTGCAATAGACGGCGAAGCCTTCGTGCAGCCAAAGGTCGGACCAGGTCTTCGCTGTGATCTTGTCTCCGAACCACTGATGGGCAAGTTCGTGCACGACGATCTTCTCATCGAACGTTCCGATGGAGGTCATCGTCTGGTGTTCCATGCCGCCTCTCGCAAATTGGGCTTGGCCGTATTTTTCCTTGATGAACGGGTATGTACCGAAAAGGTTTGAATAAATTCCCAGTGCGCCGACCGCATGGGGGAGAACCGCCGCAGCTGCGGCGTAGTCCTCGGGAAGCACATAGTTGCGCACTTCCATCGAGTCTGTTGCCGAGTAGCGGAACCATTCGGAAAATTGAGTATAGTTCGTAAGGGCCACCGAGATCAGGTATGAAGCTATCGGATAATGGGTCTTCCAATGGTACGTCGTCTTTCCGTTATTCTGATTTACGGTCGAGAGCAGAATTCCTTGGGACGCAGCCTTGAATGACGAATCGCACGTGATGACGATGTCCGCTGAATCTGCTTTATCGCTTTGTGTGTTTTTACACGGCCACCAATCCTGCGCTCCGTACGGTTCGCTCAGGGAGTAGACCCACGGCACTCCGGAATGTGAATCGAACTCAAAGCTCCCGAAACCGGTAGGGACGGGGACCCCCTCGTAAAAGATCTCAGCGGAGATCAGATCCCCCGATTGATATGTGTGGTCCAAGGTGATGTCGAACGAACTGACGGATTGCGCGAAGGAGCACGGCTGACCGTTGACGTGAACCGAATCGATCCGCATGGTGTTCATCAGATCGAGGGTGAGAGTCTGCGTATTGCCTTGCCGGCAGACGCCGGCGATCGTAACGTCTCCTTTCAAATACGACGGACTTGTTGCAATGTCAAGGTTCAGGCCGTAGTATGATACGTCGAACCAATTGCTTGCTGCGGACGACAGAAGCCGCTGTTGAAAGGAAGATTCCTCGAAGGCGAAATTGGTCTTTGACTCTTGCTCGGGATGCTGCAACGATGAAAATTGGCCGATCGACGTCTGGTGAAAAATGCCCATTATCAGAAGGAGGGTTTTAGCCCATTTCCACCATAGACCGCTTGATCTTCTTTTGTCCGGCATCTTTTTCATCAGAAGAAATGTAAGCAAAGAATCTGATATGCAAAAGCTGTCCCCCTCTTTTTGCCTGTAAAGCCCGCGTCTGACACGAGGGATTCAGCCCTGAATTTTTTTCGGCCTCCTGATTAATTATTTTGTATATTGTGGGGGAGTGATCATTTCGTTTATTGAGGAAAAGGCTTCATTGTTCAAAACACTGGTAACCAGATTAAGGTCCCTTTTATTCAGGGAAAACAGCTCCGCCGCTGACCACCCGCCGCAGCCTCCAACCACGCATCCAGCGCCATCCGTACAAACCAGCGTTTCAGATGCTGACCGCAGGAGATCATCTCGCGGCCAACCGGAAGGCTCCGGTTCTCGTCACAATCGAAGAACGAAGGGGACCGACGGGCATCATGCCGGCAGGACCCATCGGGGAACGCAACAGCTTCCGTCAAGCGGTCCGGCGGAGGTCTGGGACAGCTCTGTCTTCACGGTTGCACCTATGGAAGGGAAAAAACGATTCCATGATTTTCAGCTTCCGAACGAAGTTCTCCACGCCATCTATGATCTGAAATTTCAATACTGTACTCCGGTGCAGGCGGAAGTGCTCTCTAAATCGCTTGCTGGAGAAGACGTTACCGCTCAGGCGCAAACAGGTACCGGAAAAACTGCCGCTTTCTTAATCACCATTTTTTCCCACGTACTCAACCATCCGATCGAAGGGAAAAGACCGCTCGGGACACCGCGGGCGCTCATCCTCGCTCCGACCAGGGAGCTCGTGATGCAGATCCATAAAGATGCCCGGGATCTTGGAACGTATGTGGCATGCAGGACGCTCCCGCTGTTCGGCGGGATCGATTACGTAAAGCAGCAAAAGCAGCTGCACGAAGCGCCGTGCGATGTGCTCATCTGCACGCCGGGGCGCTTGATCGACTTCAAGAAAAAGAAGCTCGTCGACCTGAGCAAGGTTGAAATTCTGGTTCTCGACGAGGCCGACCGGATGCTCGATATGGGTTTTATTCCGGCCGTGAGGTCGATCGTCCTGAGCACTCCGCCGAAGGCCGAACGCCAGACGATGTTTTTTTCCGCCACGATCTCTTCGGACGTGAAACGGCTGGCTGAATCGTGGACCCGGCAGGCGTTTCAGGTGACGGTGATGCCGGAAGAGGTCGCAGTGACGAGCGTCGAGCAGATCACGTATATCACCACGCGCGAGGAAAAGCCCACCCTCCTGTTTAACCTGATCATGCAAAAAAATCTTGAGCGGGTGCTGATTTTTGCGAACCGGCGTGATGAGGCGCGGCGCCTGAAGGACCAGCTGGAGGCGTACGGCATCAGCTGCGCGCTTCTTTCGGGGGATGTCGACCAGAAGCAGAGGATCAGCCGGCTGGAGAGATTTCGCGAAGGGAATATCCGCGTTCTTGTTGCCACCGACGTCGCATCGCGCGGCATCCATGTCGAAGCAATTTCGCACGTCATCAATTACAATCTCCCGCTCGACGTCGAAGAATATGTTCACCGCATCGGACGGACAGGACGCGCGGGAGCGACGGGTACGTCGATCAACTTTGCGGACGAAGAGGACTCGCATGAGCTGCCGAAATTGGAAGAGTTCCTCGGCAAGAAGATCGAATGTGTATTCCCGGAAGAACATCTTCTGGTGCCGATCCCCGAAAAATATCCGCGGCACAGTCCTATCCATCGCGAACGGAAGGAATCTCATCAGCACCGACCCCGACCCCGCCGAAGGCGATAATCATTCACGGATCATATAGGAGCGAAGGCCATGAAACGTCTTATTTGTACTCTTGTTGTGTGTGCAGCATTGATCGGCAGCGCCTCGGCGCAGGAGAGAGTCGATACGGCGATGATCGCCAAGATCAAGAGCGAGGGAATGAATAACTCGAAGATCATGGAAACGCTGAGCTACCTCTCGGATGTCTACGGCCCGAGGCTTACTGCTTCCCCAGAGTTCAAGGAAGCCGCGGACTGGGCCAAGAAGAAGCTTGAGGAGATGGGACTGCAAAACGTCTCGTTTGAAACGTGGAAATTCGGCAAAGGCTGGTCGATGAAGTATTTTTCCGCTGAGATGATCGAGCCGCGTGTTCTGCCGCTCATTGCATATCCGAAGGCATGGTCACCTTCCACCAGGGGAACGGTGAAAGGATATCCGATCTATCTTGATGCAAAAGCGGACGACGACCTGCAGCAGTACAAAGGGAAGCTCAAAGGAGCGATCGTCTTTACCAGCGATCCCCGCGAATTGAAGGCACATTTTTCGGCGGATGCCGAGCGGCTGAGCGACGAAGATCTGCTGAAACTGGCGAATGCCGATCTCCCCCGGGGACGCGGCCGCGCCGGAAGGAGAGATACGACCATGTTTCGCGTCCTCCGAGAACGTGCTGCCGCTGCTCGAAAAAGACTCGAGTTCTGCCAGCAGGAAGGGGCAGCCATCGTTGTCGAGAATTCGGCCGGGGATGACGGCACACTGTTCGTCCAGGGAGCAACCGTTCCCCAGCCCCCGAACCTGCCGCCGGACAAAAGGGTGAATGCGTACGACGACGATGCTCCGAAAATCCCCGTCGAGATCGTTGTGGCAGCAGAACACTATAACCGGATCATCAGGATGATGCAAAAAGGAAGCCGCGTAAAACTGGAAATCAATCTCGAAGCGGAATTCTACGACGACCAGCCGGGGATGAATATTGTCGGCGAGATCCCGGGGACGGACCTGAAAGATGAAGTGGTCATGATCGGCGGACATTTTGATTCGTGGCACGGAGGAACAGGCGCCACCGACAATGGCACCGGTTCCGCGGTCTGTATCGAGGCAATGCGAATTTTGAAAGCGCTCGACGCAAAGCCGCGGCGGACGATCCGCATGGCGTTATGGGGAGGTGAAGAAGAAGGATTGATCGGCTCGAGAGAATATGTCAAGAGGCACTTCGGCGAGCGGGATACGGCCCAGGGGGGCACGTACGGCCAGATCAAGAAGAAGCCCGACTATGAGAAGCTTTATGTCTATTTCAACAACGACAACGGCACCGGCAAGGTGCGCGGAGTGTACATGCAGGGGAACGAAGCGGTGCGGCCGATCTTCAGGGCATGGCTTGGACCGTTCGCGGATATGGATGCCTCGACGCTGACGCTCGAGAACACCGGCGGGACCGACCATCTCTCGTTCGATGCCATCGGTCTGCCCGGATTCCAATTCATCCAGGACAACATCGACTATGAAACGCGGACGCATCATTCCAACATGGACCTCTTCGACCGCGTGCAGGAAAACGACGTGAAGCAGGCGGCGGTGATCATGGCGGCGTTTGCGTACGACGCGGCGATGCGCGACGGAGCATTTCCGCACAAACCGCTGATGCCGCTCACCGGAACGAGAGCGCCGTTTTAAGCCCAAAGGAAAAATCAAAAATAAAAATGTGAAATGGAAAAACTAAAGGATGCCGGTATGGAAAAGGATCCATTTTAATCTTTGCATTGTATTTTTGCTTTTTCCACCTTGCATTTTATTATTGTTCCTTGCTGTATCATTTTCTCGATGAAAACCGTCGTTGTCTTTAGTGGTGCGGGGCTGTCAGCTGAAAGCGGCATTCCGACTTTTCGCGATTCCGGCGGATTGTGGGATCAGCATCGCATCGAGGATGTTGCTTCTCCGGAAGGATGGGAACGCAACAAGCATCTCGTCCTCAACTTCTACGAGCAGCGTTTTCTTCGGGGAATGGAGTGCAAGCCGAATCCGGCCCATGAAGCGATCGCCCGTCTCGCCTCCCGGTACGATGTCGTGAACATCACGCAGAACATCGACACGCTCCTTGAACGCGCCGGCTCGAAGAACGTCTGGCACCTCCACGGGAGGATCGACCATCAGAAGTGCGAACGGCATTATTCCATCCCCGCATATTCCGACTCGTCGTACTCATGCGATTACCGGGCGCAAATTTCATCCCCGACCAAGCTGGGAGACACATGTCCAAAATGCGGAAGCCAGCTCCGTCCGGACGTGGTCTGGTTTGGCGAGGCGGTCGATATGAGGCAGGATTATCTTGAAACACTGACGCGCAAGGCAGAGATCTTTATCGGTGTCGGTACCTCGGCTCAGGTTTATCCGGCGGCCGGCCTGCTTCCGCTCTTCAGGCGGACCAGGGAACGGTTTTTTATCGACCCCCATCCGGCGTATGACATGCTGGACGGTTTCGTAATTCTCAAGGGGACTGCCAGCGGGCAGTTGCCGGGGCTGGCAGAAGAGCTGCTGTCCGCGGCATCCGCGGCAGATCAGGACCCTTCTTGATATCCGTTTTCTTGTCTTGACTTTCAAATGTTTTCCCTTAACTTTCAGCTTAAGGAGACGGAAAAAACTGATCGAGCATTGTTAGAGATTGACAAAGCGGTTGGTGCACACACAAAGTTCCCGGACGAGGGAACGTCAATTCCTCTCTAACAATGGTAACCGAATTTCATCCGCGAGAGGAGATTCGGTTTTTTTATTTCTGAAGTGACCCTATGAAACTCACGTCAAGAATATCAACGGCAGTGGTCGCGTGTTTCATTTGCACGGTTTCCGTCCGCGCCGGGGATACGTATATAGCCAAATATGCCGGTGAATTCATGGCGATCGGCGTCGGCGGACGCGCGCTCGGCCTCGGCGGAGCGTACGTCGCCCTTGCCAACGACGTGACCGCAGGCTTTTGGAATCCGGCGGGACTCGCCCGCATCAACTACCCGGAATTTGAGCTGATGCACGACGAACAGTTCGGCAGTCTTGAGAACTTTGATTACGGCGCAGTCGCATTCCCGTTCGGGGCGAACGATACGACCGGCACCGTCGCCGACCAGGACGGCACACTCCGTCCGGTCATCAACTATAACGCCTCGTCGTTCGGCATCAGTGTGATGCGGCTCGGCATCGACGGCATTCCCGACACCCGCTCGTTGGACACGAACGGCGATGGAGTATTCAACGACCTCGACGGGCGTCCGGATTATTCACAGATAACTTTTTTCAATTCCGCCGACTGGGCGGTCTACTTTTCGTATGCCCGCCAATATTCGGAACGTCTTTTTTACGGAGCGAACCTCAAATTGATCCGCCGCGATATCGGAGACTACCATGCAACGGGGATCGGGTTCGACCTCGGAGGAATTTACCAGCCGACCGACAATCTCTCTTTCGGCGCGAATGTTCAGGATATCACCACCACGCTCATTGCCTGGAATACCGGAACGAACGAGCTGGTCTCGCCGACGCTGAAGATCGGCGGAGCCTATCTGTTCGAAATTTTCGGCGGCCGGCTCGGTCCGTCGATCGATACCGATGTCCGTTTTGAGGGGAGAAAATTTTCGTCGACCGCATACCTGGGACCGGTCAGCTTCGACCCTCACGGCGGAGTGGAATTCGACTACAAAAAAACCGTCGCCCTGCGCGTCGGCTACGACGATACGAAGAACCTCACGCTCGGCGCGGGGGTCCATCTTCGCAAGCTCGACATCGATTACGCCTTCGCGAAGTTCAACGGGGAGGATCAGCTGGGGAATTCACACCGCATCTCGCTTCGCTTGATCATCCAGGAAGATAAATACAGACGGGGAGCCGAGTGATCCTGCCGGAATTGTCGGCGGCGATCGCTTCTGCCCGATGGTTTTTTTGTTTCAGCGCCGGCGTTTGCGCCGTCGTCCTCTCGTCCTGTTCTTCTCCGCGCGTTGCCGCGGTCCAGCGCCCCCCTGCGCATAGCCCTTCCCATAGAGAGAGAATCACTGCGCCCCCCGGCTGGACTGTCGTTCCTGATGGAGGAAAATCGCCGGTTGCGGAGATGTATCTCATAAAAAACGACGGTGACGCGGCAATGGTGCTGGAGGAATTAAAAGCTTCTGCTTCAGCGAGATCCTCTTTGTCGGATGAAGATGTATGCGTGCTCGGCAATATTTCGATGCAGAATAAGCTTGGAGCAGGGGACAGCGACCGGAGAATCCTCCGTCTCCCTTCCCCCGCCGGCGACGGAAAAGACTGCTGCGTTTATGTCTATTCCGAAAGCTCGCTGCTGCGCCGCGTCGTCGTCTTTCGCATGAAAACGAGGATCTTCGAGCTTGAGCTGCGCCAAAACAGCGAGTCCCGTCCGCTCTCGTCCGTCGTCGACGCTCAAACGTTCTTTGTCAACTCGCTATTGAAGGGGGGAGAGCGAACATTATTTCCCGGAAATTGATTCAGCGCGCGGGAAACGCTACTTCGTTTTGAGGATGAAGACGCCGTTCCACTCTTCCGGCGGCGGGTTTTCGAGATACATGCGCGAACGCTCGATGTATAACGACGAGGGCGAGTCGTCCGGGTCAATGGCGAGCGCTTCGTTGAACTTGTTGATCGCTTCAGCAAACTGTTTGTTTCTGTATAACGCCAGGCCCGCAAGATATTTTTCAACGGCAGCAAGCTTTTTGTCGGGGACGCCGTTCCCTTTCCTTCCGAGCAATTCGAAGACTTTGATCGGCAGGGTCTTCCCTTTCACGACAAGGAGATCGAGTTCCCGAAATGCGAAATACTCCTTCACGAGTTCCTGCGTCCGTTCGCTTGCCATGATGTACGTTCCGTACTGCTTGTTGGCTCCTTCAAGGCGCGACCCCAGGTTGACGCTGTCGCCGATGACGGTGTAGTCAAATTTCCCGATCCCCCCCATATTGCCGACGACCATTTCGCCGGTGTTCAATCCGATGCGGACATGGACGTTCGGTTTGCCTTCCGCTCTCCACTTTTCCCTGATCTCCACCAGCTTCTCCTGCATTTCGACGGCGGCGTTGCAGGCATGAAGCGCGTTGTTGTCGAGCTCGACGGGGGCTCCCCAGAACGCCATCACTGCGTCGCCTTCGTACTTGTCAAGCGTGCCGTCGTTCTTGAACACGATCTCCGTCATCGCGCTCAGATACTCGTTCAGGACCAGGACAAGCTCTTCCGGCGGCAATTTTTCCGAAAAGGTCGTGAAGCCGGCGATGTCGCTGAAGAGAACGGAGAGTTCCTTCCGTTCGCCGCCGAGCTTCAATTTTTCCGGATGCGCGATCAGCTCGTTGACCACATGAGGGTTCAGATACTGGCTGAACATTCCCTTGATCATCACCTTCTGCTTTCGTTCCGTCAGGTATTGATAGACCGCGCTGCCGACGTAATTGGCGAATACGGCCGCGATCGGCGGGACGACCGGGATCAGCAGATTGTGGGCGGAGAACGCATAATCGGCCAGCGAGATAATGGCATACACTTCAAGGCCGATGAACAGGAGCGCGATCGTCTCGTAGACGAATTCGACCGACGATTTGATGAGCTTCAGCGCGGAGACCACGAGGAAACTGAGGAGGGAACAGACGAGCGTGTAGACCAGCTCAACCCATAGTTCGGGGCGGACGATGAAATTTTGATGGATCAACGTCTGGAGCGCGTTGGCGTGGAGCTCGACGCCGTACATCAGGTTGTTGTCGGGGTTGTCGCGGGGAGCGATCGATACGGGAAAAATGTCCTTCGATTCGGGAAAAGCGGGGCCGATCAAGACGATCTTGTTCCTGAACGCACCGGTCTGCATCAGTCCGATATCCGGGTCGTCGAACGTATTGATCTGAGTATGAAGCTTCGCCTCTTCATTGGTCGTAAATGTCTCGTCGTCGAGGATATCGGCAATGTCGAAGTGCTTGAAAGTTTTTCCCGCAAGGCCGTGATAATTTATAAGGATCGAAACGTCGTCGTATTTCGGGATGCGCCGGTCTCCGAGGACGAAATATTTCTTCTCCTCGCTGCACACCGTCGTAGAGGGGAGATGAAGGTACTTGTTCATCAGTGCGAACGCGAACGTCGGAAGGAGGGTCTCTTCGCCCGGGTCTTCCGCAAGGACCTTGTACCGCCGGTACAGTCCATCCTCATCGTTCGGCACGTACACGACGCCGACCGAACTGTCCGCCGAATAGAAGATGTTGTGGTAATTTTCGTTCTTCCGCTTGATCGACACGTTCTCGGCTCTGATCTCTGTCTTTCCCGCAAGAACGACGTTTCGGTATTTCTTGATCGCCTCAAAAAGCTCCGTGTCATGCTGCGGGCCGTGCCCGTCGGGATCCTCGAACGTCATGTCTATTCCGATCGCCAATGCCCCCGCTCTGTTGAGGTTGCGGATCGCCCGCGCGTAATAACTCCGCGGAAAGGGGAAATGATCCGGCACTGTCTGGTCAGATTTATCGGAGATGGTAACGATGACGACGTCGAGGGAGTCCTCGGAATAGGGGAGGGGACCGCGTTTGGCGAATGATTTATCGATGAAGGAGAGCTTCAGCCGGTCGAAGAAATGGAATTCAAAGACCGCATCCTGCACGAACACGATGACAAGCAGGGCGATGCCGAGACTGAGCGAAATACGGATGAGCCATGGCGTCAAACGTTTCAATGTCGGCCCGGCAGCAGGATGTTAGAAGTTGATGCGGTAGATCAGGCTGACGTAGGAATCGTTCTTCACGCCTGAGTTGATGATGTACTGATAGTCGAAGGCCGCGTTCTGGTTCCTGGCGATCGCGTAGAGAAGGCCGAGTTCGAGAACGGTCCGCTTGAAATCTCCGAATGTCGGGGCGACCGTTCCGGAGAGCTTAAGCACGTCCTCGTAAATCTTGTACCGGCCGTTGAGCGTAATGGTCGAGTAGTTCAGCGACGAAGACGAAACGACCTGCCGGACGTTGCCGCCGGTCGAATCGAGGGTCACGAGCGGGATCGTGTTCAAGCTGACCGTGTAGCCGACCGATGACTCGAGAGGGAATGTATGAACGGTGTTGATGAGAACGAAGCCGTTGAAGCCTTTGACGTTCTGCTTGTTCGCCGTGTTGTCCATCTTGTTGGAGAAATCCAGGCTCAGCGTCGCATTGTGCCTTCCCCAGTACGAGAAATCGTACGACGACTGCGCGAAGAAATGATTCGTGATATCGTTGATGGCGCGGGCTGCAACGAGCGAATCGGGGTCGAACGGATCGACCGGGTTCGCGTTGTTGTTGTTGCCGTAGCCGACCGTGAAGTTGGGCATGTTCGACGTCGGATAGTAGGAGACCGATGCGTTGAACGTCGCGTAGGTGGTCGTCAATGCAACCTCTCCCTTCGACGTCAGGATCGTGTCCTGTCCGCCGGTGTTGTTCTGCAGCCGTTCGTAGCTTCCGGTCAGGAAGACGCTGTTGCCGACAAGGCGCACTCTGTCGAAAACGTTGAACCCTTTGACGTCCTTTCTCAGCGCGGACGTTCCTTCGGAAGTATAATCCGCGCCGTGATAGATGTATGTTCCCTTGAGGTAGTTTCCGAAATAATTGAGGGCGAGTCCCGTTTCATACACCAGCGCCGAGAGTCCCGGCGGCAGCGGCTGGAGGTTCCCGTTGAGCGTGATAACCTTTGAGAGGTATTTTGTGCCGTACTTCTTCAGGAGATTCTTGGTGTCGCTGCTCAGCTGTGACGTATCGATGCTCGCGTCGGTGAATTCAGGGGCCGAAATATCGACGTTGTTAAGGCTGTACGACGCCTGCCCGGTCAACTCGAAATGGTGGTTGTCAAACGCGACAAGAAGATCGCTTCCCGCAACGACATTCTCCTCCGGTTTCACCAGCGTATCGGCGCTGCCGTACTGGTCCTTTGACTTCAAGTACGTGAAGCCGAGCTGAAAATTCTCTCCGTTGCCGAAGCTCGGGCGGACTGCGGTCAGGTTCCGCTGAAGCGTCGGGGTGGTAATCTGCTGGCTTGAATCGATATCGACCCTCCGGACGACCTGGCCCGACGCATAGTCAAGGTTGAACAAGCCGAGAAGCAGGTCCGCCGAGACGCCGCGGATGCGTTTGCCGTCGACGATCGTCGTCGGAAATTTTGGATACACGTCGCCGATCCCTAACTGCGCGTATTTTGCGTCGATGCCGAGCGAATACCGGTTCTGCGGCTGCTGCGTTGGGTTCTCCTCCGAGGTCAAATAGATATTGCCCGTTGTCTTGAGAATGCCGTACGAAGCGTTCGCGTTGGCATTCAGGCGCCTGTAAGGAGTGACCGTTCCTTTAATATCCTCGTTGCGTCCTTCTGCCTGTGCGTTTCCCGAATACAGAATCTGCTCTCCGGCTGCTGCGGCTTCGCCCGCCGAAATGAGGCTGAACGTCCGTTCGATCGTATGGTACGGCGCCCCTGTGGTGTCGAACACATCCACGCGGATCGTATGGACCCCCGTGGAAAGGTTCTTCGGGAGGGCATCGGCGGAAACGATCGTCAGGTCGCCGGCTATCACCGCCATCGGAGTGAGGTCGACGTTGTCGACAAAGACTTTTGTCCGCTTCCTGTCGACCTCATTGGGAGCGTACACAAAGGAGACCGAGATGTAGACATCCTCCGGCTGAAGCCGCTCCGATTTTTCCGGGCTTAAAAATAATATTTCCTGATCCTTCTGCGACCTGATCGCGATCGGAATACGCGTCGGCGTTGCCTGGGGATTTTGATACGGATAAGTTTCGGATGCGCCCGTTGTCGTCTGAGCCAGGACGTAGGCTTCCATGAACGGCGGCAAAACATCGTCTTCGGGGATCGTCACGACGGCAGAATCGCTCGTGATCACCATCTCGAGGATCCGAAATTCCGTTTGCCCGAATTGACGGTAGTACAGGACAACCCGGTTGAGCTCGGTAGACTTTGCCAGTTCCACCGACACGCGAAGGGGGGCCCCCTCCTGCGCCAGGCCATGATGGATCGCGCGAATGTAGGTATTGATCTGGGAATATGCGGAGCATGAAGCGAAGAATATCGCGGCGGCGAAGAGGCGCATGAAAAATTTTCGGGACGTTTTCCTCAGGAGAAAGTCCATGGCAGACCGGGGAAAGGTGGACGATTAATGGCATCGAATAAAAAACCGCCTGCAATCTAAAGAATGACGCCGAAAATTGCAAGCGGTTTTTCGCAAGTTGAAAGGGAATCCGATCAATAATCGATGATCATCGTCTTCGCATTTCCATTTGGGTCTGTGAACGGCAGCCGAATTTCGTTCGTCCCCGTGGACTGAACCGGGATCACGATCGGGTTCGATTGCGGGTCATTCGGCGGATAGGTCAGGTTGACCCCCGTCTTTGTCCTGAAGATGACATAGATCTGCATCGATGGAGAAGCGACATCGGCTCCCGGAACAGCGAAGCTGACCTTGCTTCCGGTCAATGATGCCGGCAATTCCTTGTACGCTGAGCTCCCCGAACTCTTATACGCCAGCGCGAAGTACGAGACGACGGATTTCAGCGTGTCCACTGGGACGGACGTTTGAACGAGCTCGACCGTTACACTGAAGTCCTGTCCCGCAGTGACGACCGGAGCTCCGATGGCAAACCCGACCGAGAACCCGCCGGTCGAAGAGGTTCCGTTAGCCGACGTTCCGCCTCCGCCTCCGCTTCCTAGTGCTCCCTGCAGTTTCTGCAGTTCCTCAGGCGAGGTTTTCTTTATTTCAATTTTCCCGTTGGCATACGAGTACGCCGTTTGTCCGGGCGTGACGTTGACCGACTGGTTTGACCTGTTGTTCGTGAAAAGGACGATACCGGCCCCGAGAATCAGCTCGTCCGTGCTGTCAGACCCTGTGATCAGCATCCCTTGCGTGCCTCGGATCGACGCTACCGATGTCGGCGTCGAAAATTCGAATTTTTCGTTTTCCCTCTTCTTGACGTCAAACGTCAATTCGCCCCTGTCGAGGTTGACATCTTTGGAAAATTCTTTATTGGCGGTCAATTCGGCGTGGATGGTGATCTGGGAATTTTCCTGAAGCCGCAGGATCGAATTTTCGATGAACTTGATGACCACAAAGGAATTCGCGCCGGTCCTGACCTGGTCTCCCGATAGGAGGGGAGTTGCGGGAGCGGCTTTCGTCCAGGTCTTTCCCTCTTTTAAGAACTCGACGGTTCCGACCGGCTTGTAAATCAGAGCGACCGGCTTATCAGGATCGAACGCCGGAGCCGCGACCGCCGAGCCGATCGACGAAACAACGGCTGCCAGCAAAAGGATGAACAATGTTCTCATGGAATATTCTCCGAAAGTCAGTGCTCTTTGATTACTCGAAATGGATTGATTTGATATTGTTCTTATTCTGAGTAAGGATCAGTTGAAGCTCTTGCGGCGACAACGAAATTCCATTCAGCGTCATGTGCGAGCTGTCAAGGACAAGCTTCTGGTCCTGGACCAGGCTCATAATATCCTGGAATGTGCCGCCGCTCAAAGTCATTTGCAGCAGGTTCAAGACCAACGCTCCTTGCGGATCGGCAATGCGGAACAGCCTGAGCGTTCTGAGAGGATCGATCTTGTAGCCGAATGCAGTCCTGATACCGTCCAGCTCGATCACGTACGATTTTCCGCGCTCAAGCGGACGTGGTCCTTTTAAGATCGTGACACCCGGTCCGGCGACCGGCGCTTGAGGGTACGTCAAAATCGTAAGGTTGCCGGAGAGCTGCCGGTCGATCTGAACCTGGAAGTACGGGTCGGCCGCCGAAATCGCGTCTTCAAGCGACTGCTGTTCTGCCCGCTTCTCGTAGATCGTGATCATCACGCCATGTGTATCATACGCCCATTGAAATTGGGGGAACGGGGACGGGTATTCAACTCCGTTATCCGACGGCTGGAGGAGCGTGGCATTTGTCGGGTTCGTCACCGTGACCGTGAACGCAGGATTGTTGCTTAGGTCGAGAATTCCGTTCGTCACCTTCCCTTTCCCCGCAACACTGTCAACGGTGAAAACGATTCTTACACTATAGACGCCGGAGGGGACCTTTCCGCCGTTGGTGGGATCCTGGATAATGTTCTTCAACCGTTCCTTCAGCGCCTCATTGACGTTGGAATTGATGTCAATGTCCGACGTGTTGTTTTGTTGTGCGTCGGTGCTCGTGAACACCCTTCCGGTGGTCGGCACGGAAAACGGTCTCGTCGTGTTGGCTACGACGATTTGTTTTGCAGGCGGCCCATCCTGATCGAGCGTCACATATCCTTCGATATGCATATCCACCCAAACGACGGCTCCCGTGAGATTAACGATCCTCAACGAAAAACTCGTCGGCGAAATATTCTTGATCTGTTCGGTGAGCGGATCGACCAGCGCGGTCGCGTTCACGATGTCCGCCTGAGTAACGGTCGGTATGACCGAAATGTATTGGTTGGATTGAGCAGACGCCCGCTGGAACATTCCGAATCCAGCAGCGGTCAATGCAAGAAACAGGGTAACGCTCTTTGTTCTCATACCACTCTCCCGGAAAATTGAAGGCACTCTTGATGACATGGAGTTAAGATACAGGATTAATCGTACACTTCGCTGTGTTGAAAGTCACCGAACGGAACGGTCAAAATCCCGCAATATCGTTGTAAATCACGAAAACCATGAATGTCAGGAGGAGGAGGACGCCCGCCTGCTGGACCGTCTGCTGAACTTTATGAGGAATCGGCTTGCCGAAAATGGCCTCATAGACCAGCATCGCAAGATGTCCGCCGTCCAGCGCCGGGAACGGAAGGATATTCATCACGGCGAGGCTGATGCTCAGGAGCGCCATAAACCCGAGAAAGCTCATCACGCCGACCTCTGCTGTTCGCGTCGCCATCTGCGCGATCTTGACCGGGCCGGCGACCGACTTTGAGAACGACGCTTTGCCGACGACGATATGCCAGAGGGAATTGACGAATAGCTTTGTCGCCCCGTAGACATCGTTCAATCCTCTTGGGAGAGCTTGAATGATGCTGTACCGCTCATGCAGGACCGGACCGACGTAACGGCTCTCGATGCTGATGCCGATCATTCCTTCCGTCGTCGGTGTGATCGCCGTCCGGACGATCCCTCCGTTCCTTCTGAATTCGAATTCGATCTTCTTGCCGGCGTTAGCTTTGATGATCCGTGTAACCTGGAACTGGTTGATCACTTGTTGATGGTCGATCGAGATGATGACGTCTTCCGGCTTGACTCCCGCAGATTCCGCCGGTTTATTCCTGAGAACATCTCCGACCACTGCTTCCGTGGAAGAGGGGAGGAACCCGAACGCTGCGTCCGAAATATCCGGAACAAGCGAATGCGGAACGTCGATGGTTGCCGCTTTGCCGGCTCGTTCGACGTCGACGGTCAGGTCTTCTCCCGCGAAATCGACGTACATCGCTGATTGGATCGCGTCCCAATGGGTGATCTTCTCTCCGTTGACCGCAAGGATCTTGTCCCCTTCCTTGAAGCCTGCTTTCTCGGCGGCGCTGTTCGGAATGACATATCCGACCTCGGTCGTCTGCCGGAAATTTCCGCCGTTGACGAAATTGATTCCCCAGAAGATCGCGATCGCAAGGAAGATGTTCATGATCACCCCGGCGGAGATGACGATCATGCGCTGCCAGATCGGCTTGGAGCGGAATTCCCACGGCTGCGGTTCGTGGTTGACGAAATCGGTGTCGAAGCTTTCATCGATCATCCCGGCGATCTTCACGTATCCGCCGACGGGAATCCAAGAGACACAGTAGTCGGTCTCGCCGAATGTCTTGCCGAACGCCCTCGGCGGAAATCCGATCGAGAATCGGTCCACGCGCATCCTGCATGCTTTCGCGGCGAGGAAATGGCCGAACTCGTGGATGAACACAAGGACGCCGATCGTGATCAGGAAATAAAAAATGGTTGTAAGGAATTCCATCGTTAGCAAACCTTGTGTTTTTTATTCACGACTATAGTCTGTGGACCCTTTGGATCAGGTGCAGATGCTCTCGGCATATCTCCGGGCGGATCCGTCGGCTGCCGCGATGTCGTCCAGGTCCGGACGTTTCATCACGGGATGCCGTTCCATGGTCCGGCAGATCGTTTCCGGTATCTGAAGGAATGAGATCCTCCCTTCCAGAAAACGCTTCACGGCGACCTCGTTTGCGGCGTTCAAGGCCGCGGGCATCGTCCCCCCTTCGCTCAGAGCGTCATAAGCGAGTTCCAGGCATTGGAAACGCCCCGGGTCAGGGGGAAAGAACGTCATCTCTTTCAGTTTCGGAAAATCGACCCGGTCGAAATTTGACTGCGCACGCTCGGGATACGTCAACGCATATTGGATCGGGAGTTTCATGTCCGGTACGCCAAGCTGCGCTTTCACCGATCCGTCGATGAACTCCACCATTGAATGGATGATCGACTGCGGGTGAATGACGACATCGATCATGCCGGGCGAGACGCCGAAGAGCCATCGTGCTTCGATCACCTCAAGCCCTTTGTTCATCAAGGTAGCGGAGTCGATCGTCACCTTGTTCCCCATCTTCCAGTTCGGATGGTTGAGCGCCTGCTCGACCGTCGCCTTTTTAAGAATATCTTTCGGCGTATTGAGAAATGGTCCCCCCGAAGCGGTGAGGATGATCTTCCCTACGGACGATCCCGCTTCGCCGACAAGGCATTGAAAGATCGCCGAATGTTCGCTGTCGATCGGTATCAACGTCGCGCCGGTCTCTTTGACCAACTCCATGATGATCTCGCCGGCAACGACGAGGGTCTCCTTGTTTGCCAGCGCGATCTTTTTTTTTGCTCTGATCGCGGCGACCGTCGGCTTCAATCCCGCAAAACCGACCAGTGAGCTGATGACGATGTCGACATCGTCCCGTTGCACGACATCGAGCAATCCTTCTTCCCCGGCCAGAACCTCCGTCGTGCCGTCGAACCGCTTCCTGCAATCCTCGGCCGCGTGCCGGTCCAGGACAACGACCCCCTTCGGCTTGAGGCGCCGGACTTGGTCGCTCAGTCCTTCAACATTGGAGTTGACTGTGAGATACGAAACCTTAAACCGGTCTGGAAATTTGGCGATGACTTCTATACTATTCTTGCCTATGGAGCCTGTGGAGCCAAGGATAGCGATGTTTTTTTGCCGGGAGTGCAATGACAAAGCCGTTTTGTTCTTTCAAAAAGGTAAGTAAATGTTGAGAGTAAGTCAAGGTAACGGCCTCGGGACGGATTTTGCTTGACGTACGGCACGGCACACGGCGGACGCGGGAGCGGCTTTCCATTTTACATTGCATTTCAAGGCAGTTTCAATTATATTCTTTACTCAAATGAATTGACCACCAATAGCGTGCAGTAAGGAGTTCGTCAGGCTATGCCAATAATGACCAAAATGCGCGACAGTATGCCGGTCGTTCTTTTCGCGCTTCTGATATTATTCGTTGTGATGATCGTGTTTGAGTGGGGAATGGATTATCTGGGCATCAGGTCCGGCCGTCGTGACACCGTCGGCGTCATCGACGGGAAGAAAATTACGTACCAGGAATTTTCTGATTTGGTGAAACGTGCTGCGGAGAATCAGAAAAGGCAATCGTCGCAGGATCCGGACGACGAAACGATGAAGCAAATCCGCGACCAGATCTGGAGCAGCCTGGTGGCGTCGACGCTCGTCGATAAAGAAACGCAGCGCACGGGCATCACCGTATCCGACCAGGAGCTTGTCGATTGGGTGAAGGGAGACAACCCGCCTCCGTTCTTGATGCAGCAATTCGAGGATTCCACGGGAAAGTTCAACCGGGCCGCCTATGACCAGACGATCAACGACCCCAAGAACAAGGATATCATGATCCAGGTAGAGACCGGCTTGCGCCAGCAGCGTCTCTCCGAAAAGATGCAAAGCCTCGTGTTTGCCGCCGTGCGCGTGACTCCGGAAGAAGTGGCAGAGCGGTACGAGAATCAGAACATGAAACTTGAGGCGCAGTACGCTTACTATGACCCGAACAGATTTTTCTCCGACAGCGCGGCATCGGTGACGGACGCGGACCTGCACAAATACTACAATGAAAACCAGGATGAATTCAACGCGAAGGCGACCCGCAGGCTGAAGTATGTTCTGTTCAGCGACCTGCCGTCCTCGAAAGATTCGCAGGATGTCCTCGTCGAAGCGAACAATATCATCCAGCAGACAAAAGCGGGGATCGACTTCTTCGACCTCCAGAAATCGTACGCAGAAAACCCTGCCCCCCCAGCGTTTTTCAAGCACGGACAGCTTTCACCCGAAAAAGAGGATGCGGTTTTTTCAGCGCACGTCGGCGACGTGATCGGCCCCGTAAAGGATTATACCGGCTACCATGTCATGAAAGTTCTTGAGGAAAAGAACGGAACCGATGTCTATGTGCGTGCGCGGCACATTCTCCTGAGCACCAGCGGCGGAGAGGAAGCGGCGATGAAGCTGGCAAACGAGCTTGTGGCTCGGGCGCGCAACGGGGAGGATTTTGCAGCGCTTGCCAAGCAATATTCGACTGAGCCCGGGGCTGCGACGACCGGCGGCGAGCTCGGCTGGTTCGGCAAAGGGAGAATGGTAAAGCCATTTGAGGATGCGGCGTTAAAAGGAAGACCGGGGCAGATCATCGGGCCGGTGAAAACACAATTCGGGATCCATGTCATTAAGATCGAGGGACGCGACAGCCGCGAAGTCAAAATCGCCGATATCGCGCTTCCGATCAAGACCAGTTCGCAGACGAAAGACGATCTTTTTCAAAAGGCGCAGGATTTTGCTTACATTGCGAAGGACGGAAAATTTGAGAAGGATGCAGAGGGATTCGGCCTACAGGTGCGCGAGACGACTCCGTTCCAAAAAGGAGGAGTCATTCCCGGTCTCGGTCTGAACGAGTCGATATCGAAGTTCGCGTTCGAGAAGGACCCAGGGGATATCAGCGAAGCCTTTCAGGTGAACGGCGGCGTGGCGGTATTCACGATCTCTGAAGTTAAAAAAGAGGGCGTTCGTCCGTTCGACGACGTGAAGATCTCGCTGCAGCCGCGCGTGACGCGGAAAAAGAAAATGGACATGCTTAAGGAGCTTGTGGGCAAGCAGCGCGCCTCGCTTAACGAATCTGCCGACCTTGCGACACTTTCCGCAGCCGACCCCCGCGTCAACGTTCAGTCGACGGGAGTATTCTCCCCCGGGGGCATGATCCCGACCATCGGCCGCGATGAGGCATTTCTCGGCACCGCCGTGGCGATTCCTGTACAGAGGATTTCCCAGCCGGTCGAAGGGGAACGTGGCTATTATCTCATAAAAGTTCTGAGCCGCACGCCTTTTGATACCGCTGCGTTCAATGCGCAAAAGAATATCCTTGCCGCGCAGATGCTGCAGGAAAAAAAGCAGCGCATCGTGAACTCGTGGCTTGAAAAGCTGAAGGAGAAAGCCGATATCCAGGATATGCGCGACACGTTTTACCGCTGACCTTGGAGCGAAGCCGCGCCTTGTGGCGCGGCTTCGCTTTGTTTTCCCTCCTTTCGCATTCTGATCTTTGCCGAAAATTTACCGGAGCACGTCTGCTTTCAATTGACTTCATTCGAGCTTCGTTTTCCACGCGATGAGTTTTTGATTTTTCCGCGTAAATGCTTAGATTGATACTGTAGGGTCTTCGGAAGCTTAACCGATGTTCGGCACAACCAATTGAATCACGACGATACAAAACCTGAGGAGACGGAAAGAGGTCCGTTCAATGCCGGTTCCACGTTCAGCGGTGTCCGCTCGCGCCTTCAATTCGGGAGCGTCAGGCTGCTTGTCCTCTACAACAAGATAGTTCCCTCCGAAAATCAACGTCTCTTTGTCCTGACCATTATCATCGGCATCGTCTGCGGTTTCGCCGCGGTAGCCTTCCATCTTTCGATCAAACTGCTTGAAGGATATCTGATCGATCGAGCGCTGGCGGCGCCGTTTCCTTCAGCGGCCTTCTGGATTATTATTACGCCAGCTGCCGGTGCATTGGTCTGCGGTATTTTCTTATATGCAGTAGCGCCGGGCGCACGGGGAAGCGGTATTCCTCAGGTGAAGGTTGCCTACATGCTGAATGAAGATCGCATACCATTCCGCGACGTCTTTGGGAAATTTTTCATCGGTGCGTTGCAGATCGGGGCTGGTTCGTCCCTGGGAAGGGAAGGGCCGACGGTCCAGATCTGCGCCGGCATCGCCAGCCAGCTCGGGCGCGGAGCGGCGTTATCGCGGCAAAACCTCCGCCGGCTGCTTCCGGTCGGAGCCGCCGCCGGCATTGCCGCGGCGTTCAACGCCCCGATCGCCGCGGTCACGTTTACCATAGAAGAAATTATCGGCACGCTGGATCAGACCGTGCTCTCCGGCGTCATCGTAGCGGCAGCTCTCGCTGCGGTCATTGAACGGAACGTTCTCGGCGAGCATCCGGTCCTTGAAGTTCTGCAGGTCTACGGGCTGCACCATGCGTCGTCGCTTCTTCTTTATGCGCTCCTTGGCGTTCTTGCGAGCGGAGCTTCGATCCTCTTCACCGACTCGCTGCTCAGTCTCAGGCGGTGGTTTCAGCAAAATACGTGGCTTCCGGCCTGGAGCCAGCCGGCGGTCGGCGGAGCGGTGACAGGATTGCTTGCCGTCGCAGCGTTGCTGTGGTTGCATTCGGGGGGAATAAACGGATCAGGATATGCGACCCTCTCGTTCGCTCTTGCGGGAAAACTGACCGTGAAAGCGCTCCTCCTCCTCGGCACGATGAAGATCCTCGCAACAGTCTTTTCCTACGGCAGTGGCGGTTCGGGAGGCATCTTCGCTCCGGCGCTGTTCATCGGAAGCATGGCCGGCGGCCTGATGGGTTATTTGGATGTGAGCCTCTTCCATCATGCGCCGGAGGAGATCGGAGCATTCGCGCTCGTCGGAATGGGGGCCGTCTTCGCAGGAATTATCAGGGCTCCGATCACATCGGTTCTCATCATCATAGAAATGACGGGGGGGTATTCGCTCATCCTGCCGTTGATGATCGCCAATATGATCACGTATGCTCTTGTCCGTCACTGGCGCCCGGACTCTGTCTACGACGCCCTCCTGGCTCAGGATGGAATCCATCTTCCGCATGGAGGAGGTTCGGCGGTCAATGGGCTTGACAGGTTGAAAGTGGGCGCCGCGATGAGCGCAAAAAATATTCTTTCGCTGAGAGCCGGAATGACCGTCGAAGAAGCGTTTGAGCTCGTTGCGATTTACAATTTTTCCGCTTACCCCGTGCTGGACAGCGCCGGAAAGTATCTCGGCCTGGTGAGCGAATCGTCGCTCCGCCAAATGCTTGCCGAGGGGAACGGGGGGCAGGAACTGCGCGCCGTCGTTGATGCCCATGCCGACCTCCACAACGATGACACTCTTGCACGGGCGGTTATTCTCATGCATAAATTCGACCGCAGGCAGCTCGGCGTTGTTGAGCACACCGGAACAGGCTTGCTTGTCGGCATGATCACGATGGGGGATATTATTCAGGCTCAGGCCCGCGCTGCGTTGGAAGCGGACCGCTCGTCCTCTCAAATAGCAGGCGCTTCGGATGGGAAGAAAATTTAAACGATTTCTTTTTGCAAGCTATGCGGCGGCCTTTTTATTGTTCTTCGGCCTGCAGTATTGCATGAAATCAGCGCTTGCCGATGTTGCCGGTTACACCGCAGCGTTGTCGCATGACCATGAAGTCATGATGTCGATGCAGGATATCCTCATGTCGCTTCAGCAAGCCGAATCAAATCGGCGCGGATACATCCTCACCAAGAACCAGGATTTTATCCGGGACTATAATTCAGCGGTGAAGTCTGTGCAGGAATCGTTCACATACCTGAGGCAATTGAACGCGTACGGAGGATACCGGGACGACTTTCTCGATTCGCTCGGCACTTCGATCGACAACAGGATCAACCTTATCAGGTCCTCCATCGAGCTGGCGATGACGAACACATCGTCGGATTCCGCTCAGATCCTGCTGACGGGCGAAGGGAAGACCTTGATGGAATCGATCCGCGCGACGATCCTTGAGCTCGTGAAAGAGAGGCGCAATTCCCGCGACGACAGCTACCGTGCTCTTGGGAATGTGAATGGGGAAATTACCGTTCTCTACGACACCGCCCTCGCGGCCATCATTGTGTTCACAATCGGCTTGACCGCCGCGACCTACTATTATTTCAAGAAGCTCAACAGCATTGAAGAAGGGCTGCGATGGGAGTTGTTCCAGGCCCGTCAGCAGGTTCAGCATGCCACCTCACGTTATCAGGATTTGAGAACCGAGATGAAAGACAAACTCAAGCCGGATGACGGAGGAGAGCAAGAGAACTGATAACCCGCCATTCTCTCCCCAAAAATTCCTTCCCCGTTAATTTTTTTTTGCGTATTTTGTCGTTGTGAATTCATGGTTGAGATCTCCCAACGGAGCATTTCGGGACGCGGCATTGTTATGGAAGAAAACAACAAACGGCTGATTATTTTCCTGACAGGATTTATGGGAAGCGGGAAAAGCACGATCGGTCCGATCCTGGCGAATACGATCGGATACAATTTCGTCGACCTCGACCTGTATATCGAACAGAAGAAGAAGCGGAAGATCGGCGACATCTTCAAAGAAGAAGGGGAGCAGGCATTCAGGGAAATGGAGCGGTCGTTCCTGCGGGAAGTTGCCGGAACGCCGCGCACCGTCGTTTCGCTGGGAGGCGGGACGATTACGGACCAGGAATCGCTTGATCTTGTCAAGGATTCCGGGGTTCTCGTATATCTCAAAGCCGATCCGCAATACATCTATAAGCGGCTCCGGACAAAAAGCGATCGTCCCATGCTCCGCACCCCCGAAGGGGAGCTGATGGATGCCGAGCAGCTTCAGGTCCGCATTGAAGAACTGTTAACGAAAAGGAAGGATTATTACGAACAGGCCCATGTCGTCATTCATACCGACGACAAAAAGATCGGCAATACGATAGACGAGCTCGTAAAAATACTGCGGCATTATATTGATGACTAACCCTCGTGTCAGAACGATACGCGTTCCCCTTGGCAATCGAAGCTATCCGATCTATATCGGTCCGCATGTCATTTCGTCCGTCGGGTCCCTGTTTAAACGACATCGCATGCCGAAGACGGCCGTCATTATTACCGACTCGCGCGTTGCAAAGCTCTATTTACGGCAGGTCGAGAGGGGCCTTACCTCATCGGGCTTCAGCGTTCGTTCTGTAGTGATTCCTCCCGGAGAGGCACAAAAAAGTTTACAACGAGCGGACGCGATTTATTCCAAGCTGCTTCGGTGGAAGGTTGAGCGCCAGTCGTCTGTCGTCGCGTTGGGGGGAGGGGTCGTCGGCGATCTCGCCGGTTTTGTCGCGTCGACGTATCAACGGGGCGTGCAACTCGTTCAGATGCCCACAACGCTTCTTGCCCAGGTCGATTCCTCCGTCGGAGGGAAGGTCGGAATCAACCACCCGCTCGGTAAAAATATGGTAGGCTCGTTCTATCAGCCGGCGTTTGTTGCCGCGGATATTTCCACGCTCGATACGCTTCCGACGCGAGAGATCGTCTGCGGCCTTGGCGAAGTGGTTAAATACGGCATGATCATGGATGAGAAATTCTTCTCATATGCCGTCAAGAATATTGACGCAGCGCTATCAAAAAATGAGCACGTCCTTGAGCATCTCGTCGCGGAATGCTGCCGCATGAAAGCGTATGTTGTCTCGCATGATGAACGGGAGAGGAACCTTCGTGCGATCCTGAATTTCGGCCACACGATCGGGCATGCGTTGGAGCATGCCGGAGGGTATCGGCTGCTCAAACACGGCGAGGCGGTTCTATTGGGGATGGTTGCCGAAACTTTTGCCGCACTTCAGCTTGGATGTATCACCCGCTCCGAGGCCGGGAAGATTGAAAGCGCTATCCTCTCCATTCCCCTGCCGCAGAAAGCGCGCATGAAATTCTCGGCGCCGTCACTCCTTGCTACAATGCGCGTCGACAAAAAGGTCTCCGATGGAAAAATTAGACTGGTGTTGCCGGAAAAGGTCGGGAAGGTAACGCTTCCCGTCGCCGTCGGCGAGAAAACGATCCTCGCTTCCCTTTCTTATCTCAGCGGATTCCTCACTTCCCTTGAGTGATTGCGGAGATGGCTCAGATTTGAACGCAGATCGAAGATGAAAAGCTGTGTTCTGTTACTCCATCCCCTTTGCAGTTAACTCCTCTAATTCCTTAACAAGCTGCGGCACAAACCCAAGATGCTCGGGCTTCATCAATGCGCTGCGCAAGACCGTCATCGTCTGTGTGTCGGCGCTGATGTGCGGATGGAGTTTTTTTGCCAGGCCGGAGCTGACATGGAGCAGAGCCAGATAGAGCGGATTTGATGGATGATGCATTGCATCCGAAAATATTTTTTCTGAAAGCTGAGAGATGCGGGAGGCGGCCGGCGATTCAGGATTGGGGAAATACGTGACGATATCCAGCTCCGGCTTCACAAATTCATTGAGCCGTTTGCTCGAGGCAATTTGTCTCGAAAATTCAAGAGCGCTTTTTCTCGTTTTGGTCAAAATGGCCCCCAGTCCGCTGTCGGGTAAAAGGGGAATGCATCGGAGCGTGAACCAAAGAGCCGCTGCCGCAGCCCCGGGGCGGGAACATTCGAGGCTGATCTCCCCGAGGTGTAAAGCATCCGACGTAAAATATGTGTACGGCGAATCATGTTTGTAGAACCTTCCGACCGACGGATCGCTGAATAAGATGCATCCGCAGCCGTACGGCTGCAGTCCGTGCTTGTGCGGGTCGACGACGATACTGTCGCATTCGAAAAGATGCAGGTACGGAGCCGCATTGACGAGCGGTGATTTTTGCCGAGCCAGGAGCATAAAGAACCCCCCATAGGCGGCGTCGGCATGGATGCGCACGTGATACCGGCGGCAGAGGGGGATTATTTGATCGAGAGGGTCGAGTGCACCGAGGGACGTTGTACCGATCGTAGCGACCACAGTTCCAACCTTCCCGGTTTTTAACTCTCGTTCGAGCTCGTCGCAATCGATCCTGCCATAGGCATCGCTGGGGATCTCAATGGCATCTGCTTTGATGACCTCGCACATTCGTTTGTGAGTGTAGTGAGCCGAAGAAGAAAAGGCGATCGACTTGCTTGGATGGAGCGAACGCGACACCCAGAGAGCTTCAAGATTTGCGATGGTACCGCTGCTCGTGAGATGTCCAAGATGAGTTTTATATCCAAACATTTTTGCAAGGTCCGCAACAACCTCGATTTCCATTTTGGCCGTCGCCGGTCCCCCGTCGAGAGCGTGGTTGTTTGGATTGTTTCTCATCGCCATTTGATACGCTGCTGCGGCGATCGGATGAGGCGGCTTCAGCATTTGTCCGGCATAGCGAGGATGAAAGAAAGGGTAATTGTCCTTCATCCTTTCTGAAAATTCGCCGGCGACTTTCTCCAACGTTGCCGGATCAACCTGCAGAGTCTCATCCTGCGTAAATTCTTCCCATGCTGATTCCCACTTGTCTTCATAAGCTGATAAGCGGTCAGACAGAGTTGGATTTTTCATAGACTTTGTAAACACTATTTTTTTATTGGCAATATAGTCCGAGAAGAGTCGCTATGCAAGTCAGCAACTGAGATTGGAACTTGGGAAGTTTATTTCATCCATTACTTCAGATCAAGCCTTAATTTACCATTATTTAATAGGGGCATAACACTCTGATAACGGCAACTTCCTATTATGCGGCACGTAAAACGGAGCTGAGGGAGGTGCCTATGAAAATCGCCTATTTCAATGCCAACTTGAAAGTCGGACAGGACGGAGTGACCCGTTGCGTCTATAAAATGCTCGATGGAGCCTTAGCCCGCGACCATCAGGCAATCGGTATCACCGCAACGCTTCCTGTCGGTCAAACGCCCGTTCCGGTGTACGGCGTCCCTTCGGTCGTCCTGCCGCTCCAAAAAAATTATCGTATCGCGCTCCCCGGCTATCAGCCCTTTGCAAAGTACTTGCAGGATTTCCAGCCGGACATCATTCACATTAACAGCCCGTGTACGCTCGGCTTCGCCGCGGTGAAATATGCCAGGCATTTCGGCATTCCTGTCGTCGCAACCTATCATACGCATTTCCCGACATATCCGCGGTACTACAACCTTACGAGCCTTGAGGATCTGACGTGGCGCTTGCTCCGACGGTTATACAATACCGTCGACCGGACACTTGTGCCGACCACTCCGATCCTCGAAGAACTTCGCGACCACGGCGTTAAACGGCTCCAGTACCTGCCGAACGGAGTCGACACGGCGACTTTCAATCCGATGTACCGCTCAGACGAGTGGAGACGAAGATTTGGCGGCGGTGAAAAACCGATCGTCCTGTTTGTCAGCAGGCTCGTGTGGGAAAAAGACCTGCGCGTTCTTTCCGATACTTTTCGTGAACTTCAATCGAAGCGTTCTGATTTTGAATTGGTCATCGTCGGCGACGGCCATGCCCGCCAGGAATTGGAAACGATGATGCCGGGAGCTCATTTTCTGGGCTACCAATCGGGGAGAATCCTGTCAGAAAGTTTTGCTTCGGCCGATATGTTTGTCTTTCCGTCGACGACGGAGACCTTCGGCCTTGTCACACTGGAAGCGATGGCGTCCGGACTCGCTCCTGTTGCGGCAAAAGTCGGAGGTGCGGTAGAGATCATTCAGGAAGGGAGCTCGGGATTGTTTGCCGAGCCATTGAGCAGCTCCGACCTGACGAGAAAAGTCGAATGGCTTCTCGACAACCCCAATCACAGAAAGGTCATTGCAGACCATGCACTCGCTCGTGCACAAGAGTATCGGTGGGAACGAATTCTCGACCAGCTTTTTGAGAGTTACTCAGAGGTTATCGAGGAATTCCGTCTCCGACGTTTCCCGCGCGCAGCCTGAGTCACGCTTCACCGGCCAAACGATACACGACGAAGGTTCGTTGGCAACAACAAGCCCCGCCGGACCCTCATTTACCATCGCTCATATCTCCGACCCTCATCTCAGCAGACAGTTCTATCGGGAACACATCAAGTCTTTCAAAATTCTTCTGCGGACAATTCTTGACCAGGGGTGCGACCATCTGGTGATCACCGGAGACATCGTCAGCACCGGCGATCCAAACGATTACTATCTGGCCCGGACGATCCTCACGACATTTGGTTTGATGGACAGCAAGAAGCTCACGATCGTCCCCGGCAATCACGACGTCTTCGGCGGTCCGCATCGCGCAGTCGACGTCCTCAGTTTCCCGCGCCATATCCGTACGATCGATTACCGCCGACGCCTTGCACTTTTTGAGGAGGCGTTCGCGGAGACCTTCGTCGGAGTGAAAAAACTGAACGGCGACAACTTGTTTCCCTTCATCAAAGAGGTCGGGCCGTATTCGATCATCGGATTGAATTCTATTCTTCCCTGGTCATTATGGGATAATCCGCTCGGCTCAAATGGAATGCTGAGCGACGAGCAGGTGACGGCGTTGGCGCAATTGCCGCCAGACGATGCTTTTCGGGGTACGATGCCTCTCGTAGCAATTCATCATCATTTCAACGATCTGAACGATGCCTCGACAGACAGCAGTCTCTGGCGTAAGATCGAATCGAAAACGATGCGGATGAAACGGCGCCGCAAAACGCTCAAACTTTTTGCATCGCTCGGCGTGCAGGCGGTGCTCCACGGCCACGTCCATCGGAATGAATTGTATGAGCAGTATGGAGTGAAGCTGGCGAACGGCGCCGGTGCCGTTTGCGATGATCCTGTGAGCATGCTGAAGTATAATCGTCTGACGTTTGAAGGGGGAAAAACCCTCGTGGAGATCAACACGCTGCCGATCGCGTTTCAAACTCCATCGACGGCATTGTCCTTTCATCATTTTCGGTCCGCAGAGCCGCTTCCCAGCGCTGCCCATGTCTAAATTCTATGCTCCCCGTACATCTCAAATATCAGCTCGAGCTGCTGGAAAACCGCGCGAATAAGCTTGCAGAGGGGCGGACAAAGACCGCCCTCTTCGACCTCGATAACACCCTTCTTGTCGGCGATATCGGCGAAGCGGTATTTGTCCAGCTGCTGGCGGACGGGCATCCATTGAAATGCACGTGGGAAGAATATCAGTCGTTTCTCCGCCGCGATATCTCGGCGGCGTACCGCCTGGTTGTCGAATCGATGGCCGGATTGACGGTCCATGAAGTCGAAGAGGTCACGATGAAGGTTCTTAAAAGCCCCGGCTCGATCGTCAAATACGGAAAGGCGCAGATACCCGCTCCAAAGCCCCATCCCGGTATGAAAAAGCTCCTTGCGCAGCTTCGTAAGCTCAGATACACTATCTACGTTATTTCCGCCAGCAACCGTATTTCGGTGCGTGTCGCTGCCGAGGAATTTTTCGGGATTCCCCCCGAATGTTCATTTGGAATCGAGGCAAAAATTGTCGGCGGCCGCCTTTCAGCGACTCTCATCAAACCGTATCCGATCGGTGCTGGGAAGAAGGATGTCTATCATAAGCACATTGGCATGTCGGCGCCCCTTGTAACCGCGACCGACTCCATCAACGACATGGAAATGCTTTCGTTGACCGACCCGGCCGGCCTTTCACTGTGGGTGGGAAAAAATCGTTCTGAGTTCAAAGCGATGAAGGAACAGCTCGGACAGCCGCAGCGTTTCTGCTTTGTTCAACGCCCCCGAAATTATAGTTTGATGAAGAGGGTGCGGACTTTGGGGGAACAGCGCACCAGCGATGTCGTTTCATCGACGGTCTTTGCAGAAATGTGATCGGGGGAGGACGCCGCGACGTTCTTGACCGCGAACGGCAGATGGATCTCGATCGCCGCCGGCAGCGGGTCGCCGCCGAAATTCCCTTCAAAGTGGATCACAGCGCTCCCCTCATCGTTGAACAACAGCGAACAGGAAATGACGCCGAACGATGTCGGGACGTTTTTCATCCTGATATTCTTCCCTTTTTGGATCAGCCTGTTCGCGTTCCCCTTGAACAAAGAGATCACTCCGTTTTCTTCCTTCACCATGCAGCTTCGCAGGAAAAGCACTATTTCCGCCGCCGCCCATCCATGATGGCCATCCCCCATCACGCCCCCTCCGGTTCTCGGATGGATCGCTTCGGGGAGCGAATAGGGGGGGACGGCTTGTTTGAAAACAGTGTCGGCAACCTCCCATGCTTTCGCCACATCTCCTAAAATGAAAAAAGAGTGCGCAATCTGAAGGGTGAGGTAGGCGTTGTATCCGGAGTGGATGATCGGGTGAAAAAAGCCCTTGTCATCCACATACTCCGCCTCGAGTCTTCGCAAGGTATTCGTCAGGTGGTGCAGCCTGCCGTCGAATATTTCCAGAGGATACATGCTCGAGATCGAACCGACGGCGCTTTCGTCGAAGCTGCGGTCCGGCGTCGCCGGAATTATTTTTTCGCCGACGCGCCGCTCCACGTGCAGCAGCGACTGCATGATGCTCTCTTCAAATGCCCGAACTTCTTCGTCAAAGATCTGTTCATCCGATCTCATTCCCAGCGTCGCGGCTATTTTCACGAACGCTTTAAGCCCGCCGAGCGACCAGAAAGTATCCCAGTAATATTGATCGACGGTTCCAAGATGTTCCGCGCTGAGGCTTGCGGGTATCAATCCGTTTCCGGCCTGCTTCCGTTTTCGCACGATCCACTGTGCGGCTCGTTTAAGGTAAGGATACCAGTTCTTCAGCCAGAGATGCTGCCGGTTGAGGAGGAAGTGCTGGTGAACGGTCCAAAGCACTGCGCCGTTCGAGTCCCATTCGCCGTCGGGACCGCGGAAGAAACCGTCGGACGTCAGCCGTTCCGGAAATGCATCGATCACTTGCCGGGATCGTTTGTAAAAACCGAGAACGTCGAGAGCGCGGATCATCGGTGTCGCATCTCTGTACCAGAAATGGTGATAGAGAAACGGTCCCGGCGATATGAAATCGGCGTCGCTGAGTTCTACGAGCGCAAGCCTGCTCGCCTCGAACATCGCCTGAAGCTTTTTGTCCGCAAATTCAAACTGCGCTCCCGTAGAAAGCTCTTTTTCCCATTTCGTCTGCTGATCAGCTTTCCGCTTCTCGAACGAGACGCGCCAGGTCTGTTTTGTCCCCCGCCGACGGATCGCCACCTCATCTTCCAGCGCAGCGCTGTAATGGACCGATCGTTCCTCTCCGGGGGCAAGATCAAACGTGAATGCCGCAACCGCATGTGCCAGTCCGCGGTCGCAATGGGACGATGCCGTCGATCCCTCGGCAAGCATCGCTATCGTTCGCTGCTCGAGGTGACGGGCAAGGTCGCCGTTCTGCAGCGACGAGCAGAAAATTCTATCGGGCGTTTCAGCAAACACGATCCCGGCAGATTTATTGACATGGGCAATGCGGGGATGCTTGAATTCGATAGAAGAGATCAATGCAACTCCTTCCGGATTGAACGGACGGATCGCAATGCACAGCGCTCCCGATTTTCTTTTCCCGCTGCTGTTCGTCACCGAAGATTTCGCAAAGAGCACGTCGAAGCCATGGTTTGTGGGGGCGGCAAAATGTTCGAGCGTCAAACCGATGCCGTTCACGGAAAATCGAGTGGTGATGCACGGAAACATCGTCTCGGTCGTCTGCTCTCCGCCGCCGGTCCTGGAAGGGAAAAAGACCTTATCCTCTACCACCAGCCAAGTGTCGATCGACCATTCGCGGGGAAGTGGGGTGGCTAGACCTGTCGGGTCGACGATCGCTTCATGAAATCCATTCAGGGTGCCGACCATCGTCCAGTTGCGGTGGGTGATGTTGACCAAGAGGGGGTTTTGCGCCCTGGGGATATAGCTTTCGCTTTTCGGGTCCAGTTGTTTATGCACCCAGAAAGGGTAGAGCCAATCGCTCCTCATCTGCAACACGGCGAAATTCAGGAGTCCCCTGACGATCACCGGCGTGCTCAGCAAAAAGAGTTCTTTTGGAAAGCCTTTTCCTTCGACGTCGCTGAATTTTCCAGCTAGCTGAAATTGTTTGATGGAACTTTCCGGCAGCTGAAGCCGCCGGAGCGCCTGTTCCAATATATAAGAATTAAGATTCATCAGGTCGGACTAAGATATCGGGCGTTAATCGTGCATTTGAATATAGATTCAGTTTGGCCGTGATTCAAGCGAGGATTGAGGTAATTGAATGATTCTGAAAGATTTAACAATTCCTTAAAGTAAGTCTAATATCAAGCTAACTGTCCATTTGTATTTTTCAGGCGAGAAACAGGTTGTATTAGGGCATCTTACTTTGGGAGAAGCCATGATACTTCGAAAAAAACAAATAGAGGAGCCTTTTATGTTTTGGTTGGTCCGTGAGATTTTCGCAACGTCGGAGGGGATCGAAGAGGAATTGAAACCGATCAGTGACCGCGAATTTTATACATGGATGGGGGTGCTTTCCGCTGTAATGCTCATCTACGGCGCCGTCTTCCGCTTCTTTGCCGCATAAAAAACCTGCAGTCTATTAAACTTTATTCTCCTCCACCGTGTCCCATAAATACGCTGCGGTGCCTGCTTGTTATGGAGCGGCAGAACCGCGGTCAGTGATTTTTGAAATTTTTCCCGCGGAGTGTTTGTTCAGTTAAATACAGGAGCCGGTATCCCTTTGTAGTTAAGATGTGTCCGGATCGGAAGGAGTGGTTGGCTGAAGGGACGGACGAAAGCCAATCGTATGTAACGTACGGTTGGCTTTTTTATTACACCCGACCCGCAGGGTTATCGTCACATTGATTGCTGCCTTCTGGATTCCGTCTCATGTTTTCTCCCTTGATTATCTTTCCACCAACCCCTACTTTTCATGAATGGATGTCGGAAAGACTTTATACGCGCCGGACAGGAAGCGCTGGCGGTCATGGTTGTCGAAAAATCACAAGACCGCCCAAGATATTTGGCTGATCTATTTCAAAAAAGAGAGCGGAAAAAAGCGGATACCGTATAACGACGCTGTCGAAGAGGCGTTGTGTTACGGATGGATCGACAGCATTGTAAAACCGCGCGATGCTGAAAGCTGGGTGCAGCGGTTTACTCCGCGAAGAAAGGGAAGCCCCCTTTCCGAATTGAACAAAGAACGCGTTCGCCGGCTCATCAAAGCGAAAAAGATGACGCGTTACGGTTTGGAGAGCATCCGTCATCACATGGAAAGGAAGCTCTCGGGCAAAACAGCATTAAAAGAATTTACTCTTCCCAAAGACATTCTTCGCGTGCTTAAGTCCGACCCAGTTGTGTGGAGGAATTTCCAGGGATTTTCGGTGTCGTACAAGCGTATACGCATCGGCTGGATTGACGGAGTCAGGCGAAGGCCCGATGTATTTCAACAGCGCCTCCGTTATTTCATCAAGATGACCGCTCAGAATAAAAAATTTGGGATGGTCCGGTAGTAATTTTTTCTCCTCTGTACTGCCTGACGTCGCATGCAGCGGCGAGCGTTTGGGCGTTGGCTGAATGGGCAGCCGGGGAGTGTAATAGGAATTGCACCTGAGGATCCGATGAACAGACGATAGCAACAATGGTATTTCGTCCATCCGGATTGATGGGTTGAGGCCAGGTCTCGCGGCGAGAGCGTGGCCCTGTGATTTTGCTCACCTGGCGAAAAGGATCGGGATTAAACTCGGCTGCAAAAGAATGTGTCTATCAGTCAGCTTGTTCCAATAGCAGATCATCGTTCTTCTCACAGTAAGGGAACAGTCCATGAAAACATTTTTGAAAGCCGCAATTCTGGCGGGAGCGCTTGCCATCGCAGTCCCTGTTTTCGCACAGCTTCATGTCGGAGTAGGAATCAACATCGGTCCTCCAGCTCCACCGGCGGAGAGAGTCATTGTAAGGCCCTCGGGAGAGGTCGTATGGGTCCCCGGTTACTATCGCTGGGCGCCGCGCCGTCACCATTATGTGTGGGTTGCCGGCCGATGGATGCATCCCCCCCGTCCGCACTCTGTGTGGGTTGCGGGGCATTGGGAGCGTCGGAACAATGAATGGGTCTTTTTTGAAGGGCGCTGGGAGCGGGAACACCCTCGCGTACGGTAACATTTCACAGTCTCTTCGACCATGCTCGATCATCTCCATATCGGGGAATGTCGTGATTTGACCAGGGAGTTTTTGAATGTGTACTGTTGAATCCTGGTGATAATTGTGGCTCTGTCCTGTTGAATCCCGTGATTCTTTGTCGGGAGTTATGATCCATAACTCTGCACCGCCGCGCCTGCACGTGCTGTTGTTTGAAGAATCGACGTGTTGTTCTCTTGCATCGACCTGCAATCCTTCAAAGGGATGCTTCGAAGGAGCGCTCGCTTCGTCGCGCAAAAGCGGCGCTCCCTTCAGAATGAAAGAGACGGTAGTCTGAAGTTTGACCCCCTCGACTTTTTGGGCTCTTTGATGCCCGATCAACGTAGCCCGCCCCCCCGATATTGCAATAGTTTTGTTTATATCGTATTTTACAGATGTTTAGTCCACATCGCCGGAGTTATTGCCGTAATTCGGCGGTCGATGTGCTGCCAGTCGAAAATCTTCACTTCACATTTTTAATCTCATCTATTGGAAAGGATCGTATGAAAAGATTTCTTTTCGCATGCATTCTATTATTGTCCGCAGTCCCCCTTTTTGCTCAACGTTGGGAATGGCCTGACACGGCTAAGCATCTTACCGTTCTTCCGAAGAGCACGTCCGCAAGAGATTTGCAGAGAACGATGTTCGGTTTTACCGCCGGCCTCGGCGTTCGCTGCACCTTCTGCCATGTAGGGGAAGAGGGAAAAGATTTCAGCCAGTATGACTTTGTCTCCGACGCGAAGCCGGAAAAGAACGAAGCCCGCACGATGATCCGCATGATGAACAACATCAACGATGTGTATCTCGCCGAGCTGCACGTTGAGAGCAATTCGCCGCTTCGCGTTTCATGCATGACGTGTCATCGGGGGAGCAACAAGCCGATCCTCTTGGAGGATAAACTCAAGCGGACGTTCGACCGCTTCGGCATCGACTCGACCATCAAGCAGTACCATACCCTGCGGGACCAGTATTACGGAGGTTTCACCTATAATTTTAAGGAAGGAACGCTGGTGCGTCTGGCGGAACTTATTTCGGACGATACGGCAAAAACCACCGCCGCCATTCAGGTGTTAAAGCTGAATATCGAACTGTATCCTGCATTTCCTTTTTCATACGTCCGCCTTGCAGGTCTCTACGAAGGAGAAGGGAAGTCTCAGGAAGCGATCGAGAACTATAAACAGGCACTCAAGCTTGACCCAAACAACTGGATGGCAAAGGGAAGGCTCGAGAGGCTTCAAAACAAAAAGTAACAACGTCCATTATATCAGTTCCACCTTTGAAAGAATCTCAGATGGAAGCTGTGAATCTCAAAACTGCCGAGCATTATAAGTGGGGGGAAGGATGCGATGGCTGGCATTTGGCAAAGATGCCGGGCTTGAGCGTTATTCAGGAAAAGGTACCGGGCGGCAGAAGTGAAGTCCGTCACTTCCATAATGTATCGGAGCAATTTTTTTATGTCCTCTCCGGTGAAGCGACGATCGAGACGGGAGAGAAGCGAGTGACGCTGCATGCCGGAGAAGGGCTGTCTGTTCCTTCCCGGACCCCTCACCAGTTCAGGAACGAATCGACCCGCGACTTCGACTTTTTGGTGGTGTCGGCGCCGCCGAGCCACGGAGACCGGGTGACGGTGTAGTGGCAACTCCCCGCTTTCAGGACGAAGAATCGATCACGATCGCGTTCAAACATTCCGCCGTAACTCATCCTCCGGTGGCGAAATGACGTACCGGGGATCAGCCAGGCAAGCGGACCAACAAAAGTCGGGACCACATTTGTCGAGGAGGTTCACTTGTTCCGTACAAAACAGCTGCTGATGAAAGTGACCGAATATCAGCCGAACGAGAGGTTGGTCATCGAAGCGCAAAGCGGAATGCCGATGCCGCCGACGCAGACGTTTTTCTTTGTGTCGGAAGGAAATGCAAAAAGGATCGATCTTTCCGACGTCATGAAGACGTCTGGTTTTCTCACGATGATGGAATTTATACTTCCGGCCAATTGATGAAGGTCTGGGCAAGGTATTTTTTCAATCTTGACGCACTGTTGGGTAAATAACCATCACGGGATATTGATTGAGGGAAGAGTATGGCAGTGATGTAAGAGCAAATCAAGAAGGAACTTTCTGCTGGAAAACCTTACGTTGCCGCGATCCTTACAAAAGGGAAAAAGTTCATTACGGATAAGGACGGAGCCGAGGGAATGCGCGTTAGGCATTTCGAGCACCTGTGCCAGCTCCGTGCCGAAGGGAAAGCTTCCGTGGTCTTCGGAACGCGAGAGAACTGCGAGATCCGGACCATCGAATTATTTCTATCGTCCGACAAAGCCAAAGTCGAGCGCCTTGTGAAAAGCGACCCCGCCGTTGAAGCCGGACATTTCGCCTTTGAGCTTCATGCGATGACGGGATTGCCGGGAGATACGGTCAAGTAGAAGATCAGTGTGAGCTCGCAGGATCCTCGATTGTTCAAGCCCTAAGTTCTATAGTGTGTTCAGAATGAATGACCCGATCCCTTCATCCTCTTCCCGCCCTGCGGCGACAGCGTTCATTTTTGTCACCGTTGTGCTCGACGTTCTCGCGCTCGGCATTATCATTCCCGTTCTGCCGAAACTCGTCGAGATCTTTCTTGGCGGGGACACGGCGCGTGCAGCGGAAATGTTCGGGCTCTTCGGCACCGTCTGGGCGCTGATGCAATTTATTTTTTCACCCGTGCTCGGCGCGCTGTCCGATCAATACGGGCGGCGCCGGGTGATCCTTATTTCATGTTTTGGGCTCGGCATCGACTATATCTTCATGGCCTCCGCTCCGACGCTGTGGCTGTTGTTTATCGGGCGGATCATATCGGGCATCACCGGGGCGAGTTTTACCGCGGCCGGCGCTTACATTGCCGACGTTACGCCTCCGGAAAAGCGCGCCGCCGGATTTGGAATGATCGGCGCTGCATGGGGGCTCGGGTTCGTTTTGGGCCCGGCTCTTGGCGGCATCCTTGGCGGTATCGACACCCGGCTGCCGTTCTGGGTCGCGGCCGGGCTGACATTGCTGAACGCGATGTATGGATTGTTCATCCTTCCGGAATCGTTGAGCGTCGAGCACCGGGAGAAATTTTCCTGGAAGCGCGCCAATCCCCTCGGCTCGCTGCAGCTCCTCCGCTCTCACCCGGAGCTGTTCCGACTTGCCACCGTCAACGGGTTCTTTTATCTCGCCCATCAAGTGCTGCCGAGCGTCTTCGTCCTCTATGCAGGTTTTCGGTACGGATGGAATGAGGAACTCGTTGGCATCACGCTGGCGATCGTTGGAGTGTGCGGCATGCTCGTGCAGGGAGGAGTCGTGAAGCGCGTCGTCGCAGACTTCGGTGAGAGGCGTGCCCTTCTTGCCGGGTTGTTGTTCGGGATGTGCGGTTTCGCGATCTACGGTCTAGCCTCGTCCGGAATTATCTTCTGGCTCGGCATACCGGTATTTTCAATGATGGGATTGTACGGGCCGTCTTCGCAGGGACTCATGACGAGGCATGTTCAGCCGTCGCAACAGGGGCAACTCCAGGGAGCGAATAACAGCATTATGGGAGTGACCGGTGTGATCGGTCCCGGAATTTTTACATTCACCTTTGCAAGCTTCATTGGAACGCACAGCGAATTGCATCTCCCCGGCGCTCCATTCTTGGTTGCGGTATTGATGTTGATGACGGCCTTTGTCATCGCTTGGAAAGTACAGGGAGAGACAGCCTAATCATTGGGTAAAGATGCAGAATGTCATACTCAAAAAAAGGAGCCGACCGTATCGCAGCGTGATCGGCTTTTTGATTTAGGGGAGAAGGGTCTGCATTTTTATTGTGGGCGGATACGAAGGAAGGTCAATACCGCTCCGATGCTTTCCATCGATGCCTTGATCAAGGTGACGGGAGCCAGAGGCTGTCCGCTTGACTCTCCTCATTGGAACCCCTACTTTTCGATCGGTGAATTTACTTATTAATCATGACACGCTATCAAATTACCACTCTTTGTTTCTGGCTTGTGTCGGAAGTCTTTTGGGGGTTACATTCCGGAGGGAATAAGGAAACCGTTCACCAAAAGCGATCGTTTGTCCGGACATTCGCGTTAGCCGCAATCTACATTGCGTTTGCATTGATATATATTCCTTATCTTTCTTTTGGTTTGCTTGCCATTCGCATAGTGCCGCAGAACGATCTATTTGGGGGCGTTGGAATAGTGTTGTGCGCAGCGGGGATTTCCTTTTCCATCTGGTCTCGAAAGACACTGGGAAAGAATTGGAGCGGCCCGGCAGCCATCAAGAAAGATCATGAACTGATCAGAAACGGACCGTACAATATTGTCCGCAATCCGATCTATCTCGGATCGTTGGTTTCACTGACAGGATCGGCAATGACGACCGGAGAACTAAGGGGATTGTTGGGTGTCGTTCTCGTCCTTTTTTCTTTATTGAAGAAAATAGACGAGGAAGAGTTGCTCTTGCAGGAGCATTTCGCCGAGTTTCCTGAATATTCGTTGCGAGTCAAAAGGTTGATACCGTTTCTCTATTAGTTGGTCGGACGCAGAAGCATGATTCAAAAGTTTTTTTCGCCCCTCTTCATCGCACTGCTGGTCGTTTCGATTCAGCATAAAGTTGTTGCTCAGGATGCGAGAGGCAACGGGATAACAATCTTTGCTGCGGCGTCTCTCAATGAGGTGTTTGCGGCGATGGCCGAAAAATACAGATCTGAAAATCCGGGAGAGGAAATAACGTTCAATTTTGCTGGGTCGCAACAGCTGGTCCAGCAGATCGCAGAAGGAGCGGCAGTTGACATCTTTGCCTCCGCAAACATGAGACAGATGAATGACGCGCTGAACACTGGAAGGGTCGATTCAGCGTCTGTCAGAGTTTTTGCGCATAATACGCTTGTCGTCGTTTTTCCAAAAGAGAATGAGGCGGGAATTCATACATTGTCCGATTTGGGCAGGCCCCATCTCAAAATTATTCTCGCGGATAAAACTGTTCCGGCGGGTGAATACTCGGTTGAGGTTCTCGAAAAATGCATTAAACGGCCCGGTTTTGATTCTACATTCAAGCAGAACGTCCTTCAAAACGTCGTTTCTTACGAGGAAAATGTAAAAGCCGTTTTGAGCAAGATTGTTCTTGGCGAAGGTGATGCGGGAATTGTCTATACCTCCGACGTGAGCCGTGATGCACGGGAAAAAGTCGGCACAATCGAGATACCGGAACCGTTGAACGTCGTTGCTGAGTATCCGATATGCCTCATGCGGACTGCACCGTCCCGGGAGCGCTCTCGGAGATTTGTGCAATTTATTCTGTCCGATGAGGGACAAAGCATCTTAACTCGATTCGGTTTTCTCAGAGTCAAATGATCTTATGCTCAACCGGAATGTTCCTCCTTTATGAAGCCATCTTCTCTCCCCCATAAAATATCTCCCGGCAAGGATCGCCTTCGATGGCAGATTGCGGCAGCGAGCGCCCCGCTTCTCCTCTTTCTTTTGCTCCCTTTGGTTGGAATTATTTTCAGGGTCTCGGCATCGGAGATGGTGGATGCGCTGCGGGAACAGCAGGTCGTTCAGGCGATTCGGCTGAGCATGTCGACGACGATTGTAACAGTATTGCTGACGCTGCTTCTCGGCACACCGGTCGCCTATCTGCTCGCTCGAAGGAAATTTGCGGGACGAACTCTGCTTGATGCCCTGATCGATATGCCGATCGTTCTCCCCCCGTCGGTGGCGGGGGTCGCGCTGCTGATCGCTTTCGGCCGCCGCAGTTTAATAAGCGGGCTCTTTGGCGGATTGGAAATTCCTTTCACCGAAGCCGCAGTCGTGCTGGCTCAGTTGTTCGTTGCTTCGCCGCTGTATATTAAATCGGCCGCGGCGGGTTTTGCTAGCGTGAACCGCGAGCTTGAGCAAGCTGCCGCCGTCGACGGAGCTTCGCGCCCTCAAATTTTCGGAACGATCGTTGTCCCACTTTCTTTGCCGGCGATCGCCGGCGGCATCGTGATGACATGGGCGCGCGCGCTCGGGGAATTTGGCGCAACGATAATTTTCGCGGGAAATTTCCCCGGACGGACGCAGACGATGCCTTTGGCGATCTATATGGGATTCGAGATCGATCTCCACATCGCCCTTGTTCTAGCGATACTGCTGCTTGCAATTTCTTTTCTCGTACTAGCCATTGTGAAAGGGATCCTCGGTCAGCGTCTCAGCGGTTTTTGAATGCAGCGACTCGAAGGCACGGAGGTGCAAATTTTGGGAAAGGGCTCTTTTTGATCGGGATCCGTCGTTCCGCTTTTATTTGAGTATATCATGCGGCTGCATAGATGGACCGTATAACTTTTGACGGCAAATGACGTAATAAAGGTAAAGAAAGCAAAACCGGTAGAGTATCATCATGAGCGCTGAAACAAATCAATCGGAACCGCGGTTACGGGACACACTTCGTGAGGATTTCAGCCGCGGAGGGCATTGGAATACTTTCCGCAAGGAATTTCGCGGCTTAAAAGAGTTCTATATCGATGAGGAGAAGAAAAAGCGCCTCAACGAAATGCCGCAGCTCAAGCGGTGGCTGTATCTCAATTGGTGGCTTCTCAAGAGCATGCTCATGCGGCTTACGCCGTTCCGCCGGCTCGTTCTTGTAGTCGGGATCGTTCTGCTTGTGTGGAGTCCGGTCATCATCATCTCCAACAAGCATGTTGAGATCTCGGATTTTCGTCTCATCGGCGGTGCATTCATCCTGTTGATCCTCATGCTTGAGCTGAAGGATAAACTCCTTGCACGCGACGAGCTCGGCGCCGGGAAGAAAGTACAGCAGGCGTTGATGCCGGAACTCAGTCCGGCAGTTCCCGGTTGGCGGCTGTGGATCTACTCAAGGCCGGCAAACGAAGTCGGGGGCGACCTAATAGACTTTCTCAGCCACGGCGAAAACAGGTACGGCGTCGCTCTGGCCGACGTCTCGGGGAAAGGACTGCAGGCGGCGCTTATCATGGCCAAACTTCAGGCCATTCTGGAAGCGCTCGCCCCGGATTATGATTCGATAGGAAAACTCATCACGAAGTTAAACGCCATTGTGCACCGTGACGGACTTCCGAACAGCTTTGCCTCGTTGGTCTATGCGGAAATTTCTTCGAACTCGGGAGCGGTGCGGTTTGTCAACGCGGGACATCTGCCGCCGATTGTGCTCACGGCAGCCGGTTTGCAGGAAATGTCGAAGGGCGAACCCGCCCTCGGCCTGATGGATTCGACCAATTACACAGAGCGGCAAGCTGATCTGCAGCCGGGCGATGTTTTCCTCGTCTATTCCGACGGGCTCACCGAAGCAAGCAGCGAGTGGGGGGAATTCTTCGGGACAGAACGGTTAATGAGACGACTTCCGGCATTGAGAGATCGCTCCGCCGAAGAGATCGGCAGAACGCTGCTCGGCGAAGTGGATTATTTTGTGAAGGATGCGCCCCCCAACGACGACATTTCATTGGTCATTCTCAAGCGTGTCTGACAGCAGACCGCCTACCCTTCCTCGGTCCTAAGCCTGTATCCGATGCCCGACTCAGTCAGAATCATCTTCGGCTTTGAAGGATCGTCTTCAATTTTTTTTCGAAGCTGACCGACGTAGATTCGGGTGTACTGCGTCTCGTCGACATACGAGGGCCCCCAGACCTGTTCGAGGATGAAACGATGGGTCAATACCTTCCCTGCGTTCTTCACGAAAAGGGCGAGGAGCGAATATTCCGTTGCCGTCAGCTTGAGGACGTCGCTCCCTTTTCTCACCACGCGTGCCGAGAGGTTCACGCTCAGCGTGTCGAGGCTGAATACTTCTTCCTCGGGAAGCGCCGTGCGATGGCGGAGAGCGGTCCGGACGCGCGCGAGCAGCTCGCCCGTGCGGAACGGCTTCACCAGATAATCGTCCGCCCCCGCCGTCAAGCACCCGACGATGTCGGACTCCGCATTGCGGACGGAGAGGATGATGATCGGTATCGTCGCCCATTCCCGGATGGATTTAAGTACGCTCAACCCTTCGATGTCGGGGAGTCCCAAATCGAGAATGATGAGCTCCGGGCGTTCCGTTCCGGCCATCCTCATTCCTTCATTCCCCGTCAGGGCAAACTTGAGAGCGTAGTTCTGCGGTTCGAGCGTCAGCTCAATAAGGCGGCGGATTTGAATCTCGTCGTCGATGACGAGGACAACAGGTTTTGTGCTCACGGCTGTGGAGATGATCCGATGTTCGTGGGAATTCGTAGTGTGAACTCTGCTCCCCCGGAGGGACGGTTTCTCGCGGTCAGCGTCCCTTTATGCGCTTCGGCGAAGCCTTTTGCAATGGTCAGGCCGAGGCCCGAGCCGCCGCTTTTCATCCCCTCAGCCCGATAGAATTTTTCGAACACTTTGGGGAGGTCGTCCTTCGCCAATCCGGATCCGTTGTCCGCAACGACAAAGATGCATTCTTTTTCGACGACCTTGGCTTCGATCGTGATGGAGCTGCCTTCCTGCGTGTGCACGGCGGCGTTGTGGACCAGGTTCGTCAGCGCTTGTTCGATCAAGCCGAAGTCCAGTCTGACAAGAGGCATTTCAGCCTGTACTTCGATAATGACAGTGTGGCGGGAAAGCTCCCTGTCCAGCCCTTTGACCGCCGCGTTGATGAGATCGTGAATGTCGCACCAATCCATTTTCGGCTGGATCATCCCGGACTCAAGCCGCGACATGTCGAGAAGGTTGGCCACCAGCCGGTTGAGACGCTCGGCAGCGATATGGATTTCTTTCGTATGTTCGTTCGTCGACGTGTGATCCTGCGCGGCAGAATTCTTCATCAAGTTTTCCGAGGCTCCCATGATCGCGGCGATCGGCGTGCGCAGTTCGTGCGAGATCGAATTGAAGAGGATCTTATACAACCTTTCTGATTCGGCGACAACGATCGATTTCTTGTTGACGTCGTTCAATAGTTCCCGCTCCATGGCCGACGCAATTTGAGCGATGAAATTGTCGAGCGATGTCTCCTGGTCGGTCGTGAGTTTCTCGTCCTTTGGCAGCCGGACACCGATGACGCCGAGCGGATACCGCGGGCCGGAAATCGGGAAATACGTTGCCTCGGCGGACGGAAGCGTGTCGGTGTATTTTCCGGCTTTTTTCTCATTCCAATATGTCCACGAAGCGACGCCGAATTCCTTCGCGTCGACGGCAAACGAGCTGGCTTCGTGAGGACGGCTTGAGATCTCTCCGTCCGCTTCACCCAAAATGATGACGACGTCGGCGTTAAAATATTTCTTGATGTTTGAAACCGCCGCCCGGATCACCTCTTCCTGCGAATGTGCCGATGAGAGGTCGTTGGTCAGGGAAAAAAGCGCGGCGGTCCGCTCTTCCCGCTGACGAACGGCCTGCCCTCTGGCCCGCACACGGGCAGTAAGGACTCCCGTCACCAGGGCCACGATAAAATAGACGCCGAGCATCATGACGTCTTCGAGCCGGCTTATGGAGAACGTAAAGATCGGCGGGATAAAGAAAAAATCCCATACGATCGCCCCCGTCGTTGCGGCGACAAGCACCGGTCCAGGGCCCATCTGCAGCGGAAGGAACGAGACCGTCAGCAGGACGATCATCGAGACCGTCCTGTAACCGATGAGCTGAGAAAACGGGAAGCAGGCAAGCGCAACCACGACCACAATGAGGGGTGCAAGAAGATATTGGGTGGGAGTCGACTGAATTTTCGGGATGAAGGTCTTTCTTTTTTCCTGGGAGGACGTGTCCTCTTGACCGACAATGTAGACGTCGACGTTGTGGCTTTTTTCGACGAGGTCTTCGATCAATCGCTGCGAGCGGGAGAACATGCTTCGCTTCGATTTTCCCACAAGAATTTGAGTTGCATTCTGTTCCCGTGCGACCCGGATGAGCGCGCTTGCAACATCGTCGTCCGATGTAGTGATGATCTCCGCTCCGAGCTTCCGCGCAAGGACGATATTTTTGGACAATTGCTCCTTGTCGCTCTCGAGCAACGGCGCCGAAGTCTCCACGCAGACCGCGACCCACGTTCCGTTCATGGTGTAGGCCAGACGGCGGGCCCAACGGAGGACCGATACCGAATGTGGGCTGGCGCTGATACCGACGATCAACCGCTGCCCTGATTTCCACGGGCCGGTGATCCGCTCGGTACGCATGTAGTCGCGAAGCTGGTGGTCGACGCGCTCCGCCGTCAGCCGGAGGGACATCTCGCGCAGCGCGGTCAGGTTCCCCTTGCGGAAAAAATTCTGGATCGCCTGCTGGGACCGCTCGGGAGTGTAGACCTTTCCTTCTTCCAGCCGTTTCAATAACTCATCAGGGGGAAGGTCGATTACTTCGACATCGTCGGCCCGCTCGAAGATCGAATCGGGAACAGTCTCCCGAACAAGCGAACCGGTAATTTGTGCGACGGCATCGGCGCGGCTCTCTAGATGCTGGACGTTCAACGTCGTGTAAACGTCAATCCCGTTGTCGAGAAGTTCCTGGACATCCTGGTACCGTTTCAGATGGCGGCTCCCCGGCGCATTGGTGTGTGCGAGCTCGTCGACGAGGACCAGTTTCGGTTTCCGTGCAAGGATCGCGTCAAGGTCCATCTCTTCGATAACGGAGCCGTGGTATTCGATTTTTTTCCGCGGAACAGCGGGGAGATTGGCAACAAGGGCTTCGGTTTCCGCACGCTTGTGAGTTTCGACAATGCCGATGACAACGTCGACTCCATTTGCGAGGGCGGCATGTGCGGTTGCAAGCATGTCGTATGTTTTCCCCACCCCGGCGCACATCCCGAAGAAAATTTTCAGTTTCGCCTTTGAGGCTTTTTCCTCTTCTTTCCGCAGCACGTTAAGGAGTGCATCGGGGTCCGGGCGGGATTGATCGATCGGGGGCATACCGTAATATATTGAATCTTTTTCAGAGTTTCACAGCACAAATCCCGCCAGACGAGTCTCCGAACGGGCGGGATTTGTGTGTGTACGTAAGGTGAACCGTTTTGGTATTGCGGTAATTACGTCAGCCTCAAGGCGACGAGAATCATATCCACCAGCTTGATCCCGAAAAACGGGACGATAATGCCGCCGACGCCGTAGATGAACAAATGTCTTCGCAGAAGCTGGACAGCGCTGACGGGGCGGTATTTCACTCCTTTTAAGGCGAGTGGAATAAGGGTGATGATAATGAGTGCATTGAAAATGACTGCGGAGAGGATCGCGCTTTCCGGCGTTGCGAGCCGCATAATATTCAGCGCATTAAGCGCAGGGTACGTCGTTGCGAACGCGGCAGGAATGATGGCGAAGTATTTTGCGACGTCGTTCGCGATGCTGAACGTCGTCAGCGTTCCGCGCGTCATCAATAATTGTTTGCCGATCTCGACGATTTCCAGCAGCTTGGTCGGATTGCTGTCGAGGTCGATCATGTTCGCCGCTTCTCGTGCAGACTGCGTGCCGGTGTTCATCGCAACCGCGACATCTGCCTGAGCGAGCGCCGGCGCATCGTTCGTGCCGTCTCCCGTCATCGCGACGAGGCGTCCCCCTTTTTGATAATCGCGGATGAGCTTCAACTTATCTTCCGGTTTTGCTTCCGCAAGGAAGTCGTCAACTCCGGCCTCCGCGGCAATGGCAGTTGCGGTCAACTGGTTGTCTCCGGTGATCATCACCGTCTTGATTCCCATTTTCCGCAGATGCGCGAAACGCTCCTTGATTCCTCCTTTAACAATGTCTTTCAGATGGATCACGCCCAGCACCTCTTTGTTTTCTGCGACAACAAGAGGAGTCGCGCCGGCACGGCTGATATCCTGGACCAATTGCTGCACGGCGGAGGGAAAGACGCCTCCCGCTTCCTCGATGTAGGATTTCATCGCTTCCGCCGCCCCTTTGCGGATTATTCTTCTTCCGTTCTTTCCTTCCGGCTGGATGTCCGCACCGCTCATGCGCGTTTGCGCGCTGAAGGGGACAAAGTGCGCCGAGATTTCATTGACGTTCCGTTCGCGGAGAGCGTACTTTTCTTTTGCGAGGACGACGACCGATCGCCCTTCCGGGGTTTCATCCGCGAGTGAAGCAAGCTGGGCGGCATCGGCAAGACGTTCCTTGGAAATGCCGGGAGCCGGAGTGAATTCCGTTGCCATGCGATTTCCGAGCGTGACAGTACCGGTCTTGTCAAGCAGGAGCACGTCGACGTCCCCCGCAGCTTCGATTGCGCGCCCCGAGGTGGCGATCACGTTGTGTCGGATCATTCTGTCCATCCCCGCGATTCCGATTGCGGAAAGGAGCCCGCCGATGGTCGTCGGGATCAAACAAACAAGGAGAGCGACGAGAACGGTGACGGTGACCGGCGTTCCCTGGCCTGCGGCTTGCACGCTGAAAAGCGAAAAGGGGAGAAGCGTCACGCAGACCATGAGGAAAATAATCGTGAAGGCTGCGAGCAGAATATTCAGAGCGATCTCATTCGGAGTTTTCTGCCTTTTTGCTCCTTCTATTAATTTGATCATCCGGTCGAGAAAACCTCCGCCGATTTCTGTCGTTGCGCGGACGATGAGCCAATCGGACAGGACCCTGGTTCCCCCCGTCACCGCGCTTCTATCACCTCCCGATTCGCGGATCACCGGCGCGCTTTCTCCCGTGATTGCGCTTTCGTCAACCGATGCGATGCCTTCGATCACCTCGCCGTCGACGGCAATGGTCTCGCCGGTTTCAACGAGGAATACATCCCCCCTCTGCAGAAGAGTCGAGTTCACGATATCGAAGCCGGATCCCCGTTTGGGACTTTTCAGCCGCTTCGCCTTCGTTTCCTGACGTGCACGCCGAAGTGCTTCCGCTTGGGCTTTTCCCCGTCCTTCGGCGAGAGCCTCCGAAAAATTGGCGAAGAGCACAGTGAACCAGAGCCAGAGGGAGACGCTGCCGATATACCATGCGGGAGCCTCACCTTGGCCGAATACTGCCTGAATCCACAAAGCGGTGGTCAGGACGCTTCCAACCTCGACCACGAACATGACCGGGTTGCGAAGCATGGCGCTCGGATTCAGCTTCACCAACGAATCTATGATCGCCCTGCGGTACATTTCGCCGGTCAGACCAAGAGGTTTTTTCGTCTGGAGCGAGCTCGTCGTCATTTTGCCTTCTTCTTTCGCAGCAATATACATATCAGTGCACCATCATAAAATGTTCGACAATAGGACCAAGAGCAAGAGCCGGCAGGAAGTTCAACGCACCCACGATCAGCACGACGGCGACCAGCCAGAAGATGAACAGCGGTGTGTGGGTCGGGAGCGTTCCTTCGCTTACCGGAACAAATTTTTTGCGCACGAGTGAGCCGCCAAGGGCGAGGGTCGGAACCGCCAGCCAAAATCGCCCGATGATCATCGCTATCCCGCCGGTGATATTGTAAAAAGGCGTGTTTGCGTTTATTCCTGCGAACGCGCTTCCGTTGTTATTCGCCTGCGATGTAAACACGTACAACACCTCGCTGAAGCCGTGCGGCCCGGGATTAGCTATCGAGCTCGTCCCGGCCGACGTTACGACAGCGATGGCGGTGAAGACAAGGACGGTGATCGGCATGATGAGGATGAGAAGCGACGCCATTTTCATTTCATACGTCTCTATTTTATGTCCCAGATATTCCGGGGTTCGCCCGACGAGAAGACCGGCAACGAAGACAGCGACGATCACGAAGACGAGCATTCCATACAATCCTGAACCGACACCGCCGAAAACGACCTCGCCAAAATGGAGCATCACCAGGGTGACGAATCCTCCCAGCGGCGTGAAGGAATCGTGCATTGAATTCACTGAACCGTTGGACGCCGACGTTGTTGCAGTGGCCCAGACGACTGAATTCGCGATGCCGAACCGAACCTCTTTTCCCTCCATGTTGCCTCCCGGCTGGATGCTGCTCGACGTTTGATCGACCCCCAGAGAGGCGAATGCCGGATTCCCTTTCTCTTCCGACCATCCGGCAAGAGCGAGAAATGCAATAAAGATGATCATCATCGCCGCATAGATTGACCACCCTTGCTTCGTATCCTTCACCATGTGGCCGTAGGTGTAGCAGAGTGCGGCTGCAATAAGAAGAATCGCGAGCATCTCGAGGAAATCGGAAAGAGGTGTCGGGTTCTCGAACGGATGGGCCGAATTAACGTTGAAGAAGCCCCCTCCGTTTGTGCCGAGTTGTTTGATGGCGATCTGAGACGCCGCCGGGCCCATTGCCACAATTTGCTCTGTGACCTTAGCTCCTGCCGTGTCCGCCGTCGGCTGCAAAAGAGGGACGGAGACGTACGGGGAAAGGTTTTGCACCGATCCCTGCGAAACAAGGACAAGCGCAAAGACAATGGAGAGCGGAAGAAGAATGTACAAAGTGGTTCGGGTCATATCCACCCAAAAGTTGCCGAGCGTCTTTGCCGAATGCCTGGCAAGCCCGCGGATGAACAAGGCAAGGATCGCCATGCCTGTTGCCGCGGAGACAAAATTCTGGACCGTCAACGCGAGCATTTGCGTCAAGTAGCTCATCGTTGTTTCACCGCCGTACCCCTGCCAGTTCGTGTTGGTTGCGAAACTGACCGCGGTGTTGAAGGATGAATCCGGCGAAACGGCGGTCATACTCTGCGGATTCAACGGCAGGTACTGCTGGATCCGCTGCAGCAGATATACGATCAAAAGACCGGCAAAATTGAAGAGCAGCATCGCGATCGCGTTCTCTTTCCAGTCAAATTCTTCGTCCGGATTGATGTTTGCCAGCCGATAGATCAAGCGCTCGAGCGGGCCGATGACAGGGTCGAGAAAGGTCCGCTCTCTCTGGTACACTTTGGCCATGAATAGCCCGAGCGGTTTCACTGCAAGGGTGAGGGCCGCCAGATAAAAAGCTATCTGCAAAATTCCATTAAGTGTCATTCAAATGTCTCCGGTTTTAATAGCACGATGAAGAGGTAGATCAGAAGGCCGACGGAAATCAGCCCGGAAACGATATAGAGCCAGTTCATGTGTTCTCTCCCGATTTAAATTCGCCGAGATTTTCACAAAGCTTCATTAATCCCCAGGTCAGCAGGAACGATGCCGCGACAATGCCGAGATAAATAAGATCTTCCACTTTATTTCTCCTTTGGCGAAGATTGAATTTCATCAAGTGCGAGATTGAGTTTTAAGACGTTTACACGCGGTTCTCCCAGAAAACCGAGCTGTCTTCCTTCCGTGGCCTGACCGACGAGGGACCGAACCTGCTCTGCGCTCAGTCCGCGAACACGTGCCACGCGGGGAGCCTGATACAACGCGGCCGCAACGCTGATATGCGGGTCGAGTCCGCTTGCTGAAGCCGTTACAAGGTCGACGGGGATCGGCTGCGTGTTGAGTGAATCGACGGCTTTAAGATCCTGGACCCTTTTTTTGACGGCGTCAATAAGGGCGGGATTCAACGGCCCGTAATTTGACCCTGAAGATGATCCGGCATTGTACGCGTACGGGCTCGTAGCCGAAAGCCGGCTCCAGAAATATTGCGGAGCGCTGAACGGTTGCCCGATGAGCTCGGAGCCGGTGATTTTTCCATCCTTCTTCATAAAGCTTCCGTTCGCTTTATCCGGAAAGATCATCTGGGCGATCCCCGTCACGACGAGCGGATACGCGATGCCGGTCAGGATGGTAAAGAGAACAAGAAGCACAAGTGTCGGTCGAAGCTGCTTTTTAAGCATTATTATTCCTGTCATTGTTTCCTGAGAATTTCATTTGCATGTGTCCGATCTGGGCCGCAAAATGTCCAAGCCGGGCATGAGTGATTTCCTTCTCCGGATCATAATCAGGGGAAGGATGTTCATTGGTTTCCGTTGCATGACTTGACTTCTCCCCCTCTTTCCAGGAGAAGTAGGTATGCGCGAGATACGTAAGCACGAGAGCCATGGCGAAGATGATTCCTGACATAGATGGTTCGATTGAAAATTAATTTCGGTATCAATATAGACTCTCGCCCGCCGCGGGACAATGATGAGGATGTAAAAAGCGGACGGAAAAGCATAAAGAAAATGTAAAGAACAGTCTTGGCGACCAGAAGATGCCTCCTCTTCTGCGGTGTTTGAACATCGGTAAATAATTCCCTACCTTAGATCATGCACCAGGGACCATATCACGAGAAGCAACTTCAATGTTAAAAATTGCGACCGAAGCCGCGCTTGAAGCGGGGAAATTCTTGAAATACAACGTCGGTAAGGTCAAGCACATCGAGCGGAAGCAGGGGCAGCAGACAAACCTTGTTACGGAAATTGACAAGCAGGCGGAAGCTCTCATCATCAAAAAGATCAAGCAGCACTTTCCGACTCACGATATTCTTGCGGAAGAAAGTGGCAGTCATAACGTGCAGTCCGAATACCGGTGGGTGATCGACCCGCTCGACGGCACGACAAACTTCACACACTCGCTTCCGATCTTTTGCGTTTCGATCGGTGTTGAAGTGAAGGGTGAAGTTGTCGCAGGAGCCATTTACAACCCTTCGGCGGACGAGTTGTTCACCGCAGAAAAGGGGGGCGGGGCCTTCCTGAATGGGAAGAAAATTCACGTTTCGTCAAACGATTCGCTGATCAACAGCCTGCTCGTTACGGGATTCCCTTACAATGTTAAGGACAACCCGGGGCATGTCGTCGAGCATTTTGTGAATCTGCTGATGGAAGGACAGGGAGTCCGGCGGCTCGGTTCGGCGGCGCTCGACCTAGCGTATGTCGCTGCCGGGAGGCTTGACGGATATTGGGAAGTGTTCCTTAACCCTTGGGACAAGGCAGCCGGGTTGCTGCTGGTGCAGGAAGCGGGAGGCGTCGTTACCGATTTCAAGAACAACCCGGGGAATATTTACGAGCCGACGACGCTTGCGACGAACGGACGGATCCACGAACAAATGCTCGCCGTGTTGAAAAAAGCTCTGTAGCGTTAGCGCATGGCACAACCTCACGCGAAAATTCTCATCGTCGACGACGAACCCGATCTGCTGGAGATCACGGCAGCATATCTGGAGATGGAAGGATACGTTCCTCTCTCGGCGCTGAACGGTCCCGCAGCGCTGGAAATTCTTAATTCCACCGTACCCGACCTTATCATTTCCGATATCACGATGCCGGGGATGAGCGGATTTGATCTGTTCGGGAAGGTCCGTTCCGACCCCCGCCTGCAGAACACGCCGTTCATTTTTCTCTCCGGTCATACCGACCTCCAGCACATCATGGCCGGCAAGGAACTCGGCAGTGACGATTACCTGATGAAGCCGTACGAACCCGAGATGTTGATCTCCACGATCAAAGGGAAGCTGAAACGAAGCCAGCAGTTGAGCGATTCGATTTCGCATCAGATGGATGAGCTGAAGAATCAATTGTTCCATCTCATCTCGCACGAAATGCGCACGCCGCTGACGTCGATTCTCGGGGCGGCCGATATTCTCTCCGCCGATAAGGAGAAATTGTCCCCCGAGGATTTCACTGAATTTTTACAGATGCTGAAGGTCGGGACACTGAGGCTTAACAGGATGGTGGAGGACTTCTTGCTTGTCGTACGGATCGAATCCGGAGAAGCGGCGAAGGATATCGAGTTCCGGAACGCGACCATTTCACCCTTCGAGATCGTGAACCGATTTGCCTCGGTGAGCGAGGACATAAAGAAGAACAAAGGGATCACGCTCAAGATCGAGGTTCCGGACGAATCTCAGGCTCTCTTTATTCATCCGCCGCATTTCGAGGACATCGTTGCCCGCTTGTTCGACAATGCCTGCAAGTTCGCTCCCCCCGGCGCCGTTGTCACGATCGCCTCGCGGGACGAGAAGGATCAATACGTGATTACCATCGCGGACAACGGGAACGGCATTCCGCGGGAAAAGCAGGATCGTCTGTTCGAAAAATTCTATCAGGTGGATCGGGAAGCGCAGGAGCAGCAAGGGGCAGGGTTGGGGCTCTACATCGCGAAGCGACTGGCGGAGCTCAATAAGTGCAGATTATGGTGTGAGAGCGATCGGGGGATGGGGGCTGTGTTTAATCTATCCATTCCCAAGAAAATCTCCCTCTGAGAAGCGACAACGGTCGCCGGTTCAGCTCGCCGCGCAACGTCTAGAATTCTTCCCCCTTTTCTCTGGAAATATCCGCCCCAAGAGCTTGCAGTTTTTTTTCGATTGCTTCATAGCCCCGGTCGAGGTGGTAGATGCGCAGGACCTCCGTTTCTCCCTGGGCACGCAAGCCGGCAAGGATGAGGGCCGCCGAAGCGCGCAAATCCGTCGACATCACTTTCGCACCGGTCAGTTTTTTGACGCCGCGGATCACAGCGGTATTTTCGTTGAGAGAAATGTCGGCGCCGAGGCGGACCAATTCCGGCACGTGGTTGAACCGGTCGAAGTAAATGGTATCGGTGACGGTCGAGGAACCTTTGGCCACCGACATCAATGCGATCCATTGCGCCTGCATGTCCGTCGGGAAACCGGGGAAAATCGCGGTCGTCACGTCGACCGGCTTGATCTCCTTCGGCGCCTGAATTTCGATAGAGGTTTCGCCCGTCTTTATTTTTGCGCCTGCGTCTTCGAGCCTGGCGGTCACCGCAGACACGTGTTCCGGATCGCACCCTTCGATGGTGATTTTTCCTCCGCACACGGCACAGGCCGCGAGAAAGGTTCCGGTCTCGATCCGATCCGGGATTGTCTTGACGTCGGCCGGATGAAGCGCATCGCTTCCTTCGATCTCGAGCCTGTTCGTCCCGATGCCGTCGATCGTCGCCCCCATTGCCGAAAGCATTTCAGCAAGGTTGGTGATCTCGGGCTCTACCGCGGCATTTTCAATCAACGTTGTCCCTTTGGCGAGGACGGCGGCCATCAAAAGGTTTCCCGTCGCGCCGACGCTAGAGATCTTCGACGAAATGCGCGTTCCTTTGAGGCGCCGGGCCTTCGCGATGATGTATCCCCGCTCCAATTCTATCGACGCCCCTAATTTTTTTAATCCTTCGATGTGCAGATCCACCGGCCGCGGCCCCCATGCGCACCCTCCCGGGAGCGAAACTTTCGCATGTCCGTAGCGCGCGACTAACGGTCCGAGGACATAGATCGACGCGCGCATTTTCTTGACGTGTTCGTACGGGGCTTCAAACTTGTTGACGCGAAACGTATTGACGAGGAGGGAGGTTCCCCTGCGTTCGAACGCGACCCCCATCGTTTGGAGCAGGCGGGACATCGTGACGACGTCGCGCAGGTCGGGCGTGTTGTGCAATTCGTATTTCCCGCTGGCGAGCAGGGTTGCGGGCATCAGCGCGAGCGAAGCGTTCTTGGCGCCGCTGATGCGGACCGTTCCGCGCAGCGGCTTTCCCCCACGAATCATGAATTTATCCACAACGATCCTATACTAAAAGGTCTGAGAGTTCATTTTTTGACCTCGGGGGGCCCGGGAATATTTCTTTTCTTCCACCAAACAAACCCTACCGCGAGCATGCCGCACCATGCGAGGATATTGGTCACGAGACTGATCGTCCTTCCGAGAAAGTACTGATCAGGATGGAAGATAAATTCCACATGGTGTTTTCCTTTTGGAACGACGATCGAGCGAAATGCATAATCCGTTTTGTAGATTTCGGTCTGTGCGCCGTCAATGAACGCCCTCCACCCTTTAGGATAATAGATCTCGCTGACAAAGAGGAGGTTCTTCCCCGATGCTTGGACGTTGAATGAGATGCTGTGGATGCTAAAGCTGTCCACGGCGACCTTTGCCGACGTATCGGGGGGCTCGATGGAAATCCCCGGGTTCTTCTCGAAGAACGCAACATGGTGAGGGTCGAACGACATATCGCGCATACGATAAAGAATACCGAGTCCAGAGTCGACCGCGATCGAGTCGACGAACCACGCCCGCTGGCTTCCCGGAGGATAGGCGAGAACTTTCTTCTGCTGCCCCTGGAAAATAACCGGAAGGCCGGGAATATTCTCCTTCGGGTCTGCAATAATGTACTTGGTGTTCATCAATTCCCACACGGTCGGATTCCCGATCGTTGCGACATCGACGATATCCTGGTAGATGCGGATCTTGGCCCCGTGATACCCGCCGATGCTCTGCAGTTTATAGTACGCAAGTGTGTTGGACGGCTGCTCAAGATTTTCAGTGTTCAATACGCGATACAGCGATTTATCCTGTTGTATTGCGCGTACATAATCGGGCGTGGAGAACTCGGCCGTTTGGGTCGTCGCATCGTGAAGCTGCATCGGTTTGCTGTCGATTCGCCATAGATCGAACACTGCCAGCACGATGACCGCAGTCCCGAACGCTGTCGATCGAATGAACCGCTTCCTGTAGGCGTAGGCGAGTCCGAATACGGCCAGGAGGAGGAAGGTTGCGATCAAATAATCGGACATCACGGAATCAAAAAGGAAATCGAAGATCATCGGGCGGACTTGCGCAAGGACGTTCTCCGATTGGCGGCCGATGAGTTCGTTCAGCAGTTTGGACAAGCCGTCGGTTCCGACGAAGCTCTGGTACAGATCCTCGAAGATCCCCCTTCCGACAAATCCGAGAATGAACAACACTCCCGCGCCGCCGATAATGTATTTGTATTTCTTTTCCTCCTCGGGCGTGAATTTTTCTTTCCCCTTGTCGATGATCGACTGCAGTCCGAATCCGGCAAAGATCGGAAGGATAAGCTGAAGAAGAATCAAGATCATCGAGGGGATGCGGAATTTGTTGAATTCCGGAAAGTAGTAGTACATCAGGTCGTAGACGGGAGAAAAATTCCGGCCAAACGAAACGAACAGTGAAAGGGCGGAAACGATGAGCATTGCCTGCACGAACCGGTCGCGGCGGTGGTAATAAACGCCGATGACGGCAAAAATCATGATGACGATCCCCATATACTGAGGGGCGTCGGTCCACGCCATCTGCCCCCAATATGTGTTGAGATGCTGCTCTTGATTTCCAGTCAGGGGTCCTTTGTATGGCTGCCCCCCGAAACCGTACAATGAGGGGATGAAAAATGTCAGGGTTTCGCCGGGACTGAACGACCAGTTTGTCGCGTAGTCGTAATCAAGTCCCCCTTCCGCCGTCTTTGATTGCGCAGGGCCGCGTGTTTGAAGGATCGGGTTTGTTCCGCGGATCGAATACGGATTGTATTCCAATGTCGAAAGATAGATGTCCGCCGACATTGCAAACGACAGCGCGGCCGCTGCCGCGAAGACGATCCCGCTTCGAAGAACGCTGAACCACTGTTCCTTTTTGATGATGCGCACGATGAGCAGATAAAGATAATAGATGGCGATCATCAGGTAGGTGTAGAAAAAGAACTGAATATGCGAGGCGAGCTGTTGGACATGGATGGCGATGATCAGAACAATGCCGTGCCACCACTTGAAGTCGTCGATCATTTCTTCGATGATCATCAGCACGATGGGGAGAAGGCAGATCGAGGCAACCTTCGTATTGTGTCCGACCATGATCAGGATGATGACATACGTCGAAAAGATCGTCGCGAGCGATGTAAAGAGGGCTGCCAGCGGCGATTTTTTCTTGTGGATCATGAAAAAATAGGTCGACACGCCGAAGATAAAATAGTAAAACAACACCGTGGTTCCCGCCTCGTTGCGGAGCACGAACGTGAAAACGTTATGCGCCCATTCCACGAACATCGACGTAAGGTCGTAGAGACGGCTCGGCGCGGCGAGAAGGCTCGCCAACGAAGGCATCCCGCAGAAAATGTACGGCACCCACAGCGGATAGACGCCGCTCTTCCTGGCATCCTCTAAGAACGGATTGAAACTCTGGGAGGAGAGGTTATCGCTTGCAAAAAATACTTTTCCCGAAAAAACCACATCGTGGAAAAAAACGACAAGCGCCAGCAGGATGACGCCAATCGAAGCGTAGTGTTGGAATTCCTTCGGAATAAGCGGCTGTGATTCCGCTCGGGGTTGATTCTTTTGCTTTGCCATGTGATGACGGAAGTTGGTGGAGTGATCTACGCAGCCGGTTGTCCAAGCGATTCGTCGAGCAGCCGGGCTAAGCGTCCGGTAATTTCTTTTCTCTCGTATTGTCCGATCGTCGTGAGGTCCGGAGAAAAACCGGGTCTATTATAGAGATAATCGCCGTAATATTCAAGAATGATCCGTTCGATCGCCGGAACATCGTCGTTACGCGCGGTGCGTCCTGCGTTCGTGCTGCGCAGCAGCTCAGACACCGCCCCATCATGGGCGATGCCGATGATCGGCCGGCGGGCTCCGATGTACTCAAACACCTTTCCCGGAACGATCTCTTCTCCCCCCGCGTATTCGTCGACGATCAGCAGGAGCGCATCCGACGTCATCAGATGTGCAATGCTCTCCGCATGGGGAAGATAGGGGAGAACTTCGACGCAGCCGTCAATGGAGGGGTGGTGGAACATTTCCAGCACCTCGGCGCCGAACCTGCCGATGAACTTCAGCCGGATCTTCGCCGGATCGATCTTTTTCCCGGCGATGAGGTTTGCCACGGCTTGTAAAAATGTTCTCGGATTGCGGACGCCGTACATCGATCCGGTGTAGGTGATTGTGAATGTTTCATTGGGCCGGTAAGGGGCCGGCGGAAAATCGGCGCCGTCAAATCCGTTCGGCAGATGAGCAACCTTGTCAACCGGAATGTCAGGATATTTTCTGTGCAGGTCGAGGAGAATGCCGCGCCATGCGACTTCGACGCGAGACGCCTCCTGAAAGCAGCTCCGTTCGAGGCGCTCGTCGATTTTTTTTGGAAGGGACCATCTGTCGGGGGTCGAAAGAAATCCTGTCCACGGATCGCGGAATCCGGCCACCCATGGAATCCCTGTGGCACGGTGGACGTTGCGTCCGATCACGGCACACGTGTACGGCGGAGACGAAGAATAGATGGCATCGATCCTTTCACTCCTGATGATTTTCTTCGCCGCTCCGACCGCGGTTAGCAGCCAGCCGACGCGGGCATCGGGAATAAAAAAGGTCGAGCGGACGAACTCTGCAATCGCTTCGGAAAGTTTCTTTTGCTCCCCCTTTTTCGGAATGTTGTTGACATCGACTGCCGTCCCCGGTTTTTTGCCAGTGATCCGGCGGTAGAGGCTGTACGGTTCGACAATTGAGGTTTTGAAAATCTTCAGCGAAGGCGGAATTTCTTTAAGGAGTGATTCGTCCCGAGCCGGATAATCTCCATCACGCACGGTCAGAACGATCGGTTCCCATCCGAATTGCGGGAGGTATTTTACGAATTTCAGCACACGTTGCACCCCCGGTCCCCCCGACGGTGGAAAATAGTAAGTTATGATAAGGACTTTTTTCACTCTTGATGAGCGGTCGTTCGGTATCCTCAAAACATAAACGGCTGTAATGCCCGTGCACCACAGCCGTCAAAAGCAATGCATTTCATGAAAAAAATACGAAGAATATGGCCGAAAGGCAACTTAACGGAAGTCCATTCAGTTCAATACCTTAGGCCGGCTTTTGATCGGGCAATTCTCGTCAAACGCAGGCTGATCTGCAGACCTTCTTTTTTCTCTTGACAAAAAGGTCTGTATAGCTTAATTTAAGACTAAATAGTCTGAAATTAGATGAGCCTCATTTTTAGCAAACAATGCGAATACGCCCTTCGAGCAGTTCTGTACATTGCTCTGAAACCGGAAGGGGAGATGACGTCGATCAAAGCGATGGCAAAGAAGCTCGGTATTCCCTACCATTTTTTGGGGAAGATCCTCCAGGACCTGTCGCGGAAAGGATTGCTCCGGTCGCTGAAAGGGCCGACGGGAGGATTTACACTCGGAATGCCGGCGAAAGATATCACCCTTTTTCATATCGTAGAAGCGATCGACGGCGTTCAATTTACATCGCAATGCGTCATGGGTTTTCCTGAATGCTCGGGAAGGAATCCGTGCGCGGTTCACGAGCATTGGGCGGGCCTCAGAGACGGCATCCATGAAATGCTGGTGAACAAACAGATCGCAGAGATGGCAAAAGATATGAAGAAGCCGATGTACGCGAAGATCAGGAATTGACATTGATGTAACCTGATGTAAGACTTTGTCATCTGCAATTATTGAAAATCACGATCGTGACGGAGGAAGTATGAGGGATGGGTCTGATTCGATTCTAACGGAGCAGGACGAACAGAGAACGTCGGCACCGAGAATTAAAAGGATTGCCCCGGAAATGCGGCGGCGCAGAATAGTATTTCCGAACGGAATTGTCTGGTATAAGAGAGTTCTTCGGAGGCTCAAAGACGATTCGCAATTTCTCCGCTCGTCGGTGCAGCTTGCATTTGCGCTGCTCTGCCTCTGGATCGGAATTGAATTTTATCTCTTCATGAAGTGGGGGTTGTCGGGGGGAAGCGAAACGTATGTTTCCAGGCCGTCGGGGGTCGAGGGTTTCCTGCCGATCAGCGCGCTGATCAGCCTTAAGTACTGGTTGGACACATCCATCGTGAATACAATCCATCCGTCCGCCCTCTTCATACTTCTGGCAATTGTCAGCGTCAGCATTGTCATGAAGAAATCATTCTGCAGCTGGCTCTGTCCCGTTGGCACGCTGAGCGAATCGCTCTGGCTTCTCGGCGAGAAGCTCTTCGGGAAGAATATTTCTCTGCCGCGATGGATCGACTATCCGCTGCGTTCACTGAAATACCTGCTTCTACTGTTTTTCCTTTGGGCGGTTTCGGGAATGGATGTTCCCGCGCTCAACTCCTTCATCAACAGCCCCTATAACCGGATGGCCGATGTGAAGATGTATTTGTTCTTTGCTCATCTCTCGACCTTTGCGCTATGGACAATGATCACGTTCATGGTCTTGTCCGTCGTCGTCAAGAATTTTTGGTGCAGGTTCCTCTGCCCGTATGGGGCGCTGCTCGGGATTCTAAGCTGGCTCAGTCCGCTGAAGATCACTCGCGAAGCCTCGTCCTGTGTCGACTGCGAATTGTGCACGAAGGTTTGCCCTTCCAATATTCTCGTCCACAAGGCGGGAAGGGTCTGGAGCGACGAATGCACGAGCTGCATGCGGTGTGTCGAAGTATGTCCCGTGAAGGAGACGCTTCTTCTGCGGACGAGTATCACGAAGAAAACCCCCGCTGCCTGGGTCTACGGAATTCTTGTCGCCGGGATCTTTGTTGCCGTGACCGGCCTCGCTATCCTGAGCGATCATTGGACAAACACAATTTCGTCGCAGGAATATTTGCACCGGTTTCAAGAGATCGAATCGCCGCTGTATCAACACTAAGCAAGAGGCATGATGAGTCCGGCAATAAACGCACCGCAGCCGCGATCCGAAGAATGGGTAAAGTTCTGCTATGCGCTGGCGGCCGATTATGACGCGATGGCCATCGTTGAGACGAGGTCTATTCATAGGATACCGTTTTTCAAGCGTGGCGCGCAGGCTCGCCGCAACAAGGAAATGGAGAAGCTAAAGGATAGGAGATGTTCCGCAGCAAAATTCCTACGCTGGTGATAACCAAAGAGCACGGCTCTTGGGCCGTGCTCCTGGTGCCGATGCTCGTCAGCATTTGCGTTGTGCGCCGATGGTCGGTCGATGTTTGTTTCGCCGTGTTGGCCGCGCTCGGCGTCTTTTTGAGCTATGTCCCCGCACAACTCTTGCTCCGGCACCATTCCGGCCACGCTCAGAAGGATGAAAAACTGCACCAGGCGAGATTCTGGATCGCAGTCTATATAATGACAACCGGAGTGTTCACCGCCCCGCTGCTGCTGAAAGGGGACGATCTTCTCCTCGCAATTGGGGCGGCGGGAACAATATTGTTTCTGGGCAATTTCTTTCTCGTGAAACAGTACTCGAGAACGATCGCAACGGATTTGATCGCAGTGGCGGGGCTTACGCTGAGCGGGCCGAGTGTCTATTATGTTCTGACAGGGACTATCGACAAAACAGCGCTTTCATTGTACGGGTTGAATTTGCTTTTCTTTGGCAGCAGCGTCTTTTACGTGCATATGAAGATTCATGCTTCGGCATCAAAAAGGCCGGAGATGACGTGGGGTGAGAAATTATCCCTGGGGAAGGCAAATCTCGCATATCATGCGTCGGTCATAGCGGTTGCGGCGGCTTTTGTTGTTCTGCACTTTACCCCCGCGGTCGCCTTGGCGGCGTTTCTTCCGATGCTTGTGCATGCTGTTTATGGAACTCTGAATCTTACGGCAAAAGTCAATTTTAAGAGGATCGGCCTGCTTCTCCTCGGACAATCAATCCTCTTCGCTCTTCTGGTGTCGTTTTCATTTCGGAAGTAAGCCGGGGCCCCCGCTTCTGCGCAGCGGCGCCAAATATTTTGGCACGCCGTTGTTACGTACTTAATACGTCCCATCCCCGTTTATTAATTCTCCGGTAAATAGTAGCGCCCAAAATCATTCCTGCGGCGAGGAGCGTGATGCCCAGCGGGACGCTGCCAAGAATGATTTTTCCCGTGCCAAAAAGAAACGCGTAGATCATGACGACACCGCTTATCCAGTTCAGGAAATTGAAAACGCCGTCGTGCTGCGGAACGATGTCCGCGGCTTCGGCGGCGATTGGTTTCCACAGTGTCGCGTTGGGACGGACGCGGCGGTAAAAGGCCAGCAGCGTTTCCCTTGGTTCCGGCTGAGTAAGCATGGTGACGGCAAGCCAGACGGCCGTCGTTGCCGTAACGGTGAGAAGAAGGAGGTAGGCAAATTCTTTCGGCTGGTCTTCGTTGAGATGAAAACCGAATTGAAGGATCATCGAGGAGACAAAGGCCGCCGCCATCGCCGAGATCTCGCTCCACGCATTGATGCGCCACCAGAACCACCGAAGGATATAGACCAGCCCCGTTCCCGCTCCGACCGCCATCAGAAACCTCCATGCGCCGCCGATCGAGTCCATATAGAATGTGACGACGGCTGAGAGGATCATCAACATCATCGTGATCCCCTGGGATACGGTGACGTAGTGTTTCTCGTTCTTATTCGGTTTCCAAAAACGGCGGTACACGTCGTTGACAAGGTAGCTCGCTCCCCAATTCAGCTGCGTGCCGATAGTGGACATGTACGCTGCGGCGAATGCGGCGAGCATCAGCCCCCGCAGGTATGCCGGCAGGTCGGAGATGAGAATGCGGATGTATCCCGATTCCGGGTCGGCCTGGAACGCCGCATCGTGCTGGTAGCGCACGACCGCGACAAGTCCGACAAGGATCCACGGCCACGGACGAATCGCATAATGAGCGATGTTGAACCAGAGCGTGGCCAGAAGAGAATGTTTCTCGTTTTTTGCTGAAAAGATTCTCTGCGCAACATATCCGCCCCCACCGGGTTCGGCGCCGGGATACCAGGATGCCCACCAGTTCACGGCAATGAATACGAAAAATGTGATCAGCGGCATCCATGCGGAGTTCAGGTCAGGAATGAACGACAGGATCGATCCTTGGGCACCGCGGGTCTGGTCGATCTTCTGAAGTTCCCCGACCATCGAATCCATTCCCCCCGTTGCATTGATCGCAAAGACGGCAAGCAAAATAACCATGCTCATCTTCAGCACAAATTGGAAAAGGTCTGTCCATAGAACGCCCCACAGCCCGGAGAGCGTGGAAATTGACGCCGTGATGAACATGATCGCGATCGCGATGACGAGGGCTTCGATTTTGGTAACGCCGAGGACCAGCATCATGATCTTGACGATGGCCAGGTTCACCCATCCGAGAATGATGAGGTTGATCGGAAGTCCGAGATACACCGCCCGGAACCACCGGAGAAAGGTGGCCGGCTTTCCCGAATAACGGATCTCGGCAAATTCAACGTCGGTCAGCACGCCCGAGCGCCGCCACAGCTTTGCAAAGAAGAAGACGGTGAGCATCCCGCTGAACGCCATGCTCCACCAGATCCAATTGCCCGCGATCCCGTTGCGGGCCACGAGCCCCGTGACGACGAGGGGGGTGTCCGCGGCGAAGGTTGTCGCCACCATGGACGTACCGGCCAGCCACCAGGTAACATTCCTTCCAGAAATAAAAAAGTCGCTGACGCTCTTGGTCGCGCGCTTGCGAAGGTATAAGGCAACGCCGAGGTTGGCAGCGAAATATAACGCGATAACGATGACATCGATGATGGTCAGCTGCATTGAAGGCTCCAGGGAATGAGAATCGTACGAGAAGGAAACCAGACTCCAAATGAGCAGTTCAAAAGAGGTCTGAACATACCGGCGGGTGAGATGCTGCTGGTCGTAACCGGAGAATATCCTGCATTAGTGAAACGGATATGGGCCAAAGAAGGAAAATCGTTCACTCTTTGATCGCTTTGGCCACGGTGTCGAAGATCGGGAAAACGCGGTCGAGCTGGGAAATTTTCAAAAGCGCCATGACCTTTTTCTGCACTCCGACGAGAATGACCTTCCCTCCGTGGCCCCGCATCTGACGGTCCGCGATCAGGAGAGCGCTGAGCCCGCTGCTGTCGCAGAATTCCACATCGGTGAGGTCCACGACGAGCGATTTGAGCGTCGGACGGCACAGAAGGATGAATTCTCCTTTCAGCTCCGGCGAGACCGAAACGTCGAGCTTCCGCTCCTTCAGTTTGATGATCGTCTGCTGTGTATTCTTGGTAATATCAAACTTCATTGAACCTCCGGCACTCCGTCAAAACATGGCCATCGTGCGTAACAACTGCTCAAAACTTCGCTGCGGACTCTTCTCGTGGGAGGTTTTGAGCTGAAAATTATAGAACTTATCGCCGTTTTCCTTTACGAAGCCGACTTTCAACGCGGCGTTGGCGCTGCGGCAAAGATACGCCGCATGCAGGACCATCGGAAGATTGAGGTCGAAGACCACGTCAAATTTTTGCCGGCTGAGCTTTTGTACCGCTTTCTTTTTAGGAAGATAGAAAAAACCGATGTTGTCCCTGGTCATCGGAAACACATCGCAGTGCGCCAAAGAACTCGAGAGGTCGCGGAACGAATCGTAGATCACAACAGTCAGCTTGTTGCCGCGGAACTTGTTCTGGAGCGACGTCAGGAGCGGGATCGCCAGCGCACGGTGCTCGCTGTTTTCGGGAACGATCACGAGAGCAGTACGGGCATCGGAATACAGTTTTGTGAACTCCGTCTGCGGGTAGCGGTGCTTGCGAAAATGGAACCGTGCGAGAGCTATCCCTATCCGCAGTCGTGAAGATTCCAGCATAGAAAATCTATCGCTCTTTCTCTGGCTAGGTAAAGTTGCAAAAGGTTTATGTGAAAAGCAAGCCGCCCGCGGCGGAGGATTCGGCGGTACGCCGCTGGTCGTCAGGCCGACGCGAGCATTTTTTGAAATTCTCTCTCATCGACGGTCTGTACGCCAAGCTCGACGGCTTTCTCGAGTTTGGAACCGGCGTCGGATCCGACGACGACGAAATTTGTTTTCGCGCTGACGCTCGACGTGACTTTTCCTCCGAGCGCCTCGATCTTTTCCTTCGCTTCGTCGCGGGCCATCGAGGTCAGGGTGCCGGTCAGGACGAATATTTTTCCCGCGAACGGCTGCGCCGATGATTTCTTCTTTTCGGATCTCATCGTCACGCCGGCGCGCTGCAGTTTGGCGATCAGTTCTCTCGTATGTTTCTCTTTGAAAAAGCGGACGACGCTCTCGGCAATGCGCGGACCGATCCCTTCGACGCGCTCAAGGTCCTCCAACGATGCGCCCTGAAGCCTCTCGATCGTACCGAATGAATCGGCGAGAAGCTTGGCGACTCCCGCGCCGACGAACCGGATGCCGAGGGCGAAGATCACTTTGTGGAACGGCTGTTTCTTGCTCTGCTCGATCGCGTCGATCAGGTTCTGGGCGCTCTTTTCTCCCATCCGTTCCAGGGGGACGATCCGGTCTTTCTTGAGCGTGTAGATGTCGGCAAGCGTGTGGATCAGCTTTTCGTTGACGAGCAGGTCGATGACCGCTTCTCCCAACCCCTCGATGTCCATCGCTCCCCGGTGAGCGAAGTGCTCGATGCGTCCCCGGACCTGGGCCGGACACTCCGAGTTTTCGCAGTAGTACGCCGCTTCCCCTTCCGGGCGGTAGATCTTCGAGCCGCACACGGGACACACATTCGGCATCGTGAACGGCCTCGAGCCCTTTTGGCGCTTGGCGGTATTCACCGCGCTCACTTTGGGGATCACGTCTCCCCCTTTTTCGACGACGACCGTGTCGCCGACACGCAGCCCCAGCTCGGCGATATAGTCTTCGTTGTGGAGGGTTGCGCGGCTCACTGTTGTTCCGCCGACGAACACCGGCTCCAGCTCCGCGACCGGCGTGATCGTTCCCACCCGCCCCACTTGCAGCGTGATCCCGTTGAGCCTCGTTTCCATCTTTTGAGCGGGAAATTTATAAGCGATCGCCCAGCGGGGACTTTTTGCGACGGCTCCGAGGTCCTCCTGCTGGCGGAGCGAATCGACCTTCACCACGACGCCGTCGATGTCGTACGGCAGGCTTTCGCGGCGGTCCTTCCATTCGTCGCAGAAATTCTTAACGTCCCGGATCGTTTTGCAGACGCGGATATGCTCGTTGACGACAAACCCCATCTGCTTGAGAAGTTCAAGATTCTCGTAATGGGATTTCAGCTGGACATCGTCCGACCGGAGAAAATACGAGAACATATTCAACCGCCGCGCCGCCACGATTTTCGGGTCCTGCATTTTCAGCGTTCCGGAAGTGGAATTGCGCGCGTTGACAAAAACTTTTTCCCCTGCCAGCTCCCGTTCTGCGTTCATCTTCTCGAAATCTTTTTTCTTCATATAGATTTCGCCGCGCACCTCGAAAGTACGGAGTTTGTTTGACACCGGATGAACGCGAAGCGGAATAGAACGTATCGTCCTGAGGTTGTTGGTGATCTCGTCCCCCTGGACGCCGTCTCCGCGCGTTGCTCCCTGAACAAGGATCCCGTTTTCATACTTCAAACTGATGGCAATGCCGTCGATCTTCAGCTCGGCAATATAACGGTACGTCTCCTGGTTCAGCAGTGAGCCGACCCTTCGGTCGAAATCGATCAGTTCTTCTTCCGAATAGGTATTGGCGAGGCTGAGCATCGGAACGCTGTGCGTGACCGTTGGAAATTCTTTTGTCGGTTGTCCGCCGACACGCTGGGTGGGGGAATCGGGAGCCCGCAGCGCAGGAAACTGTTCCTCGAGGCCGGCAAGCTCGCGCATCAGCTGGTCGTACTTTTCGTCCGAAATGGTCGGCTGCGACAGCACGTAATACTTGTAATCGTGCTCGCGGATCTTTTCGGCAAGCTCCTGAATGCGTCGCTTTGCCTCGGAAGCCTGAGGAGTGGATTTCCCCGCTTTCATATCAATGCTTCGTTTTCAAGTATTCGGGGGTGAGGATGATGTTCCGGACCACAACGCCCCGCTTTCCAAACCGGCCGATGTCGGTTCCGTTCAGCATAAAGCGGATTCCGCCGGCATTGCCGAGGGAGAGCCTGAATTGTTTTGCCGCACTCCATGTTCTCGACGCTTCGGGGGGGAGTATAAAATTTTGCGAAGGGGCATTGTCTTTGGCGAGGCTGATCCACACTGAATCGACGGTCACGGCCCTCAGGATCAGCGAGTCTCTCTTCGGCGAGGCCTGGATCACCGCGAACGTATCGAGCGCCGCTTTCTGTGGAAGGATTTGCTTCTCCTGTTCCTTGACGACTTCCTGGAACGGGGTCTCCTGCGCGATCGGCATTTTCGTCTCCTGCGTCGCATAGTCGTACATGAAATACACGAGCACCGCGGCAATGACGACTACGCCGATGACGACCGCGACCGTTCTGTTGTCGTTCTGCCTCAAGAATTCCGGTTTGCTCCCCGGCCGGGCAGGTGCAGGGGCGTTCTGTTCCGGCAGGGAAGGGAGCGGGGTGCCGCTCCATCCCGAGCCGATCATGGCGCCGTTCTCGACGGAATATTTTCCGCTGACCATCACATCGAATTTTTTCAGGACGGCTTTCGGCGCCAATCCGATCACGATCGCATATTCACGGATGAACGCGCGGACGTATGTCTGGGGAAGAATATCGAACGAACCTTGTTCTATGGCTTCGAGATATTTGACGTTGATATGCGTCTTTTTTGAGATGTCCGCGAGAGAGATGTCTTTAGCGACGCGCTCTTTTCGCAGCTCCTCGGAGAAAGTATTCATCAGTCACTATGATAATGGACAAAAAAGGTCAGCGAACGTAACATACGGATTGAAGGAATATTTTTCAAGAAAAGAATTGCGGCTGCTACGATCGGTGGTTCCCGTCCAGCACTTCGCGAATTTTTTTGGAAAGGTCCTCGATCTGGTACGGCTTCTGGAGAAAGCCGTCGACCTTTTTCGCGAATGAATCTTCCCCCAGGACGGAATCGGAATATCCGCTCGAAATGATCACTTTGGCCCGGGATCTTGACCGGCGGATCTTCTGGAACACCTCTTTTCCTCCCATCGACGGCATCGTCATGTCGAGGAGCACGAGGTCGATGTTTTTCTTCTTGGAAAGGACCTCCAGGGCTTCTTTACCGCCGGCGGTCGATTCCACCGTATACCCGAGGTCGGAGAGCATCGCGCTGATCGTCGTTCGCACGATCTCTTCGTCATCAACGACAAGGATTGTCTCTTTGCCGCCGATGATTTTTTTGTCGGAGCGGACGGTCCTCGATTTGAACGTCTCGGGGAGTTTGGGGAAGAGGATGGAGAACGTCGTTCCCTTGTTCGGCTCGCTTTGGACGGAGATGTATCCGCCGTGGCTGTTCACGACGCCGTAGACCACGGACAACCCGAGGCCGGTCCCTTTTCCCTGTTCTTTGGTCGTGAAGAACGGCTCGAACATCCGCTGCTGCACTTCCTTGCTCATACCGATGCCGCTGTCGACCACTTTCACGGCAATGTAGCTTCCGCTGCGGGTTTCGCCGGAAAGGGTGCTTCGGTCCTGTTCCGTGTATTGCACGGGGGATGTTTCGATCGTCAGCGTCCCGCCGTTCGGCATAGCGTCGCGGGCATTGATGAAAATATTCAGCATCGCCTGCTGGATTTGGCCCTCGTCGCCGTTGACGATCGCCACTTCCGGAGTGAAATTCGTCACGATGGAAATGTTCGGGTTGACGCTTCGCTCGAAGAGATGGATCGTTTCGACGAGGATCCCATGAATGTCAACGGGATGGACCTCGACGCTTCCGCGGCGCGCAAAGGTGAGCAGCTGCCGAGTGAGCGACGCACCCCGTTTCGCCGCCGTCTCGATGATGTCCACGAAAGGGAACCACTTGTCGTTTTCGTTCATCCGCCGGCGCATGATCGACGACGAGCCGAGGATCGATGCGAGGATGTTGTTGAAATCGTGCGCGACGCCCCCGGCAAGGTTGCCGATGCTGTCGATCTTCTGCGCCTGCATGATCTTCTGCTCGAGTTTCTTCTTTTCGGTGATGTCGCGGACAACGCAGCGCATGAGCACCGGAACATGTTTGTCGTCGTAGACAAGCGATGTGTTGACGCTGACGTCGATGATGCCCCCGTCCTGTTTCATCATCTGCTCTTCGATTCCGCGGAATTCATGGCCGTTTTCGAACGCTTTCAGCAGCGTTTCGAGCACGTTGAGGCGGTATTCCGGAGGATACAGCTGGGTCAACGGGCGGCCGATGATGTCGCTTTTCATATATCCCAGGGTCTGGACCTCGGTCTGGTTGCAGCTGATGACGATCCCTTCGCTGTTCACGAGGTGGTACATATCCGGCGAGTGTTCGAACAGGTCGGCGTACTGCTGTTCCGACTTCCGCAGCCGGTCGAAAAGATGGGCGTTGTTCAGCGCAACGTTGATGTGGTTGCCGAATGCCGCGATCAAATCGACCTGTCGTTCGGAGAAAAATCCTTTCACCGTGGTGGCGAGAAGCAGCACCCCGGCAAACTGGTCCGCGGAGCGGAGCGGGACCGACACCCACGAGGAGATCCCCGCCCGCAGAATATTTTCGTCGGCGAAGGATGAGCCGGCAAGCGAATCCTCCTTTTGAGTATGAATTTTCTGTATCCACGGGACGTGTTCGATGTTGTCAAGCGCCTGCTTGTTGAAGAAGCTGAACGCCGTGCCGCGTGAATTCCGGAGTTCCAGCTTTTTGTCGTCAACGATGTACAGCCAGCCGTATTCGGTCTTCGCGAGTTCGACGACTATCTGGAGCACGTTGCTGAGAAGATAATCGAGGTCGATCGATTGGTTGACCGATTCGGCGACACGATTGAGCGCTTCAAGTTCCCTCTTCTGCGCTTCGAGCTGGCGGCCGTATTTCAGCGAGAAATACACGCTGGCGAAGCCGATGATGCCGACGGTAATGATGGAGATGAAGTCGAACGGGGTAAGCTCGAGGTTCAGGACGATGTTCGCGCTGATGATCGTCACCATGATCACGACGACCGCGGTCGAAGCAACGATCTGCGCCTGCTCCACGAGGCCTAAGTTCTGGAAAAATGCCCGGAGCTTTAGAAAGAAATTTCTCATTTGTGAAACGATCGGCCTGTAGAAGGGTCTCAGGTTTTTGATGTCTGTCTTACCCGCTTGATTTCCCGCGAACGCTTTAGTTTCCCCTCGATGGTCGCCATGAGCAGTTCTGCATCGAATGGCTTCGTGAGGTAATCGTCGACCCCCATTTGTTTTCCCGCCCGGACGACGATATCCTGGTCGAGTCCGCTCATAAAAATAAAAGGCACGTCGACAAATCGTTCGATCGCGCGGAATTTTTCGTAGAAGGTAAAGCCGTTCATCTTGGGCTTGACGAAGTCAATGTCGCAAACGACGATGTCCGGCGTGATGTTGTCGAGGGCGGTCAATCCCTCTTCGCCGGAATTCACGGCAAAGCACGTGTACCCCGCTTCGGTCAATACGTCCTTAATGACGCTGAGGAAGGAGTTGTCGTCGTCGAGAAGCAGGATGGTCCCCTTCGCTTTCAGCGATTGCAGGAACTGGTTGATCTTTTCTTCGACGCTCAGGTGTTCCTGGTCCGTGATCTTAAATCGCCTGCGGATATCGACGAACGAGGTCACCCCCATTTTCCACGCTTCTCTGATGGCGCCGAGGTACGCCTCGATCCGGACCTGCCGTTCGATGTCTTCATGGTCCTTCTCGGTAATCTCGAACGTGTCTTTCATGGAATCGATCTGGGCCTGTTCGTCGGCGCTTACGTTGCCATCCGACCATATTTCTGTAAGCAAGGTGCGGTACGCTTCGAGCGCCGCGGGGGAATGTGGGATGTGAAGTCCGGCGGTTTTTGGAAGCGATGTTTTCGGCCGTGGAACCGGTGCGGGTTTCACCGGGAGGTCGAGAGGGATCGGTTCTTCCGCTTTCTTTTTTTCGGCGGGGGGCGCCGTTTTCACGGATGCCGGGTCCTTTTTTATCGTTGCTGCAAGATCCTTCGCCTCGGCATCCTTTAACGCAAGGATCCGTTCCTTGTATGCGCGCGCGTAGACGTTCCGCTGCTCGATCTCAAAGACGCGCTCGATGAAGCCCAAGGCTGCATCGAGGTTGTTGTCCTTGATCGACCTGTCTGCGGATTTCAGGAGTTCGCTGATCGCGCGTCGATTGTTATCCGATTCTGCTGCCATGAGAGATATTGTAAAGCTGCTTCAATGCTTTCCGTGGTCCGCCCCAAAGAATGGTGCGGGCGGAGGTGGCCGATTCGGGGAGTCCTTATGAGACCCCCTTTACGTATGATTCTTTCGCCTCGGCGGTCAGCACTTCATTCATGCTGCCCGTTCTGTACCCTTGAAGGTCAAGGGTGACGTAGGTAAACCCCATCTCTTTCAGTTTTGCGACAAGAAACTGCCGCAGCGGATCATCCAGCAGACGTTGGATCTCTTCGGGTCCGACTTCGATACGCGCCGTTTTCTCGTCGTGATGGCGGACGCGAAAATATTTGAAGCCGGCATTTCTCAGGAGGGTCTCCGCGCGGTCCACCTTCGTCAAGTTCTCTTTGGTGATGCCGAAACCGTAGGGGAAACGGGATGACAAGCAGGCGAACGACGGTTTGTCCCACGTCGGCAGCTTCAAATGTTTTGAAATTTCCCGCACGTCATTTTTCGACAATCCGGCTTCGAGTAAAGGAGAGCGGACCTCGTTCTCTTTTTTTGCTCTCATCCCCGGACGGAAATCCCCCGCGTCGTCGGTGATGCTGCCGTCGGCGATCCATGCGATGTTCTCTTTCCTGGCGATGTCGGTCAGTTTGCCGAAGAGCTCTGTTTTGCAAAAATAGCAGCGGTCCGGCGGATTCTCCTGAAACTTCAGCACGTCGGTCTCTTCGGTTCCAACCTCGATGTACCGCGCGCCTAAACTTTTGGCGAGAGAAGCCGCTTCCTCGTATTCTGCCGTCGGGTATGTCGCCGATTTTCCGATCACGGCGATCGCATTGCTTCCCAGTACGTCGGTCGCCACTTTCAGCAGGAGCGTGCTGTCGACGCCCCCCGAGTATCCTATCACGACCGAACCCAACTCGGCTACGATCGAACGGAGGCGGTTATACTTTATTTGTGTTTGCTCCGAAAGCGTTTCCAATTTTTTTCTCAATGAATAATCGGTGAATCAAAACGGCTCAGCCGGCTTTTAGTGCATTCAAGACCGCTTGACGGGCCGTTTCAGCGGGAAAAACTTTGCCCGTCCATAACTCAAAGGCTTTTCTCCCTTGTTGAACAAACATCTCCACGCCGTTGACCGTTACCGCCCCCTCCTCTTTTGCCTTGCGCAAAAAGGCCGTTTCTAGAGGTGTATATATAATATCGAAAATTATTTGCTTATTTGAAAATCGAATTGCCGGCGAGATTGGAAGGGCTTCTATATTGGGCGTCATTCCCGCAGGAGTGGTATTGACCACCAGCGCCGATTCGCCAATAACGCCCGAGAGGTGTTGACGCTCATGGACGACATCGAACATGATCTTCGGGAAGGTTTTCGCGAATTCGCCGGCAATTTTTTCCGCTCCTGCCGCCGTTCGATTATAAAGCCGAATGGAAGCGGGGGAGAAGCTTCTCGCAATGGCATAGGCCGCAGCCCGCGCTCCTCCTCCGGCTCCGAGCAGCACAACCGAAGCGTTCTGAATACGCCCTTTAAAGTGTGCAAGAGTCCGCTCGATCCCGTCAACGTCGGTGTTGTAGCCGACAAACTTTCCATTGTCATTGACAATGGTGTTCACCGCCCCCATGGCCTTTGCATCTCCGGTGATCTCATCAAGAAGAGGAATGACGTGCTGTTTGTGGGGAATGGTGACATTAAACCCTGCAAAACCGTTCTTCCGGATGGAGGTGAAGAGGGGGGGAAGAAATTCATCCACAACGTCAAAAACGCCATACGTAAAGGGGAGCCCGAGTTCGTTGAACGCAGCCGTGTGCATGGCCGGTGAAAGAGTGTGCCCGATCGGGTGGCCGATAATGCCGACGCGCTGTTGCCGTTCTGATTTCATGCTCGATGTTCCGCAAATTAAAAAACCTAATCTCGCCGTTCCGGGATTAGGTTTCGGATGTCGACCGCACCGTATGGAAAATGCTCACCGCTGAAGCAGCGAAGAAAACTCTTTTATCGACTTGACCCCCAGGAACTCGGTCTCGAATCTCTTGCGAAGGTCGCTGTGCAGCGCGAATGCAGATTTCAGCGAGTCGACGGCATCCAGCATCCGCTTCATCACGAAGAGGACCTTTGCGCGGGTGTAGTACGCTTCCGCAAACTGCTGGTTGATCTCTATGCAGCGGTTCAGCGCCTTTAACGCTTCCTTCAGATATCCAAGCTCGAACAAGGTATCGCCGTAATCGAACCATGCCTCGTAATTCTTCTTATCCAGTTGAACGACCATCTTGTAGCCGATAAGGCATTCCCTGTATTTTCCCAAATTGTATTCGACATCGGCCTTTGCATACCATAGTTCCGGGTAGTCGCGGCAGATCTCCAGTGCCCGGTTATAGTCCTGGAGGGCTTTCTTGTACTGCTCGAGCGTGTCGTAGCAGCTTCCTCGTCCGAAGAACGACTCGTAATGCTCGTTGTCGTATTTGATCGCTTGCGTAAAACACTTGATCGCTTCCGTATAATTTCCTAGCTCCTCGTACGCGTTCCCCATATTGTGCCACGCCGGAACGTCCTTCGATTCATACCGGAGCGTCTGGGAGTAGCATTCGATCGCCTCGTGGAATTTTCCCATGTTGGCGAAGGCGTTTCCTTTGTTGTACCAGGCGGCACCGAAATCATCCTTGATGGCGATGCACATGTCATAGCTGTCGATCGACCTGGTGAAGTCCCCCATCCGGTTCAGGACGATCCCGCGGTTGTACCATGCGTTATAGTTGTACGGATCTAGGTTGAGATGTTCGTCGTAACACTTCAGGGATTCTTCGAGCCGGTCCATGAAGTCGTAGCAGAATCCGAGCTCGAAGAGCGCGTCCTTGTTCTCTTTGTTTTCCTTCAGCAGGAACTCGAATATTTCGGCGGCATCCCTGTATTTTTCTATCTTCTCCAGCGTCACTGCTTTGTTGAAGAGCGCTTCTTCGCTCCCCGGTTCGATCGCCAGCGCTTTCTCAAAGCTCTCGAGGGCTTCATCGACTTTATTGGCATTGTCAAGGGTGATCCCGAGATTGATATAGATCTCGCCTTCGTTCGGGTTGAGACGGATCGCGTGCTCATAGCAGTCGATCGCTTCATCATACCGGTACATATTGTTCAGGATCATGCCGCGGCGTACCCATGCGTCGGAGCTGTACGGCACGAACTCGATCAGCTGGTCGGCAAAATGAAGAGCTTCGTCGAACTTTTCCTGTTCAAAATAGAAGTCGACGATCTCTTCCAGCGCTTCGATTGTTCTGATCCCATTTCCCCCCTTTTTCAGGATATCCTTATAGCGCTCGATCTCCTCATTTCTGTCGTTGCGCCGAGGGGGCTGGCTTCCTAACTCATCGTCGAAGTTGTCGGACTCCAAATGAGACATATGGTCTACGATTGGTTGGCGGTGTGATGCTTGCTTGAATAAAACAAAAAAGCCGTTGGAAGTCAATAGCGGCAGGGCAACCCGTATGAATGTAAGGGGAGTTCGATATGCAGTTAAACTGGAAAGGTAAACGAGGTGCAGTTAGGCCCTCTTCCTTATTGTTTTTGAAGCAATAATGAGCTATATTTAATGTTCAAGCCGCAAATGATCGCTGAAAACGTTAAAAATATACAGGAAAGGATCAAAAAATCCTGTATCGCGGCAGGAAGAGATCCGGACTCCGTCGCGTTGATCGCAGTCTCCAAGACGTTCGGGTTTCAGGAGATTGAGGAGGTCGTCAAGACCGGACTTCTTGACATCGGCGAGAACTATGTCCAGGAGGTCAAAGAGAAGCGGCTGAAGGTGACAAACCCGGAGGTCCGCTGGCATTTCCTCGGCCACCTCCAGTCGAACAAAGTAAAGTTCATCGCCGATTGGATTCACATGATCCATTCGGTCGACAGCGAAAGCGTTGCAGCCGAGATCCAAAGAAGGGGGGCTGGCATCGGCCGCACGATCGACGTTTTGATTGAGGTGAATACGTCGGGAGAGCATTCGAAATTCGGCGTAGCGCCGAATGCTGCGATCGATCTGATAAGGAAAATTTCAACGCAGCCGAACATCAGGGTGCAGGGATTGATGACGATCGGCGCTTTCATGCCGGACCCGGAACAATCCCGCGCGTCGTTTCGGATGCTGAGAACAGTGTTTGATGAGATTAATTCCTCCCGCATTCTTCATGAGCCGCTGAAGCATCTTTCGATGGGAATGACGCACGACTTCACGGTAGCAATTGAGGAAGGCTCGACGATGGTGCGCATCGGCACCGCGATTTTCGGGACAAGGCCAAAACCAAACGTTCACTGAAGGAGGCATCGATGAAACTCACACCTCTTGACATCAAGAAGCAGGAGTTCAAGAAAGTTCTTCGCGGGTACGATCCGGTTGAGGTAGATTCGTTTCTGGACATGATGTCGAACGAGTTTGCGGAATTACTGCGGCAGACGAAGGAGATGAACACGCAGCTCGTCGAGTTCGAGACCCAACTTCGCGATTACCGGCAGATGGAGAAAACCCTCCAGCAGACGCTGATGCAGGCTCAGGAGGCAAGCGGACGGTCGATCGAGAATTCCCGCAAAGAGGGGCAGCTGATCATTCAGGAGGCTGAGCTGAAAGCCAACCAGCTTCTCGACCGGGCGCGCATCGACCTTTCCAGAACGAAAGAAGAGATCTCAACCCTCCGCTCAAAGAAGGAGTCGATCGTCAGCCGCCTGAAAGTGCTGCTGAATTCCGAGATCGAACTTATTAAGGCGCTCGAAGTGGACGATGATGAGCTGACAAAGGATTTGTCGCGGGGAACGGGAAAAGACTCGATCGAAATCGATGAGATTATTAAAAAGCTCTAGTCAGCGTTCAGAAGACAGTAAGCAATGAACGGATACGATGCGGTCATCGCAGATCGGCAACGGTAAATCGAAACTACGGAATGTCTCCCCTGCGGAAGCAAATTGATGAGGCGTTGAGTTTTTTACGGACGAAGACCTCGGCGTCGCCGTCGATCGGAATCATCCTCGGCACCGGGCTCGGCGGACTGGCAAAGGAGATCAACGCCGATCTCGTGATCGATTACGGAGATATTCCGCATTTTCCTCTGTCGACGGTCGAATCCCATCACGGCAAGTTGATCTTCGGAACGCTTGGCGGAAAGAGCGTGGTCGCGATGCAGGGGCGCTTTCATTATTATGAAGGCTACACGATGCAGCAGATCACGTTCCCCGTCAGAGTGATGAAATTCCTGGGCGTGAATACGCTGCTGGTCTCCAACGCAGCGGGGGGAATGAATCCGCTTTTTGTCCGCGGCGATATCATGCTGATCACCGACCACATCAACTTGCTCGGCGATAACCCGCTGATCGGTCCGAACGACGAACAACTCGGCCCGCGATTCCCGGACATGTCCGAACCGTATTCGAAAGAGCTGATTGCGCTGGCGGAACGCATTGCGCGGGAGCTGAAGATCAAAGTGCAGAAAGGAGTGTTCATCGCGGTTCCCGGTCCGAACCTTGAAACGCGCGCCGAATACCGTTTCCTTCGCGGCGCCGGCGGGGATGTGGTCGGAATGTCGACGGTGCCGGAATGCATTGTCGCCGTGCACATGTCGATGCGCGTCCTTGGGTTTTCCATCATTACCGACGAGTGTTTCCCTGATTCGCTGGCGCCGGCAAAGCTGGACGAGATCGTCGCGACAGCAATGGCCGCCGAGCCGAAGCTGACGGCGATTATGAAAGAGGTGGTAAGAACAATTAAGAATTAAAAACGAAGAATGAAAAGTTGATGCTGGACAATGGCGTGTCCTACCATTCTTGATTATGGATTCTTCATTATTGATTATTCTTCATGTTTAAAGAGCTGACCGACAAAATAAGTTATTCGAGCGTTGAAAAAGAGATCCTTGCGTTCTGGGAAAAGGAAAAGATCTTCGAGCAGAGCATTACTTCGCGCGAAGGGAAACCCCAGTTCACTTTTTATGAGGGCCCGCCGACGGCAAACGGCCGTCCCGGAATTCATCACGTCATGGCCCGCTCGCTGAAAGATATCGTCTGCCGCTACAAGACGATGCGCGGATTCCGGGTTCCTCGGAAAGCAGGCTGGGATACTCACGGTCTTCCCGTCGAGATCGAAGTTGAAAAGATGCTCGGCATCAAACACAAGGACGATATTCTTGCCTACGGTGTCGAGAAGTTCAACGAGGAGTGCAAAAAATCGGTCTGGAAATACAAGACCGAATGGGAATCGATGACCCGCACCATGGGATACTGGGTCGATCTTTCCGACCCGTACATCACGTTCACCAACGAGTATATGGAATCGGTCTGGTGGGCGCTCAAACGGTATTTCGACGGGGGGATGATCTACAAAGGTTACAAGATCCAGCCGTATTGCCCCCGCTGTGAAACGCCCCTCTCGTCGCATGAAGTCGCGCTGGGATACAAGGACGTAAAAGATCCGAGCGTGTACGTCAAAATGAAAGTGAAAGGGGAGACGAACACCTACTTCCTCGTGTGGACGACCACGCCATGGACGCTCATTTCCAACGTTGCCCTGGCGGTCCATCCGGAGGTTGAATACGTCAAAGTTGAGTTAATGACCGGCGAAGAGCATGCGCTCGCCGGGACCGGAGATTTTCTTATCCTCGCAAAGGCCCGGCTCGGCGTGTTGAAGGAAAAGTATAGCATTGTTGCGGAGTTCACCGGCAAGAAGCTGACCGGAAAAGAATACGAACGTCTCTTCAATTATCATCAACCAAAAGAAAAAGGATGGTACGTTGTCGAGGCCGATTTCGTCACGACTGAAGACGGTTCAGGGATCGTTCACATGGCCCCTGCGTACGGCGAAGACGACTATCAGATAGGACGGAAGTACGGATTACCGACGATCCACCCCGTCAATAAATCAGGCGAGTTCGACGAAACGGTCACCGACTATAAAGGAAAATTTGTCAAGGATGCCGATGCGGAGATAATACAGGATTTAAGGATGCGTAACATTCTGTACAAGAAGGAAGCGTATCTTCACAGTTATCCGCACTGCTGGCGCTGTTCGTCGCCGCTTTTGTATTACGCGCGCGACTCGTGGTACATCAGCACAACGACGTATGCGCCGCGAATGATCGAGCTGAACAAACAGATCAACTGGATTCCCGCAGAGACCGGCTCGGGCCGGTTCGGGAACTGGCTGGAAGAAAACAAGGATTGGGCGTTGTCCCGCGATCGTTATTGGGGGACGCCGCTGCCGATCTGGGTCTGCGAGAAATGCGGTCATCAGAAATGTATCGGCAGCATCGAGGAATTAAAGCAAGGGAAAAATTTCCCCCAGCCGGTCGATCTCCATAAACCGTCGGTCGACCCCGTCACCTTCGCGTGCGAAAAATGCGGCGGCACCATGAAGCGGACGCCGGAGCTGATCGACGTCTGGTTCGACTCGGGAGCCATGCCGTTTGCGCAATGGCATTATCCGTTCGAGAACAAGGACATTTTCGAGAAGGCGTATCCGGCGGATTTCATTTCAGAAGGGATCGACCAGACACGCGGCTGGTTTTACACGCTTCATTCGATCGGCACGTTCCTTTTCGACAAGCCGGCGTTCAAAAATTGCCTGGTCAACGACCTCATCCTCGACAAGCAGGGGCAGAAAATGTCCAAGTCGAAGGGGAACACCGTCAACCCGTTTGACTTGATCGAGAAATATGGCGCCGATGCGACGCGCTGGTACTTGGTGGCGAACAGTCCCGTCTGGCGGCCGACGCTGTTCGACGAGGATGGAATCGCGGAAGTTCAGAGGAAGTTCTTCAGCACGCTGGTCAATACGTATTCATTTTTCGCCCTATATGCGAATATTGACAAGTTCACATATAGCGAAGCCCGCATCCCGGTCCGGGAACGGGCGGAGATCGATCGCTGGATCCTTTCGTCGCTCAACACGCTCGTCGGGTCGTACGGCCGGTTCATGGACGAGTACGACATCATGAAATCGGCGCGGGCAGTGAGCGATTTCACAATAGATCAGCTTTCCAACTGGTATGTTCGAAGGAACCGCCGCCGGTTTTGGAAGAGTGAGAAAGGAAAAGACAAGACCGCTGCGTATCAAACGTTGTATGAATGCCTGGTCGCCGTGACGCAGATGATGGCGCCGTTCGCCCCGTTTCTGGCGGATGAACTCTACCGGGGGCTGAATTCGGTCACAAAACGGGAACCATTCCAATCGGTTCATCTTTCGACGTTTCAACGTGTCGAAGATGAGGCGATCGACCGGGAACTTGAAGAGCGGATGGAAAGGGCAATGCGCATTGTCGGAATCGTCCGCGCGATGAGGATGAAGTCGAACCTCAAGGTGCGGCAGCCTCTCAAGAAAATCATCGTGCCGATTTCCAACGAAGAGCAGAAGCGATCCATTATGAAGATGGAGAGCGTGATCCTGGAAGAGATCAACGTGAAGTCCATCGAATTCGTCCATGATGAATCGGACATCGTGCTCAAGAAAGCCAAACCGAACTTCAGGTCGCTGGGACAAAAATACGGCAAGCAGGTGCAGGCCGTCGCAGCGAAGGTCCGTGAAATGACGTCGCAGGAGATCACGACGCTCCAGAAGGCCGGCACGTTTGCCCTCCCTGTCAACGGCAGTACGTTCTCCATCACGAACGAAGATATCGAGGTGATGCACGAAGACCTCCACGGATGGCTCGTCGAGGCCGACGGCGGATTGACGGTTGCCCTCGATACGGAAATTACCCCGGACCTGAGGAACGAGGGGTTTGCCCGCGAATTCGTCAACCGGGTCCAGAATATGAGGAAGGACGCCGGTTTTGACGTGACCGACAGGATTTCGATCTATTATCGCGGAACGGAACTTTTGAACCGGGCGTTGGAAGCAATGCACGACTACATCGCCCGTGAAACGCTGGCAATCAACATTATTTCCACATTGCATGCCGGAGAGATATCGGCGAAAGAGAACGTGAACGGCGAAGAATGCGATATCAGCATCGAACGGGCGAGATAAGATACGTAGGAAATTAATTCATCTTCCATCCATTCTGAGGAACATTCATGGCAAAAGCAGTTGCTGGAAAGAAAAAAATAGTCGGAGTTAAAAAAGGAGCAGGAAGCCTGGCGGCGAAAGCGAAACGAAAGAAAGTCGCGCCGAAGGCGGCCGACAAGAATATGGCGAAAGCGGCTCCGGAGAAGCGTCCCGTGAAGGTGAAAGGGTACGGTGTCAAGGACCTGGAGAACTTCAAAGTGATCATCATGGAAAAGAGGAAGGAGATCCTCGAAGAGCTTCAGATCCTGAAAGAGAGCATGATGGACGTGACAACGGGAGAGTACGCGAACGAGAACTCGACTTACTCCATGCATATGGAGCAGGGGACCGATGCGATGGAGAGAGAAAAGACGTTCTTGTTCGCTTCAAGGGAAGGGAAATTCCTGAACTATCTCGAAGATGCTCTTAAACGGATCGAAAAAGGGACGTACGGATTCTGTACCGATTGCGGAAAGCTGATCGAAAAAGAACGGCTGGAAGCGGTGCCGCACGCGCAACTTTGTATCCGTTGTAAAGTAAAAAAGGGTAGGTAAGGTATTTTACGATAATCTTCGAGACAATGTAACGTGAGAATACTGTATGTGACGCTGTTTGTCGTTCTTGGAGACCAGGCGACAAAATTATTCATCAAGGGCTTTTCCATCCCCGCGCTCGGGATCCACGTCCAGGGAGTGCCGATCGGGTCGACGATTCCGGTGCTCGGAAATTTCGGACGGCTGACCTACATCGAAAACCCCGGCATGGCATTCGGGATCGATGTCGGCGGAAAATTATTCTTCTCCCTCTTTTCCGTCATTGCCAGTATCGGCATTTTGGTCTATCTCTATAAAATGAGGAACGAACGCCTGCTTTTTCGTTTTTCGCTCGCTCTCATTCTCGGCGGAGCCATCGGCAACCTCATCGACCGCGTTTTTTACGGGGTGCTGTTCAACGACGGCGGACTGTTCTACGGCAAGGTTGTCGATTTCATCGACATCGACTTCTTCAACGTGACGATCTTCGGGTACCATCTTTCGCGATGGCCTATCTTTAACATCGCCGACTCTGCCGTAACGATCGGCGTTTTGATCTTGCTGATCTTCCATCGAAAGTTTGTCATCGAAGACGAAGAAGCTGCGAAACCGTCGCTGGAGACGGCGGCTGCCTCTCCCGAGACTCCCCCCAAAATCGGCTCGTGATCCCTTCCGATTCTTTTGCTGGATGCCGCGAAAAGCCGGACCTACAATGAAAACCAGATTTGATATCGTCGTCCCTGCCGGACAAAAGAAAGAGCGGCTCGACGTCTATTTGACGACGCATGTCGAAAATGCAACGCGGAATAAGGTCCAGGAAGCCATCCGAGGCGGGGAGGTTCTCGTCAACGGAAAAAACGTGAAGGCCAGCCATGCGATCGCTCCGGGCGAGGTCATTCACGTCGAGCTCTCAAGGCCGGAACCGCCGGAAGTCCTCCCCGAAAACATCCCCCTCGATGTCGTGTATGAGGACGAGTACCTGATGGTCGTGAACAAGCCGGCTGGCATGGTGACGCATCCTGCCTACAAACATTATTCCGGAACGCTCGTCAATGCTCTGCTCTATCATTCCAATTTCCTTTCACGGCCGCATCCGATGCGCCCCGGCATCGTCCACCGGCTGGATAAAGATACGTCGGGGCTTCTGGTCGTCGCAAAGGATGAGACAACGCACCAGAAACTTTCGCGGCAATTTGCCAATAAGACCACCGAGCGGGAATATCGGGCGATCGTGTGGGGGGTGTTCAAAAATGAGGAAGGAATCGTCGAGGCTCCGCTCGGCCGGAGCAAGAGCGACAGGAAAAAAGTGGCGGTGACAAAGGAGGGGAAACATGCCGTCACCGAATACGAGGTCATGGAACAGTTCGCCTATCTAGCGCTTCTCCGGCTGCATCTCCGCACCGGACGCACTCATCAGATCCGCGTCCATCTCGCCCACATTCACCATCCGGTCTTCGGAGACGAGACCTACGGCGGCCGTAATGACGCGTTTGGGGGGCTGGATGGGAAGAAGAAAGCTGAGGCGGCGAACCTGCTCGAGAAAATTTCACGGCAGGCGCTGCACGCAAAGCAGCTGGGGTTCGTTCATCCGGTGTCAAAGGAATTTTTGCGTTTCGATTCCGAGCTGCCGGATGATATGAAGCGGGTGCTTGAATTTTTGGAGAAGTGACCCCGGCTCTGTCCTCCGGACGCCCCTCTTCCTCAGGGAGAGGGGAATGCATTCCCCCTTCACTTTTGAGACTTCTCTTCGAGGCGGGCCTTTTCGATATCGGGGACAAAATTCACCACAAACGCCTCTTCCAGTTTCACGAAATCAACGGCGGGGACGACCTCCACACGTTTGAATAAGCTCCCCGGGATTTCCGTCACCGTCCCTACGACCCCGATCTTAATGTTCGGCGGGAAGACGTTGCTGTACTCCGACGTGACGATGGCGTCGCCCGGGCGCACGTCGAGCGATTTGGCGATGTTCTTCAGCATCACCGACCTTCCGTCCCATGCGATAATTCCGTCTACGCGGCTTCGCTGAACTTTCGCGCTTGCCCTGAAATCGGCGTTAAGCATCGCCTGGCCCACCGCATAGCTCCCGCTGACCGCGATCACTCTTCCGACCAGCCCTTCGCCGGTCACGATCGGCATCCCGACCGCAACGCCGTCGTTTTCTCCGACGTTCATCGTCAGCGTATTGCGGAGGAGGTTGAGGTTTTTCGCCACCACCTTCCCCGCGATGAGTTTCGTCGTGGAAGTTTCCTTGAGCGCGATCATGGAACGAAGGCGCATGTTTTCGAGACGCGCTTCCCGAAGCTGGTTCACCTCGTCGGCAAGGTTGACGTTCATTCTCCGCAGCATCTCGTTCTCGCGCTCTATCTCGAACACGTTTGGGACGACCGAGACCGTGCTCTGGAACGCGCCGACCATACCGACCGCCAACGAGCGGATGCGCCTCACTTGTTCGTTGTCATTTTGGGTGAGAAGGGCGATGGAAAGGAGTACGAGGATGGAAAAAATGATGTACTCTTTAAAAAGGTAGTACAGTTGGTAGAGGCGCTGCATTTTTTCAATGATCAATCAGCAATGAACGCAGACGCGAAAGCCCGTCACCGTTCATTGTTGATCGTTAATTGTTTAATATCGCCGGTTTTTGATCAGCACTTTCGCGTAGTGGTTCAGGTTCTCGAGCACCTTTCCTGTACCGCGAACGACGGCAGTCAGCGGGTCTTCGGCAACGTGCACCGGCAGATTTGTTTCGAGCCGCAACCGCTCATCCAACCCTTTGAGAAGCGCGCCGCCGCCGGAGAGCATGATACCCCGGTCGAGAATGTCCGACGAGAGTTCGGGGGGCGTCCGCTCGAGCGTCAGTTTCACTGCGTCGACGATCTGCTGGATGCATTCGTTCAGCGATTCCCGTATTTCTACCGAGCTGGCTTCGGTCGTTTTCGGAATGCCGTTCACCAGGTCGCGCCCCTTCACCTGAATTCCGACCTCTTCCTTCATCGGCATCACCGAGCCGACCTCGCATTTGATCGCCTCGGCCGTCCGCTCGCCGATCAGGATGTTGTGGTTCTTTTTGAAGAACTGGATGATAGCGGAATTCATTTCGTCGCCGGCGATGCGGATCGACTCCTCGTTCACGATTCCCGACAACGCGATGACCGCGATTTCCGTCGTGCCGCCGCCGATATCCACCACCATATTGCCGACCGGATTATCCACATCGAGTCCGACGCCGATCGCCGCCGCCATCGGTTCCGCGATCAGATGAACTTCCTTCGCTCCCGCATGTTCAGCGGAGTCGCGCACGGCCCGCTTTTCCACTTCGGTGACGCCGCTCGGCACGCAGATGACGATGCGCCGGCTCGGCAGCCAGTTGGCGTGGATTTTTTTGATGAACTCGCGCAGCATTCCCTCCGCGATCTCAAAATCGGCGATCACTCCGTCTTTCATCGGACGGATGGTGCGGATGTCGCGGTGCGTTCGTCCGAGCATTTCGCGCGCTTCATTTCCGATGGCAACGATTTTCTTTGTGTTGCGGTCAAAGGCGACGATCGAAGGCTCGTTCAGAACGATGCCTTTGCCCTTCATGTGAATAAGCGTATTGGCAGTACCGAGATCGATGGCGAGGTCTGCTGAAAATACGGAGAGAATTCCCATTGGTGTTAACGTTTTAAGGTTGAACAGAATGTCTTAAGAAAATACAAAATTCTACCCGCAAAATCTTCAAAAAATGCGGCGGCGAACCCTTCAGGACAGATTTTCAGTGTTTGAAATGCCGGATGCCCGTAAAGACCATCGCAATATTATTCTCGTTCGCGGCTTTGATCACTTCCTCGTCCCTCACGGAGCCTCCCGGCTGGATGACCGCCGTCGCCCCTGCTTTTACGGCCTCGATCAGCCCGTCGGCGAACGGGAAATAGGCGTCGGAAGCGACGACCGTACGATCCACCGATAACCCCGCTTCCTGTGCTTTTCGCACCGCGAGCTTGGAGGAATCGACGCGCGACATCTGCCCCGCTCCGATGCCGATGGTGCAGTCCCTCGTCGCATACACGATCGCGTTGGATTTCACATGCTTGGCGACCTTCCAAGCGAAGAGCATCGCTTCAAGTTCGTCTTCCGTCGGCTTCCGTTCTGTGACTATTTTCACATCGTCCCGCGTGATGCGCGCAGTGTCGGGGGACTGCACGAGAAGACCGTACGTCACGCGGCGAATATCCGGTTCGACGACCGACCTGACGTCCCCGATTTGCTGGATCAGACGCCGGTCTTTTTTCTTCATCAGAAATTCCAGAACATCCGGGGGGAACGACGGGGCGATGATGATCTCCGTAAATATCTGGTTGATCATTTCTGCAGCCGCCATGTCGAGCGGACGATTGACGGCTACGATCCCTCCGAAGGCCGATTTCGAATCGGTAGCGATCGCGCGCTTGTACGCCGCGGCGATCGTCGAACCGCGGCCCACGCCGCACGGGTTCGTGTGTTTGATGATGACCGCCGCAGGTTCGGCGAACTCGGCCAGAAGATTGACCGCGGCGGTCGTGTCGATGATATTATTGTACGAAAGCTCCTTGCCGTGCAGTTTCTTGAAACAATGGTTGAAGTTTCCGTAGAGCGCCGCGTGCTGGTGCGGGTTCTCGCCGTAGCGAAGGTCGAAAACTTTGGTGAGGGAGAGCGTGAACGTGTCGGGAAAGGTCTGCTGGCCGGGCGTTCGCCGCTGGAGATACTCGGCGATCACGGCATCATAATGCGCCGTGTGCTGGAATGCTTCCTTTGCGAGCGTGAAGCATGTTTCTTCGCTGACGGAACCGTTTCGTTCTTTGAGCTCGAGGACCAGCTCCGGATATTTCTTGGGGCTGACAACAACGCACGTGAACCGGTAATTCTTCGCCGCCGAACGGATCATCGCCGGCCCGCCGATATCGATCTGTTCGATTGCTTCTTCCGTCGTCACGCCGTTCCTCTCGATCGTTTCCTTGAACGGATATAAGTTCACAACAACGAGATCGATCGGCTGGATATGAAGGTCGTCCAGTTGTTTTCGGTGGACCGGGTTATCGAGCACGGCAAGCAGTCCTGCATGCACTCCGGGATGCAGCGTTTTTACCCGTCCATCCAAAATTTCCGGGAAGCCCGTGACTTCCGAGACCTGTTTGACGGGAACGTTCGAAGAGGAGAGAAGGGCATGTGTTCCGCCGGTTGAAATTATCTCAACCCCGAGCTGGTGGAGTTCCGATGCGAGTTCGACAATTCCTTCTTTATTGGAAACGCTCAGCAATGCTCTGCGGACTTTTAGCAATGAACTCCTCGATGTCAGTGAAGTATGTGGACCTTGCCGTCGGTGACTGAAATTCTCTTTTGAGCAAAAAGCTCTACGGCGCGGGGAAGTATCCTGTGTTCGATGCGGAGCACTCGCTCAGCAAGGGTCTCCGGAGTATCGTCCGGTGCCACTGGAATTGATTCCTGGAGAACGATGGGGCCGTGATCGAATTGGTCGTCCACGATATGAACGGTCGCGCCGGAGACCGGCGCCCGCTGCGCTATGACAGCTTCATGGACGTGATGCCCGTACATCCCTTGCCCGCCGAACTCCGGCAGCAGCGCAGGATGCACATTGATGACGCAATTCCGGTACCGCCTGATGACCGCCGGGTCGACCTTCTTCATGTAACCGGCGAGGACAATAAAATTGACGCCGCGCGATTCGAGGGCAGAGAGAACCGCCTCTGTGAACGCATCCTTCGATGGAAATTGTTTCTGGCTTAGATGAAGTGCCGGGATATGAAGCGCTTGCGCGAGCGACAACGCACCCGCGTCAGAATTGTTGCTGATCACAACAACAATTTTTGCATCGATATTTTTTTTAACAATTGTTTCGGCCAACGCCTGAAAATTGGAGCCGCGCCCCGAAGCAAACACTGCAATTGATAACAAAGGGAACTATCCGCGCATGAAAATTTTCACTGTGAATGTAATCATTAATGTCTTATTTGTCAACGATTTCCGGGCTTTTCAGCGCTTTCGTTTGATCCATCGTCCCGGCGTTATTTTGCTAATCCAATCACTCCGCATGCAACGCGCGCACCGGCAGCGCCGGTCGGCTGCGTCTTTAGGTCATCTTCTTTTTCGTGGACGACGACGCTCCGGCCAATGATCGAATTCGCACCGGTGAATGATATCTTGGAGTCAACATAATCAAGGTGGGCCTTTCCGTCCGTATCGGCCTCGATGTTGCCGAGATCGCCGGCATGGCGTTCCACGCTTGCCGGGGAGCCGTGCGGCATTTTTGCAGGGTTAAAGTGGCCGCCGGCGGAGGTTCCGTCATCCGCGCTGCAATCGCCGTACTCATGGATGTGAAAACCATGCTTTCCAGGGGTCAATCCTGTGAGATCGGCGATCACGCGGACGCCAGCGGGGACTTCCTGGAACCTGACAATGCCCGAGACCTTGTTCCCCTTGGTCGGATTAATAACGGCTATTGCCTTCATTGCCGTGCGGTCGTTCATGTTCGTATGGTTCATCTGTGCAACGGCGGCGCCGGAACAAAGGTTCAGGGCTAGAACGATTCCCGCGGCGGAGATCAATTTTAGTTTATTCATGGTTCTCCTCGAATAGATAGTGAACTGATATTTGCAGAAAATCCTCTTGAGCTTGGCAATGACCGGATGGGGGGAAGTTCGCGATCTCGCGAACTTCAATGGAAAAATAGCTAATAAAATAGTGACATGCAAAAAGCCCTCCGGCAGGGCGGTGTTACAATTCCGCATTTGAAGCGTTAAGGCAAGGGCTCTCCCGTTATCAATCTCCGATCAGGAACGGCGTGAATATCTTCAGCCGAAAGACAAGTTATCGAAGCCGCTCCCAAACCGAGTTTGGGAGCCGAAGGGGAAATTCTCAATCTGCAACATTCCCTTTGACAGGGATCTTAAATTCCACACTCTGCGGCAGCTTATCCTTTAACAGCCGACTCAAGAAATTTGAAGGAGCCTTGAGTTGCGTCGAGAGACGCTTTGATTCCGATCGGCATCGTTAATTTTCGAGCGACATGCCCGTAGACCAGACCAGTGAGGATAGGCTTTGAAAAAGAGAAGAAATGGTCAGAGATGATCTTATCGGCGGCGAGAAACGGCTTTGAAGGATCGGATGGTTTGATGTCGGTCAATTCTCCCACGACGATGCCTCTTGCTGCTTCAAGGATCCCGGCCAACGCCAATTGGTTGAGCATGCGGTCAAACCGGTACGACTCCTCTCCGATCTCTTCAAAAAATAGGATCGAATTTTTAAAGGAAGGGAGATATGGCGTCCCCGCTATCGAGGCCATGAGGGAGAGGTTGCCGCCGAGCAGGATGCCACGAGCCGTCCCCTTTCCTATGACTTTCATCGGACGAGAATCCGGGTTCCGCACAGCGCCTGTCGCCTTAGCCGACGTAATGATCTGCCAAAAATGTTCTTCGGTAAACGGGTCGATCTCCTTGAACATCTCCACGCCGGCCATCGGTCCCGAAAAGGAAACGAGTCCGGTTTTTTTATACAACGCAAGCTGCAACGCGGTAAGGTCGCTGTAGCCGACAAGGATTTTCGGATTTCTTTTGACGAGACTATAATCGATCAGAGGGAGCAGCCGGGGTGTGCCGTATCCCCCGCGCACGGCGATGATGGCCTTCACTTGTTTATCGGCGAACATGGCGTTGATATCCGATGCCCGCTGGGCGTCGCTGCCGGCAAGGTATCCTCGCACAGCGCGGATATTTTTTCCCAGCTTGACCCGATAGCCAAGGCGTTCGAGATACTCTCCCCCCCTCACGATTTTATCTTCCGAGGTGGGTGCGCTCGCGGGGGCGATAAGGCCGATGAGGTCCCCGCGATTGAGCTTTGCAGGTTTTATCGGCTTCATGGCGTTTTCCCGGCAAAATATTGCTGAACACGAATAAGAGAGATTGCGGTGAACGGGCCGCTGACTGGTGTGTGGCGAGTTGAAGAGAGAGTCGGCATTCAGTCCATCATCGTGAATGCACTGCCTTGATCATTTTAGGAAGCTACAGGAACGGCGGTGTGCGCTGTCTTGGGGACGCGTTTTTCGAATTCATCGCGGAAACGGCGGATCATGCTTTGCACCGGCCATGCCGCCGCGTCGCCGAGCGCGCAGATGGTGTTGCCTTCGATATTGTTCGCGATGTCCATCAGCAGATCGATATCGCCCGATTGAGCGCCGCCGGTTTCGAAGCGCTTCAAAATTTTCCAGAGCCATCCGGTTCCCTCGCGGCACGGAGTGCACTGCCCGCACGACTCGTGGTAATAGAATTTAGCGATGCGGGTGATCACCCGAATCAGGTCGGTATCTTCGTCCATCACGATCATTCCTGCTGTCCCGACCGACGAGCCGGCTGCCTTAAGCGAATCCGCATCCATACGGACCCCTTCGATCGATTCTCCGCGCAGGATCATCGTCGAGGAGCCGCCGGGAATCACCGCTTTGATCTTTTTGTCTCCGGGAATTCCCCCGGCATAACGGTAAATAAGGTCCGTCAGCAATTCTCCCGTCGCGACTTCATAGACGCCCGGTTTGTTCACATGACCGCTGATGCCGACAAGGATCGGTCCCGGATGTTTCGGCACACCGATCTTTGAATACCATTCCCATCCCTTGTTGATAATAAGAGGAACATTGGAAATGGTCTCTACATTATTGATGGTTGTGGGGCATCCCCAAAGGCCGTACTGCGCTGGGAAGGGGGGTTTCACGCGCGGATAGCCGCGCTGTCCCTCCAGCGAGTTCATCAGAGCAGATTCTTCTCCGCAAATATATGCCCCGGCCCCTTTGTGCAGAACGATGTTTGTGGAAAATCCGGAGGCGAGAATATTCTGGCCGACGTAGTTCTTTGCATATGCGGCGTCGAGCGCCTTCTGCAGCATCTTCACCCACTTGCCGTATTCGCCCCGGATGTAGATGTACGCCGTCGTGATTCCCATCGCGTAGCATGCGATCACCGTTCCTTCGATCAGCATGTGAGGATTGGACTCGAAGATCTGCCGGTCCTTAAATGTTCCCGGCTCCGACTCGTCCCCGTTGACGCACAAATATTTCGGTTTGGACGTCTGCTTCGGCATGAAGGTCCATTTCAAGCCGGTGGGGAAACATGCTCCTCCGCGGCCGCGCAAGCTTGATTTTTTAACTTCGTCGGTGACTTCTTCCGGTTTCATCCCGAGCGCTTTTTTCAAAGCGCCGTAGCCCCCGTACGCCTCGTACACCTCAAGGGTATGATAGTTCGGAATGTCGGGGAGGATATATCGGTCCATATTCTATCGAGATCTTATTCGGTTTCCGCAGTTTGTTTCACTTCAACGACGAAAGCAGCTGCTCTGTTTTTTCCGGCGTCAGGTTCTCATAGTACTCCTCGCCGATCGCCAGCATCGGTGCTCCGCCGCAGGCGCCCATGCATTCCACCTCGCTTACGGTCCACTTCCCGTCCGGGGAGGTTTCGCCTGGTTTTATGCCGCATCGATGGTTGATGGCGTCCAGCACCTTGTCAGACCCGCGAAGCATACACGAAACGTTTGTGCAGACCTCGATGTGGTACTTGCCAAGCTTTTTAGAATTGTACATCGAGTAAAAGGTGACGACGCCGAGCACATTCCCGTAGGGAACATTGAGGAGCTTGCCGATGAAGCGCATCATCTCTTCTGAGATCCAGCCTTCCTGTTCCTGCGCGATCCAAAGGATCGGCAGGAGAGCCGCTTGAGATGTCGGATATCGCTTTCGGATCTCTTCGACTTTTTTCAGATTTTCTTCGGTCAACATATGAGAGGAGGTATCAGGTTGTGCTTTCTGGTTCGAACCGGATTATTTATCTGCTTCGCCCATCACCGGGTCAATGCTGCCGATGATTGCCACCACATCGGAGATCATTCTCCCTTTTAACAGCAGCGGGAGCATTTGGAGATTCATGAATGAAGGGGAGCGGATCTTCAGCCGCCACGGATGTCCTTCCCCCTTGCTCTGAATATAGAACCCCAGCTCTCCCTTGGATCCCTCGACGGCATGATAGATCTCTCCGACCGGCGGATTGACGCCGAAGTTGATGATCATGAAGTCGTGGATCAGCTCCTCCATTTTTGTATAGATGCGTTCTTTTTGCGGCAGAACTTTCTTTGGTTCGAACGCATGGACCGATCCCGCAGGAATTTTGTCGAGCGCTTGCTGGATGATCCGCAGGCTTTCCTTCATTTCGTTGATCCGGACATAGTACCGTGCGAGGCAGTCGCCGTCGGGGATGACCGGAACGTCAAAATCAAGCTCGTTGTAGACAAGGTACGGGTTTGAACGGCGGAGGTCATGGTCGACGCCCGAGCCCCGCAAATTCGGCCCGGAGAAACCCATCGCGATCGCCTGTTCACGCGTGATAACGCCGATGCCGTCGGTCCGCTCCACGAAAATTCTATTTCTATTGAGAAGACTTTCGCATTCTGCGAGGTTCGCGGGAAAACGGTTGACGAAATCCTGGATCGTCTCTTTCGTCTCGGCGGTCATATCCTGCGAGATGCCGCCGATGCGGGTGTAGCTGGTCGTAAAACGGGCGCCGGTCAGACTTTCGAAGATGTCGTAGAGTTTCTCCCGTTCCCGGAAGGTCCACATGAATACGGTCACTGCGCCGATGTCAAGCCCGAGGGCGCCCACGGCAAGAAGGTGGGATGAAATGCGCGCGAGTTCCGAAATGATGACACGGATGAACTGCGCGCGCCGCGGAGCCTCGATTCCAAGGAGTTTCTCCACGGCAAGTACATAGGCCGTATTATTCATCAACGGCGAAATGTAGTCGAGGCGGTCCGTATGAGGGATGAACTCATGGTAGCTGCAATTTTCCGCGAGCTTCTCGTATCCCCGGTGCAGGTATCCCAGCTCCGGAACCACCGCTGCCACAGTCTCCCCGTCAAGCTTGATCAGCAGCCGCAGCACGCCGTGGGTTGCGGGATGCTGCGGACCCATGTTGAGGATCATCTCATTCTCGAGCGGGTCGGTGAACTGGGCGCTCGTGTCCTTATCCTCCAGGGCATGGAGAAGCTTGCTCTTCTTACTCTCGGTTTCGTGCCCGCTGATCATGTTCTGTAAATTTACTTTCTGGGTAGTGGGATTGAATCGGGGATGCCCATGAGGGGGAAGTCTTTTCTCAGAGGAAAATACTCAAACTCTTCAGGCATATACATCCTGCGGAGATCGTTATTCCCGTCAAAGACGATCCCGAACATGTCGAATGTTTCGCGCTCCGGCCATCCGGCACCAGGCCATACGGAGGTCACACTCGGCACGTGAAGATCCGTCTCGTCGGTAAAGACTTTAAGGCGCAATCGCTGCTTATGATGAAGAGAATAAAGGTTGTAAACGACTTCAAACCTGTTCTCCGGCGTGTAGGCGTCCGCTCCGCAAAGATCACTCAAATAATCGAATGCGCAGTCCTGGTCGTCCCGGAGAAAGAGACAAACGCTGACAAGTTCCTCCTTCTTAATAGAGAGGGTTGTCTCGTCCCGAAACACCTTTACTCCCAGAATACTCGAGGGAAACCGGCTCTTAATTTTTTCTACAATCGCTGAATCCATGCTCTATACAATAGTGGTAGCCTGATAACCAGGCGCGTAAATCAATGCACAAACTTCACCTCATTTGACTCCTGACATCTGTTTCCTGAATTCTTCCTACACCCCGATCTGCAGCAGCCGTTGTTCCTTCCGTTCTTCGGCAACGGTCATCGGAGTGCTTCTGCTCTCTCCGCGGCCGATCTTTTCCTGGATCATCATGATGGCATGCAGGAGGTTGTCGGGGCGGGGAGGGCATCCGGCGACGTAGACGTCAACAGGAACGAACTGGTCGATTCCCTGGACCACGGAGTACGTCCGGTACATCCCGCCGGTCGAAGTGCAAACTCCCATCGCAATGACCCACTTCGGGTCGGGCATTTGGTCGTAGATTTTCCGGACGACTTTGGCCATCTTGTATGTAGTGGTTCCCGCTACGATCAGCAAATCGCACTGGCGCGGCGAGAAGCGCATCACCTCGGAGCCGAATCGCGACGCATCGAACCGCGGGTCGACGAGCGCCATCATCTCGATGCCGCAGCAGGAGATCCCGAGCGGCATCGGCCAGACAGAATTTTTTCTGCACCAGTTGATGGCCGCGTCAATTCTCGTCGTGATGATACTGTCGCCTAAAGCGTGTTCTAATCCCATTTCAACGCACCCTTCTTCAAGATATACAGATACCCGATCAGCAATGTCGCGATGAAAATCACCATCTCTATATATCCAAACAATCCAAGGGCCCGAAAGTTCACCGCCCATGGATAGAGAAAGATGACCTCGATGTCAAACAAGATAAAGAGGACGGCAACCATGTAGTACTTTACGGAAAATCGTTCACGGGCGGATCGGACCGGCTCCACGCCGCTTTCGTACGTCGAAGTTTTTTCATCGTTCGGGCGATGCGGACCGAGCCACTGGTGTAATTTCAGAAGAACGATGCCGAGGGTCAGCCCTGCCGCCAGCATAAGAATAACGGGAATATACGATGTCATCATAGGGGAAAAGGCGTGTCTTATCTTTATGGATGAAAATTATTAAAAAAATGGGGCAAAGTCAATGAGGGGATCGCGCACACTTTTTCTCTCTGAGTCGCAATAAAGAGAAGTGAGTAATCTTGATAACGGTGTGATTTTTTTTAGAGTAATATTTCTTATCCTGACGTCATGCGAAAAAGTATTACGATATTCCTGTGTGCGTGAAGATGTTTTGAGGTCGGAAAATCCATTGATCGAAATTTATCCCCTGTATTTCCACAAGATTATTTTATTGTTAAGACCTCAACCGATATTCGCGAATTTTTATTTTGAACTTGTATGGTAATGGTCATAACGGCAATAAGTGTATTCGGTCAAACTTCCCGCCGCGCCCAATGAGTAGTGTCAAGCCATATTTTTCTTTCCAATATTATTTCTCATTTTTTACTTGACTTGTATTCGTTAACCGGCTATATTCACAACCAGTTAGCTATTGATTTCCCCCCAGCTATTGTTCATCCGAAAATAAGAGGTTCCCAAGAGTTGAAAATCCCGCTCGTTTACGGCGGGAAGTTAATTATTTGAACGGGGGATGCAACGCTTTTTCCCGGCAGGCAATTCACCTTACATCGATATTATCAAGATCAGAGAGGAAGTTAGAAATGGCAGAAAAAGAAACGGCAGTCGCTGACCAGAAGAGGGGAAGTACGCGCACAGCAGGTGTTGCTGCTTCGGTCGGGCTTTCAGTCCAGCGGTATTTTACGAAGCCGGGTGTTCATCCCTTTGATGAGATCGAATGGGAACTGCGGACAGCTGTCATTTCTAACGAGAAAGGGGAGAAGATCTTCGAGCAAAAGAATGTTGAAATTCCGAAGTCATGGTCGATGACCGCGACCAACGTCGTCGTATCGAAATATTTTCACGGCTTGATCGGCACTCCCGAACGGGAAAGCAGCGTGCGGCAGCTTGTGGACCGTGTGGCGAAAACGACGACCACATGGGGACGCAAAGGGAAATACTTTGCGTCCGAAGAGGATGCCGAGGTCTTCTATCATGAGTTGTCATTCCTGCTTGTCAACCAGTACATGGCATTCAACAGCCCCGTGTGGTTCAATGTTGGCGTCGAAGAAAGGCCGCAGTGTTCGGCGTGCTTCATTAATTCGGTGCAGGATACCATGGATTCGATCCTCGAACTTGCCCGCACCGAAGGGAGACTCTTCAAGTTCGGATCGGGAACGGGTTCCAATCTTTCGACCCTCCGTTCTTCGCGCGAACATCTGTCTGGAGGCGGCACGGCCTCGGGCCCCGTTTCATTTATGAAAGGATTCGATGCGTTTGCCGGCGTCATTAAGTCGGGGGGGAAAACACGCCGTGCGGCAAAGATGGTGATTCTGAATGCGGACCATCCGGACATCGTCGAGTTCATCAATTGCAAGGCGGAGGAGGAGAAGAAAGCGTGGGCGCTGATCGAATCGGGATACGACGGCGGGTTCAACGTGCCGGGCGGAGCGTACGACTCGATCTCATACCAGAATGCGAACCACTCCGTCCGCGTGACCGATGAGTTCATGAAAGCGGCTCTCGAAGATAAAGAGTGGGCGACGAAGGCCGTCCGCGGCGGTAAGACGATGGACACGTTCCGTGCCCGCGACCTGCTGCGGCAGATGGCAGAGGCAGCTTGGCTCTGCGGCGATCCTGGGATGCAGTACGACACGACGGTCAATAACTGGCATACATCATCCGCGACCGCGCGCATCAACTCGTCGAACCCGTGCAGCGAGTACATGTATCTCGACGATTCCGCGTGCAACCTTGCATCGCTCAATCTTATGAAGTTCAGAAAGAACGACGGCGAGTTCGACATCGAGTCGTTCAAGCGCGCCGTCGATATTACCATTACGGCGCAGGAGATCTTTGTCGGCAACGCAAGCTATCCGACCCCGGCGATTGAAAAGAACAGCCACGATTTTCGTCCCCTCGGCCTCGGCTACGCAAACCTCGGCGCATTGCTGATGGCGCGCGGACTCGCCTACGACAGCGACGCCGGCCGTGAGTATGCCGCAGCCGTGACGTCGCTCATGTGCGGAGAAGCGTATAAGCAATCTGCACTCATCGCAAAGGAGATCGGGGCGTTCAGAGGTTTTGCGCCGAATCGCGAGCCGATGCTGAGCGTGATGACCAAGCACAGTCTGTACGCCGACAAGATCAGCGACGGCTACGTTCCGGCCGAATTGCTCTCCGCTTCCGGCGAAGTATGGAAAGAGGCGATCGCCCTCGGCAAAGAATACGGCTATCGCAACGGTCAGGCCACGGTTCTCGCGCCGACGGGAACAATCGGGTTCATGATGGATTGCGACACCACTGGCGTCGAACCCGACATCGCACTCGTGAAATACAAGAAATTGGTCGGCGGCGGACTGATGAAGATCGTCAACCAGACCGTGCCGGAAGCGCTCAGAAAACTCGGCTACGACAGCGAGCAGATCGAACATATCATCAAGTACATCGAAAAGAACGACACCATCGAGGGGGCTCCGTATTTAAAAGAAGATCATCTCCCGGTCTTCGATTGCGCATTCAAGCCTGCTAAAGGAGAACGTTCCATCCAGTATATGGGACATATCAAGATGATGGCGGCGGTCCAGCCCTTCCTGTCGGGTGCGATCTCAAAAACGGTCAACATGCCGAACGAGATAACGCCGGACGAGATCATGCAGGCCTACATCGAGGCATGGAAGCTCGGGTTGAAGGCGATTGCGGTCTACCGTGACGGCTGCAAGCGGACACAACCCCTCAGCACTTCCCTTGAAAAGAGCGACAAGCCGAAAGCCCGTCCGGCCCGCCGGCGGCTTCCCGACGAACGTCAGGCCATTACGCATAAATTCAGCATCGCCGGACACGAAGGCTATATTACGGTCGGTTTGTATGAAGACGACACGCCGGGCGAGGTGTTCATCACGATGTCGAAAGAGGGCTCAACGATCTCCGGCATTATGGATGCCCTGGCGACGTCGGTTTCTCTTGCGCTGCAGTACGGCGTTCCGCTGAAGGTGTTGACGGACAAGTTCACACATATGCGGTTCGAGCCCTCCGGCTTCACGAACAACAAAGACATTCCGATCGCAAAGTCGATTTGCGATTACATCTTCCGCTGGCTCGGCATGAAATTCCTGCCGAAGGAAGAACAGCCCTCCTTGACCGTCGTTGCGGAAACCAAGCCGTTGGAAAAGACCGACGCAAAGCAGGAGTTGAAAAGGGCGTCAGCGATAGAGTCGAACGAAAAAGTCATCTTCCAGACGCAGGCGGATGCCCCACCGTGCTCCGAATGCGGAAGCATTATGATCCGGTCGGGAAGCTGCTACAAATGCCTCCAGTGCGGCTCGACGAGCGGATGTTCTTGACATCGACAGACGACCGGTGAATATGCGAAGAACGCCGATGAATGCTCGTCGGCGTTCTTTGTTGTACCGCCTCCCCTTGAAAATCACCCATTTTTTTTGCATACTGGCTCATGGACGTTCAGACGAACGTCCTTATTTTTTCTTCTAGAAAAGAGCCTTATGCGAAGCGCAACTATCCAACGAAAGACCAAGGAGACGAACATCTCCGTCAGCCTGCGCATCGACGGAAGCGGAAAATACACCGTCTCGACCGGCATCGGATTTCTCGACCACATGATGGAGCTGTTCGCCCGGCACGGGATGTTCGATATTCAATTGAAATGCAAAGGGGATTTGCACGTCGACGATCACCACACAACGGAGGACGTCGCGATCGCGCTCGGCCAGGCGTTCGGCAAGGCGTTAAAGGAACGGGCCGGCATTGCCCGATACGGCTCCTCGTACGTGCCGATGGACGAATCACTGGCGCGCTGTGTCGTCGATCTCGGCGGCCGTTCGGCGCTGGTCTTTAAGGCGGAGTTCAACAGAAAAACTGTCGGCGATCTGTCCACGGAAATGATCAGGCATTTCTTCCAGTCGTTTGCCGAGAATATCAAGGCAAACATCCACGTCGAGGTTCTCTACGGCTCGAACACGCACCATAAGATCGAAGCCATGTTCAAATCCCTCGCCCGCGCACTGCGGGCTGCATGCGAACGAGATGCAAGAGTAAAAGGAGTACTATCCACGAAAGGAAAACTGTGATCAGTGCTCAGTTATCAGTGAACAGTAATCAGCGCAAGTCTTATATTTTTCCGAACTGATAAGCCCTTTTTACTGTTCATTGTTGACCGTTCACTGCTCACTGAACCATGATTGGCATCATCGACTACAAACTCAACAACCTCCGTTCTGTCCAGAAAGCATTCGAGAAGGTCGGTGCGCCGGCGTTCATCTCGAGCGATGCGAAGGAACTTTCCCGCGCGGACAAACTTGTCCTGCCGGGGGTCGGCGCCTTCGGCCAGGCGATGGAGAACATCAAAGCACTTGGGTTCGACGAATTGATTTGCTCGGGTGCAAAAGCCGGGAAGCCGCTGATCGGGATCTGCCTTGGAATGCAGCTCTTGTTCACCCGCAGCTCCGAAAACGGCATGCACGACGGGTTGAACCTCATTGCCGGCGATGTGCAGCTTTTTCCGAACACGGTAAAAGTCCCGCACATCGGCTGGAACCAGATGGAAATACAGCGTCCGTCGAAAATTCTGGCTTCGGTCATTGACAAGAGTTTTGTCTATTTTGTCCATTCGTATTATGCGCAGCCGAAGGAGACGGTGACGTTGACGACGACAGAATACGGTTTCCATTTTACGTCCGTCGTGCAAAAAGAGCTGATCTTCGGCATCCAATTCCATCCGGAGAAAAGCCAGACAGCCGGACTCCAGATGTTGAAGAACTTTTCCGAATTGTAAGCGATGATCTTAATCCTTCCCGCTATCGACATTAAGGACGGAAAGTGCGTACGGCTGGTGCAGGGGGAACCGGGTACGGAGAAGATCTATTCCGACGACCCCGCAAAAATGGCGATCCTGTGGCGGGGGGAAAACGCGAAGACGCTCCACGTCGTCGACCTTGACGGGGCGTTCGAAGGACAGTTGAAGAACCTCGAGGCGATAAGAAAAATTGTCGATGCGGTGGACATCCCGGTCCAACTGGGAGGGGGCATCCGGCGGTATGAGGAAATTCGAGAGCTTTTCGAGATAGGCGTGTATCGCGTCGTTTTGGGGACCGCTGCGATCGAAGACCCCGAGCTTGTTCGGCGTGTGATACAGGATTTTGGGGCGAGAAAAATCGCCGTCGGCATCGATGCCAGGAACGGCGTCGTAATGACAAAAGGATGGCAGCACGATTCCGGCGTCGATGCAATTTCGCTTGCGCTAAAGATGAAAGAGCTCGGCGTTTTCAGGATCGTCTATACCGACATCGCCAGGGACGGAATGCTGACGGGGCCGAATTTCGACGCGATCAAGGAGATGGCCGAGAAAACGGAGCTCAAGATCACCGCGTCGGGAGGAATTTCCGGCTTCAAGGATCTGATACGGATGCAGGAGCTGGAGAAATTCGGCGTCGATTCCGTCATCGTCGGCAAGGCGCTGTATGAAAATAAATTTCCGTGCCAGGCGCTTTGGCGGCTGAACGAGAAGGTGCTCGACGACCTCGGACCGACGAGGAGGATCTGAGCAACCAACAATGAACAATCAACAGTGATCGGGTGAGCCGTTCATTGAAGATGGCAGATTGAACTATGCTTGCCAAAAGAATCATACCGTGTTTAGATGTCGACAAGGGGCGCGTCGTGAAAGGCGTTAATTTTGTCGATTTGATCGATGCCGGCGATCCGGTCGCCCAGGCGAAGTTTTACGACGCCGAAGGGGCGGACGAGCTGGTGTTCCTCGACATCTCTGCGTCGTCCGACAACCGGTCGACGATGCTGGACGTCGTTCGCCGGACGGCGGAAGAGGTCTTCATTCCGTTCACCATCGGCGGCGGGATCCGGACCGCGGACGATATGCGCGAGATTCTCCGGAGCGGCGCTGATAAGATCAGCGTCAACACGGCGGCGGTCAAACATCCGGCCCTGATCTCGGACGGGGCCGAACGGTTTGGCGTTCAGTGCATTGTCGTTGCGATCGATGCGAAGCGGAATCCATCGGGGAACAATTGGAAAGTTTTCATTAACGGGGGGAGGACCGAAACGGAACTCGACGCGGTCGAATGGGCGCACAGAGTTGAATCGCTCGGCGCCGGCGAGATTCTTCTCACGAGCATGGACCGTGACGGGACGAAGGATGGGTACGATATCGAACTCCTGCGCGCTGTCACCGCGGCGGTCAAAATCCCGGTGATTGCGAGCGGCGGCGCCGGATCACTTGACCATTTGTTCGCCGCCCTTCATGAAGGGCACGCCGATGCGGTTCTGGCCGCATCGATCTTTCATTTCCGGCAATACGCGATCAAGGAAGCAAAAGAATACCTCCTTTCGAAAGATATTTTGATGCGGAACTAGAACGAGGCAGAACAAGGCGCAGGGTACAGAAAATCCTATGAAGATAATAGACCAATTAAAATTCGACTCAGATGGGCTGATCCCTGCTATCGCTCAGGAAGAAAAGTCCGGCGAAATTCTGATGATGGCCTGGATGAACAAGGAGAGCCTCCGCGCTACCCTTGAGACCAAACGCGCGACGTACTGGAGCCGTTCGAGGAAAAAACTCTGGATGAAGGGAGAAGAGTCGGGAAACATCCAGGAGGTTCGCTCCGTTCATGTTGACTGCGATGGAGACGTGGTGCTGTTGAAAGTGAACCAGGTTGGAGGAGCGGCATGTCACACGGGTCATCGGACATGCTTTTTCCGTGAGATCGTCGACGGCGGCAACGCTTTCAAGGAATCGAACGATATCGTGTTTGACCCGAAATCAATCTACAAGAAATAAACGTGAAACTTACGGTCATCGGACATTTGTGTCTCGACGTCATTCATCGGCCCGACGGTACGGAGAAGCAGGGGTACGGAGGGATCTATTTCGCCGTTATGGCACTGGCGAATATCGCATCGGATGCGGATACGATATTTCCGGTCTTCGGCGTGGGAGAAAAAGAGTTCGAGGCCGTCAAACAAGCATTGATGAAATATCCGAACGTCAACACGGACGGGATCTTTTCATTCCAGGGGGAAACGAATCAGGTCCATCTTTATTACAGCAATCAGGAGACCAGAACCGAATGCTCGAAGCACATTTCATCGCCGATTCCGTATTCGCGCATCGAACCGTTCCTCTCCGTCCACGGAATTTTTTTGGATATGATCTCCGGCGCGGACATTACGCTTGACACGCTTGACCAGATCCGGCTCGCGGTGAGGCCGAAGAATACGCCGATTCATCTCGACGTGCACTGCCTGACGCTTGGAGTGAACTCCGACGCCACCCGTTATCGCCGGGCCCTGTCTGAATGGCGGCGCTGGTGTTTTATGGTCAACTCCGTGCAAATGAATGAAGAGGAAGCGGCCGGACTGACGGTCGAACAGTACAATGAAGAGATGCTTGCCAAACAGATGCTGCCGTTAATGGTGAACGCCCTGTGCGTGACTCGAGGGGCAAGAGGCGTGACGGTCTTCCAACAGGAGCATAAGCATCTCATGCGAAAGGATATTCCCGGGATCCCCACCGGTTCAAAGGATCCGACAGGATGCGGAGATGTTTTCGGTTCTGCGTTCTTGTATCAATACTGCAAGTCGAAGCGCATCGAGCAGGCCGCGCAGTTCGCCAATGAAGTCGCGGCGGCGAACAGCGAGAATTCCGGGTCGGAGGAGATTGATCGTCTGTCAAAATTTAAGACATCGGGCGAGAACGGAAAATGAAACGGGTTCTCATTTGCGGCAGCAACGGGCTTCTCGGCCAGCGCTTAGCGCTGAAACTCGGGTATGAGACCGAATATGAGGTGCTCAACACGTCGCATCATCGTCAGTTCGTCCTCGATCGGCACCTTTTCGATTACACCCAGCTCGACATCACGAACAAGGGGGACGTCAAAAGCCTTGTCTCGAGTTTCCGTCCCGACATTATCGTGAATGCCGCGGCGATGACGAATGTTGATGCCTGCGAGACGCAGCGCGAGCTTGCATGGAAGGTGAACGTCGTCGGCGTTGAAAATTTGGTGGAGATTGCCCGCCGGATCAACAGCCTGCTCATCCATATTTCGACGGACTATGTCTTCGACGGAAAGAACGGGCCGTACAAGGAAACCGACCGGGTCAACCCGATCAACTATTACGGCAAGACGAAACAGGCGGGGGAGAACGTCATCCTTGCCGCCGGAATTCCGGCGGCGATCCTGAGGACCATCGTCGTCTACGGTACCGGCATCAACATAAAAAATAATTTTGCGCTGTGGGTCATCAACAGTCTAAGAGAGGGAAAAAACATCCGCTGCGTGGACGATCAGATCGCCAACCCGACCCATGTCGGCGACCTTGCGTCGGGTGTGGTCAAAGTGATCGAGCGTGATCGTCCGGGCCTCTATCATATCGGGGGCGCAAACGCAGTCAGCAGAAATGAATTCGCCGTGAAGGCAGCTGAAATTTTCGGGCTGAATCCTGCGCTCATCCAAAAAGTGAAATCGGTCGAACTCAATCAAATTGCCCAGCGTCCGCTGGTCACAAGCCTGGTCACGGCAAAAGCAGAAAAAGAACTGGACTTCCGCCCGATGACGCTGGCGGAAGGCCTTGAATTGATGAAACGGGAACTCGTCCATCTGACATTAAATTAGAATACCCATGACGCCCCTCTTCCATCGTTTGACTGCGTTCGCTTTTCCGGCCGCCCCTCTCGTTGTTGCGTTCATCATAACCTCGTGCAGTTCGACAAAGGAGACAGCGGCGACGCCTCCGCCTGCAGGGAATAGGCCGCTCACCGCAACGTTCAAAATTTTATCGGTGAATGCCCGTCATACCTTAAAGGGGAAAAGCGATGTCCGAAAATTGTCGAAGGTCATTAAATCGACCGGCGCCGATATCGTAGCGGTCCAGCAGATCGAAAGACCTCAGGAAGGGAAGACCGATTTCGACGCTGTTCAGGAACTTGCCAAACAAACCGAGATGTACAACTTTTTCGGCAAGGCCCGGTACTTTGAAGGCTATGATTCGGGGAATGCATTGTTCAGTACCTATCCTGTCAAGCAAACGGCGGTGCAGCCCCTTCCCGTCGAGGAAGGCAAAGTGCGTCGGTCTCTCACGTTCGGCGTGATCGATGTCGGATTGAAGGAAGTCGGCATATCGTCGACGGAACTTGACGACGAATCTTCTTCCATGCGCGTGAGCGAAACGCAGGCCATCATTTCGATCGCGCAGTCGTACGATAACGTTCCGGTGATCGTCTGCGGAAATTTCTGCGAATCCCTTTCGGGAAGAGCCGCGTCAAAAATGCAGGAACAATTTCTCGCGGCAAATGCCCTTCAGGAATCAGCACAAAAGTCGTGGCAGCAGGTCTATGCGATGAAAAATCAAAAGCTTGAACCCGTTGCCGTCGAAAAAGTGAAGTTCGGCGACTCTGGCGAGGCGCTTCTGGTGACAATGCAGGTGACGCAGTGACAGCGAGCGGTCAACAAATGACGATGAACGGTTGCATGCCTCATCGGGCATCGTAACATCATTATCCAAACGACAATGATAGACCTAAAATATATTCGGGAACATACAGCCCTCGTAAAAGAGGGGATCAAAGCCAAGCGCGAAGTCGACAATATCGACGAGATCATCTCGGCGGATGAACAGCGCCGGGGATTTATTCAGGAAGGGGAGACGCTCAAGGCACGACGAAACGAGGTTTCGGCAAAGATCGGAGAGATGAAGAGGACGAAGCAGGACGCTTCTGCCGCGATCGCGGAAATGAATCAGGTCAAAGAGAGAATCCAGGCGATCGATGAAGAGTTGAAAGTCGTGCAGGAGCGGCTGGACGGATTGCTTCTCACGGTTCCGAACATCCCCCACTCGTCCGTGCCGGTCGGCGCGACGCCCCTCGACAACAAAGAAATATTTTCGTGGGGGGAGAGACCCGCTGCCGATTTTGAGCTGAAGCCCCATTGGGATCTCGCCGAGAAGCTCGGCATTATCGATTTCGGACGGGGGGCAAAAGTCTCCGGCGCCGGATTCCCGTTTTATGTTGGAAAAGGAGCAATGCTCGAGCGTGCGCTCATAAACTTCTTTCTCGACCAGGCTGCCGAGCGGGGCTACGAGGAACTCGGCGCTCCGGTCGTCATCAATGAAGAGAGCGCGCGGGGAACGGGCCAAATTCCGGACAAAGAAGACCTGATGTATTTCGCGGAACGGGACGGTTTTTACCTTATACCCACTGCGGAGGTCCCCGTAACGAACTTTCACAGAAAAGAAGTGTTTGAAGAGAAGGCGCTTCCGATCCAGTATGCGGCATACACCCCCTGCTTCCGGCGTGAAGCCGGCTCGTACGGCAAGGATGTGCGCGGTCTGAACCGGCTCCATCAGTTCGACAAGGTCGAGCTGGTGAAATTTGTACTTCCGTCGGCATCGTATGATGAACTGGAGCGTCTCCGGCAGGATGCGGAACACCTGCTGCAATTGTTAGGTCTGAGCTATCACACCCTGTTGATGTGCACCGGGGACATGGGGTTCACACAGACAAAAAAATACGACCTGGAAGTCTGGGCCCCCGGTCAGAAAAAGTATCTTGAGGTTTCTTCGTGCAGCAATTTTGAAGCGTTCCAGGCACGTAGAATGAACATCAAGTATCGGTCGACCGAGACGGGAAAACAGGAGTTTGTCCACACATTGAACGGATCTGCGCTGGCGCTCCCGCGGGTTGTCGCAGCGCTCCTGGAACATTATCAGACGCCTGAAGGCAAAATTGTTCTACCTAAGGTGCTGCATCCGTATACGAAATTTGCCGTTATAGAATGAAAAAGCTTGTTAACTTCAAAACGTCGCTTCATATTTTTCATTCTTAAACTTTACTTTTTCATGTTTCTATGAAGTCTCTCCTTCGTCTCCGCCCCTATCTGGCGAAATACAAGAGAACGCTCTTCTGGGGCGTTTGCACCGTCGTCGTCAGCAACCTCTTTGTCGTTGCGACGCCGCTGTTCATCGGGCATGCCGTTGATACCATCAAGCAGGGGGTCGAAACCGGTGTGCTAGAGTCCTCCAAACTCTTCAGGGATGCAGCGTTGATCGTCGGTTTCGCCCTCGTTGCCGGGTTCATGACATTCCTGACGCGGCAGACGATCATCGTCGTTTCGCGCAAGATCGAGTATGACCTGCGTAACGATTTTCTCGCGCACATTCAGAAGCTTCCCCTGAATTACTTCCAGAATACGCCGACCGGCGACCTCATGGCGCACGCGACGAACGACATTGCAGCGGTACGCAACACCCTCGGCCCCGGCATTATGTATCCGTCGGATACCTTCATGACGTTCTCGATGGCTCTGACGCTGATGTTCGTGAAGGATTGGTCGCTCACGATGATCGCTCTGGTCCCGCTTCCGCTCATCTCGTATGCTGTCTATAAGCTCGGCCAGATCATTCACGCAAAGTTCAACGAACGGCAGGAACAGTATTCACTGCTGACAACACGGGCGCAGGAGAATCTTTCGGGCATCCGGGTCGTCAAGGCGTACGTGCGGGAAGAGTACGAGATCGGCCTGTTTGAAAACCTGAGCTGGGACTATTTGAAGAAAAACCTCGTGCTTGCAAAAGCGCAGTCGGTGATGTGGCCGCTGATGTACATGCTCGTCGGCATCTCGCTCGTCATCACCGTCTATTTTGGCGGCATCCAGGTCATTGCGGGGAGGATCACGATCGGAACGCTGACCGCGTTCTTCACGTACCTCTCGATGCTGATCTGGCCGATGATCGCCTTTGGCTGGGTGACAAATATCATCCAGCAGGGAGCGGCGTCGATGGAACGGCTCGCGAAGATCTTCGACACCGTGCCGGAAATCAGAGATTCGGAGGAGACGGATATTCTCATCAAGCACATCGACGGAGAAATTGAATTTAGAAATGTGTCGTTCACGCACAAGGGAGTCGCCTCCCCGACGTTGAAGAATATCAGCCTGAAGATTCCGAAAGGGACCACCCTTGCCGTCGTCGGATACACCGGCTCCGGAAAGAGCACGTTCGTCAATTTGCTGCCGCGGTTGTATGACGTGACCGAGGGGGAGCTGTTGATCGACGGGATCAATATCAAAAAGATCCCGTTGGAAGTGCTCCGGTCCCACGTGGGCTGCGTTCCGCAGGAGACGTTTTTGTTTTCCGAATCGATCTCCGAGAATATCAGTTACGGCGTGGATGGGATCTCGCACGAACAAATTCGCGAGGCGGCGGAGATTTCGCAGATCGCGAAGGATATCAACGACTTTCCGCAGCAATTTGACACGACGCTCGGCGAACGGGGCATCACCCTTTCGGGCGGCCAGAAGCAGCGAACAAGCATTGCGCGGGCTGTGCTCCGCGAGCCCAAGATCCTGATCCTCGACGACGCCCTGTCTTCGGTGGACACCTATACGGAAGAGGCGATCCTTAAACGCCTTCGCAATGTCATGGAGAACCGGACGAGCATCATCATCAGCCATAGAATTTCCACGGTGAAGGACGCGGACATGATCATTGTAATGGATAAAGGCGAAATTGTCGAACAGGGGCAGCACGAGGAGCTTGTCGATCGCGGCGGCATTTATGCGAACCTCCACTATAAGCAATTGCTTGAAAAGGAACTCGAAGAACTCTGATACGAAGGAATTGTTGACCGTTCATTCATCATTTTTCAATTGTTTGGTCCATGCACGAAGAAGAGATTCTCGGTAAAGCATACGACGGAAAATTAATGAAGCGGCTGCTTCATTACCTCCGTCCCTACAAATGGTATGTGGCGCTCGGCATCGTGTTGAGCATGGTGGTCTCTGCCCTGGAAGCGGTGAGGCCGTATTTTACGAAGATCGCCGTCGATGTGAACATCAAAAACCATGACGAGCAGGGATTGCTTGTCACCGCGCTCGAATTTTTGACGGTCCTGATGCTCCGGGGAGTGACGCAGTATTTCAATTCCTACCTTACCCAATGGATCGGCCAGCGGACGATCTTCGACCTGCGGATGGAGCTCTTCAGGCATCTGCAGAATCTTTCATTGAAGTTCTACGACAGAAATCCGATCGGAAGGCTGATCACGCGGGTGACCAACGACGTCGAAGTGCTGAATGAAATGTTCTCGTCCGGCATCGTGATGGTCTTCAGCGACGTGTTCATGATCGGCGGGATCCTGTGGTTCATGTTTTCGATGAACTGGCAGCTCGCGGTGGTTTCGCTCAGCGTTCTTCCGTTCCTTTTCTACGGCACATTTCTGTTCAGGAAGAAAGCGCGCGAAGCATACCGCGACGTCCGTATTCAGATCGCGAAGATCAATACGTTCATGCAGGAACATATCACGGGAATGATCGTCGACCAGATTTTCAACCGCGAGAAGAAAGCATACGATCAATTTGATGGATTGAATGCCGCGCACCGCGATGCGAATATCCGTTCAATCTTCTACTATGCGGTGTTCTATCCCGCCGTCGATATCATCGGCGCCGTTGCGGTCGGCCTCATCGTTTGGTACGCGGGGGGGAAAACGCTCGAAGGAAAAGTGACGATCGGGACGATCATGGCATTCCTGCAGTTCAACGAAATGTTCTGGCGTCCCATCCGCGACCTCTCCGAAAAGTACAATATTATGCAGACGGCGATGGCGTCATCGGAGCGGATCTTCAAGCTGCTGGATGATCAAAGCATCCTTAAGAATCCTGAGGCGCCGGTTCCTTTGCCGGCGATGCGAGGCAAAGTCGAATTTCGCAATGTCTGGTTTGCGTACAGCGGCGAGGACTGGGTGCTGAAGAATGTCTCATTCACGATGCTTCCGGGCGAGACCGTGGCTTTTGTCGGTCATACGGGAGCGGGCAAGACGACCATCATCAGCTTGCTCTCGCGTTTTTACGAAGTCCAGAAGGGGGAAATTCTTGTCGATGATTTCAATATCAAGGACCTGAAAACAGAGGATCTGAGAAGGCACATCGCCGTCGTCCTGCAGGATGTCTTTCTTTTTTCCGGGGATATTAAAGGGAACATCAGCTTGGGCAATAAGGATATTTCGTTCGACCGCGTGAAAGAATCGGCGCGATTTGTCGGCGTGGATCAATTCATCGAAGCGATGCCCAGGAAATACGACGAAGCGGTAAAAGAGCGCGGGTCGACATTGTCCGTCGGCCAGAAACAATTGCTTTCTTTTGCCCGCGCGCTCGCATACAACCCGAAAATATTGGTACTGGACGAGGCAACGTCCAGTGTCGATACGCAGACCGAATTACTCATCCAATCTGCCATCAAGAAATTATTGGCAGGAAGAAGTTCAATCGTTATCGCACATCGCCTTTCCACGATCCAGAGCGCGGACAAGATCATAGTGATGCACAAGGGAGAGATCCGCGAATCCGGCACACACCAACAGCTGCTTGCCCTTGGGGGAATTTATTACAAACTGTACCAACTGCAGTACAAGGAACAGGAAGTAGAATAAAATTTTGATGCCGCAGATTTACCTGATTGCACGCTGATTGCAGATTTCTCAGATGATTTGCAATCTGCCCGCTGCAGAATTTGCCATCTGCGCGATCTGCCATCTGCGCGATCTGCCATCTGCGCAATGTGCCATCTGCGCTAAATCTGCGCCATCTGCGCAATCATTATGGCCAACAAAGTCATCACCATCGAGCGCCACATTATCGAAGGAGAGCGGCAGCATCCGGGCGCGACGGGACATTTCTCCGCGCTTCTGAGGGATTTGACGCTTGCAATCAAAGTGATCTGGCGCGAGGTAAGCAAAGCCGGATTGGTCAATATCCTCGGCCTTGCCGGGAAGGAAAATATCCACGGCGATGTCGTCAAGAAGCTGGATGTTTTCGCCGACGAAGCGATCTACAAGGCCATGGATCACGGCGGCCATCTTTGTGTCATGGCCTCCGAGGAGAACGAAGGGGTGCTCCACATTCCCGACGATTATCCAAAAGGGAAGTACGTTCTCTTATTTGACCCGCTCGATGGATCCTCTAATATCGACGTCAACGTCACGATCGGCACGATTTTCTCCATTTACCGGCGGGTGTCAAATTCGGGAAAAGGGACCCTGGCCGACTGCACTCAACCGGGGTACAAGCAGGTCGCGGCCGGTTATGTCGTCTACGGATCGAGCACCATGCTCATCTATACCACCGGCGACGGAGTGCACGGCTTCACCCTCGACCCGAGCATCGGCGAATTTCTTTTGTCCCATGAAGACATCCATGTTCCCAAGCGGGGGAAAATCTACAGCGTGAATGAAGGGAATTACCGGTACTGGAATGACGGGGTGAAGAAGTACATAAAATACTTACAGGAAGAGGATAAAAAAACGGGGAGACCGTACTCGGGAAGGTATATCGGCTCGATGGTTGCGGACATCCATCGAACGCTGTTATACGGGGGAATATTTTTGTACCCCGGGGACGCTCGTTATCCTCAGGGAAAGCTCCGTCTGATGTACGAAGCGAACCCGGTATCTTTCATCATGGAACAAGCAGGCGGAGCGGCCACTGACGGCCGGCGGCGGATCCTCGACATCGTTCCCGAGACCCTTCATCAAAAAACTCCACTCTTCATCGGAAGCGAAGAAGATGTCTCCCTCTGCACAGAATTTCTCAACGGACGATCCCTCTAATGGCCGCCGATTCGACAGATCTCTTGAACCAAAAGATTGCCGCAACGACGTTCGTTGTTGTCGACGTGGAAACGACCGGCTTTTCACCGCGCGACGGCGGCATCACAGAGATCGCAATGGTCAAGGTCCGCAACGGCCTGTTGTGGGGTGAGTACACCACGCTCGTCAATCCGCTGCTGCCGATTCCGGACGACATCACGGCGTTGACGGGCATCGATGATGCCATGGTTGCCGATGCTCCGACCGCGGACCTCGTTGCGCCCGCGATTTCAGAATTTCTTGGGGATGGGGTTTTCACGGCGCACAACGCTCCCTTCGATCTGGGGTTTGTGAACAGCACGCTGGCAAAGGGGAGAATCGGGAAAATTGAGAACCCCGTCCTCTGCACATGTAAGCTTGCGCGTCATTTGCTTCCGAACCTCAGAAGCAAATCCCTCGGGCCGGTTGCCAAGCAATTGGGAATTGAAAATTCTCAACGGCACCGTGCCGCCGGCGATGCCTACGCAACGGCCCAGGTGTTGATTCATTTTTTGCGGCGGCTTGAAGAGGAATTCGATGTGGTCGATCTGAAAGGCGTGATGCGGTTTCAATGAGCGTCCGATGAGGCGGAAAACAAAAAGGCCGGCGTCGAGAGATCGAAGCCGGCCTTTTTTGTTGAGCGGTACAAGATCACTTTATCTTTGCTTTTGCCCGTCCCAAATATTCACTGTTGGGATACAACTCGACGAATTTTTTATACTCGACCTGCGCCTGCTGATGGTCTCCCATCCGGTCGTACGTCTGGGCGATCATAAATTGGGAGTCATCTTTCTTCTCCGAAATCTTGAACCTCAAGACCTCCTGGAACTGTTGAATGGCTGGCTTGTAATCGTGCAATCCGTACAGGCACAGTCCTATCCAATAATGGCAATTGTCGGCATAGTCCGATTTGATCCCGCCGTCAAGCAGCGACTGGAATTCGCTGATAGCCTCCTTGAACTTCCGTTCCTTCGCGAGCGACACCGCTCCTTCATAATGTTGAATATCGGCGCTCGCCGATTTGCCGGCCGGCGATTTTCCCATCGGCATCTTCTTCGGCATGGCTGAAGATTTGGCCGTTTTTTCCTGTGTTGCAGCCTGGGCGGCCTCAAGATCCGAAACCTTGGCCATGAGATCTTTATTTTTCTGGTCGGCAGCATCCAGTTTTTGCTGGAGCTGGATATTTTCGGTCTTAATTTCCTCGATTTGCTGCTGTAGCATTTCCTCTTTTGTCGGAGGAGCCTGCATCACTGTCGTTGTTTCAGGGGCTGCCACAACGGCTGTCGTATCATGCGCGATCATCGTGGTATCCGTGCGAACCGCTGTGGTATCGGTCTTGTTCGCTTCCGTCTGCGTCGTCTCCGATGAACCACCGCATCCGATCAGGCCGACAAACGCGATGAGTGCCACAAAGCCAACTGCCTGACGAGCTGTTACTCTCGCCATGTTGGGTATCCAGGAAGCCATAGATCCTCCGAACGATAGTTCAACATGATGGTGTGTCGTTGAATAGCTTACAACGCGTTGAATGCTAATGTATTAAAGGCTCGTTTGAAAGTCAAGCATGCGGTGAGAAATAGTTCTCCCATGTAACAACAATAGCTAGATCAACGTCGGCTTCCGACTCTCCCGGCAGAGGATCAACGTTTGCGTCATACATCGGTCTCATAATTTCCGATTGTTTGACATTCCCTTCAAAAACGATTACTTTTCATGCGTATAATCAATGCCATGGTGGGAATTTCTATCGGGACAGTTTCCGGCAGAGGTTCCCTTCCGGCGCGCTGTGGCGGTCCGGCCGTCATGAAGCCGCCGGTGAACGATTCACTCCTGCGATGTAGATCGCCTCTTTCCAGAAACTTCAAATTGTTTCGGTAAACATTCATCTTCGATTTTTGATGATGGAAGTGCGCCGGCGCATGCACTTTGCCATCAGCGATTGTATTGTCATCACTTCACATTATTTGACGGAGCAGCTCTATGAGCGAACAGCAAAAATTTCTACTCGACGAAAGAAAAATTCCGAAAGCATGGTACAACATCAATGCCGACATGCCGGTGCCGCCGGCTCCCGTCCTGCATCCCGGAACGATGCAGCCGGTGACGCCCGACTTCCTCAGCGTGCTGTTTCCCATGAACCTGATCATGCAGGAAGTAAGCACCGACCGCTGGATCGAAATCCCTGAGCCGGTAAGAGAGGTCTATAAATTGTGGCGCCCGACTCCGCTCCATCGCGCGATCCGTCTGGAAAAGGCGCTCGGCACACCGGCGCATATCTATTACAAATATGAAGGCGTCAGCCCCGTCGGCTCGCATAAACCGAACACCGCTGTGCCGCAGGCTTTTTTCAATAAGGAAGCGGGGACGAAAGCGCTTACGACCGAGACCGGCGCCGGGCAGTGGGGTTCTGCACTTGCGATGGCATGCAATTTTTTTGGGCTTGACCTGGAAGTGTACATGGTGAAAGTCTCGTACCATCAAAAACCGTATCGCCGTATCATTATGGAGAATTTTGGAGCGCGGGTGTATGCAAGTCCGACGGAGAGAACTCAATTCGGGAAAAAAGTGCTTGCCGAGCATCCGGATTCTCAGGGCTCCCTCGGAATGGCAATTTCCGAAGCTGTCGAAGCGGCAGCGACCAGCGGCGGAGCAAAAAAATACAGCCTCGGTTCCGTGCTCGGCCATGTTCTCATGCACCAAACGGTGATCGGCATCGAGGCTCTCGAACAGATGGAAATGGCGGGCGAGTATCCGGATATCATCATTGGCTGCGCCGGAGGAGGCTCAAATTTTGCCGGCTTCGCTTTTCCTTTTGTCCATCAAAATCTCACGAACGGAAAAAAGGCCCGCATCATCGCGGTCGAACCGGCATCGTGTCCGAGCCTCACAAAGGGAAAATACACGTTCGATTACGGCGACACGGCTGCAATGGCTCCGATCGTTAAAATGCACACGCTCGGTCACACGTTCATGCCGCCAGGAATTCATGCGGGTGGCCTGCGTTACCATGGCATGGCGCCGAGCGTCAGCGCGCTGGTCGACCATGGAGACATCGAAGCGCAAGCGGTGAATCAGCTTGAAACTTTCGAGGCGGCCGTGAAGTTTTCGCAGGCGGAGGGGATCATTCCGGCGCCGGAGTCGGCTCACGCGATTCGCGTCGCGATCAATGAAGCGCTGAAGTGCAAACAGGCGGGGGAGAAGAAGGTCATCGCGTTCAACCTTTCGGGACACGGTCATTTCGATATGATGGCGTACGAGCAGTACCATCAGGGCAAGCTTCAGGATTTTGAGTACCCGTCAGCGGCCATCGACGAAGCGATGAAGCATCTTCCAAAGGTCGCAGTGTGATGCGATGATGTGAAATGTGAGGGACGGTCTTCGATGACAATGCCGGATGCAGTCGCCTATCCGGCATTGTTGTTGGTGGAGGAACAAACCTTTTCCGTTTCTTTGGCGATGAGCAGCTGTATCTTCTGCACGACCTCGTCGGGTACGCCGTCGACATGCTTCGACTGCAGCCGCATATCGCACACTTCATTCACATAGTCGACCACGACAAAGACATTTTCTTCAGTTACGGCGATCTCGGAGGAAAAAAAATCGAGGCTGCAGACCTTCTGGATCTTCCTCGCCGAATCCCGCAATCCTCCAAGCCCGCAGCGTTCCTCGTCCTGTTTGTCGAGGATTCGGTAAACATGGGTGACGTCATCCCACCAGCAGGGGATGATCTCGCCAAAAGCGTACAGAACGCGGAACCAGGCTTTGCCACCGTCAAGAATTTTCGGTCGGACAGTCTCCTGCAGAAGATACTTGTCGTTTTTATGATGCTGCCGGGTCTCGATGATGTCCTTCAGGCTCTCAGCGCCAAGGACGACTCCGGTTCCTCCGCCGGTGGTGTTTGCCGGTTTGATGATGAACGGCCTCCCGAGTTTCGCGAGCTCCGAAAGACTCAGCTCCAGTTCCTTCTTCTTGTTATACGGCGATATGATGATCGTATACGGCACGTAAAGTCCATTGGTAATGAACTCCAAATGCATCGTCGCCTTGTCTTTCGCCTTGTCGACATGGTCGTGCAGGTTGTAAAAACGCGTGGACGATCTCGCGAGATGCCGGACAAGCGGCAGGAATGCTTCGTCGTCATCCGATGCACGGTCGAGGAAGGTCTGAAATGCAATTTCCCCCGAGCGGAGCCGGTGAAGCGTTTCGAAGACATTCGATGGCTCTATCCGGTATGTCGTCAAACCGAGATGAATGCAGGCATTTTCGATTCCGGCGATAAAGTCGGAATCGTACTGCCAGTTCCATGCAAGACCAAGGGAGAATGATTCCATAACAGACACAAGAGAAGAGGTCAACGCCCGCGTAGTTCGCGCTGCCGCTGCACCTCGTACATAATGACGGCGCTTGCACTGGCGACGTTCAGCGAGTCCACCCCCGCATGCATCGGGATCGTTGCCTGAATGTCGCTCGCTTCAAGAACTTGTTCCGAAATTCCGTGCCCCTCGCCCCCCAGCACTACACAACAATTTCCCGAGAAATCTACTGAACCGATCTCACTGCTTTTTTCCCGGGGATGCGCCGCAACGATCGTCACGTGGTAGCGAGTCCGGATTTCTTCTAACTCTTCCGTGATACAGGAAAGATATACCAGCGGAAGCGAAAAGACATTGCCCATTGAGTTGCGGACCGCTCGCCGTAAATATGGGTCGCAGGATGTTTCGCCGACGAGCAATGCGCTTACGCCGAACGAGGCGCAATTCCGTACAATGACCCCCATGTTCTCCGAATTCATCACCCCGTCCACCGCAATGAAGAAGAATGGCTGCGCCGATGCGGCGATGGCCTCCTGCAGCGTTGTCCTCCCGGGAATTCTCGCCACTGCCATGATTCCTTTGTGCAATGGGAAACCGACGATCGTCTCCATCAATTCCTTCCCGGCAAGGTAGACATCGATTTCTTCGCCTCTTGACTCCAGCAGCGTTCGATATGCTGCAAACCATTCTTCGGTGAGGAGTATCGAAATAATCCGGATCCTGCTTTCAAGCAATCGACGGACCACTTTCTCTCCCTCCGCTACAAAAATGCCCGCCTTCTGATGTTCCAATGGGCGCTTGAGCGTACGGTACGGCTCCAAATACGAGTGGGCGATGGAAGATACTTGATGAATTGTCAATGCCATGAGTCCGTTGTTATGCGCCGACATTGTTGCCTGATAATCATATGGTACGTGAAAATTCCTGTCTTTCAAAGCGATTATGATTCGCAGAATGAAGCGAATATTCACACCACCGGGTGTAGGTTTCCTGTTTTTCTCATTCAATGAGAGATTTACGCTGAAGATGCGAGAATGCAATTTAACCTGAGGGAAGTAAACTAAGTGTTTTCACCCACAAAGTGAATGGGACGATCCCCTCATTTCCTTGCCTTCCCTCACAAAGTTTTGTATATTTTACGTCGAAAATTGCACCCATAGCTCAATCCCGCCAAAGAGCGGCGGGATTGAGCTAAACATATTTGCAGCAGAATTAAGCTTGCACCCATAGCTCAACTGGATAGAGCATCAGACTTCGAATCTGAGGGTTGGGGGTTCGACTCCCTCTGGGTGCACGACAACGCCGATCTTCAACTTCTAAAAATCTACTCTTCTGTGCATAGCGTTGTCGGTCGTGCGCTATCGTCACGAAGTATTTGATGAGAAATTTGATTTATCGGCAGGATATTTTTTTGGGCATTGGTCCACGGTCGGGTCTTTTGACGAGAACTCCTAACAAACTTTCATGAATGCTCCTTCGGCAACTCCAGACAAAGCTGCGGCAAAGCAATGCCTTCTGGCAGCAGACCGCTTTTTGAAGGAGTCCAAATTTCATGAAGCTCGCACAGAGATTGAACGAGCGAAGAAGTTGGATCCGGCGAATGTTTACGTCGTTGCTTTTCTGGACCGCATTAATTATTTCGAAGCGCAGAAAAAAAAGGAGGTGGGGACTTCCGCTCCTCCCCCTGCGGCACCTTCTCCGCAGGCTCAGTCCGCTCCTCCTTCCGCAGCAGCTCCTCCGCTGGCTCAGCCCGTTCCTGCTCATAAGGTAGCGGCGCAGCCCGCCGTACCTTCTCCGCCGAAAGCGGCCGCACCGACCTCCATGGCTTCGGGGACCGCAGTTCCTCCTGCTGCAAAACCGGCACCGGTTGCCGTACCGCCGCCGGCCCCGCCGAAACCTGTGATTCAAGCGCCGCCGCCGGTGCAACCGGCACCTGCCGTTGCCAGCGTTCCATTGGCACCTCCGCCGTTGCAACCGGCACCTGCCGTTGCGAGCGTTCCTTTGCCACCTCCGCCGTTGCAACCGGCACCTGCAGTTGCGAGCGTTCCTTTGCCACCTCCGCTCCCAAAAGCAAAAGAACCGACGCCGGAACCCCCGCCGAGCCCCGCCGAACAAAAAGCGATGGAAGCAACGCTGGAGGAAATGAAGCGGCAGATTCAAATGCTTTCGCATTCGTTGGAGCAGGAAAAGAAGGCGCGCGAGGAAATGACCAACCAGCAGATCGAGGCAAACGTGCGCCAGCTTCGTCATTCATTGGAGAAAGCATGGACGAACGGAGCTCCCAGCGATGGAGAAGCCGAAGAACTTCACAAGCTCGCAATATCGCTTGCCATTCCGGAGAGCGTAGAGCAGTCGCTCCGCCGCGAAGTGAAGCTCAAGATGTACAGCAATGCGGTGAAAGAAGTGATTGCCAAACGTCAGCTCCTGCGAAGTTCCTCTTCAACGTTCGAATGGCTGCGAAAAGTGTATCAGGTGACGATGGAGGAATACCTCGAGTATGAAACAAAATTTCTCCTCGACCTCGTTGCCGACCAGTATAAAGGAACGATTCTGTACGTGTCTCCCAACATCAAGACGAAGGATGAACTGGTGCCGCGGCTCAAAGCGGCGGGGTATGCCGTGGTGCTGTCGGGAACCCCGGAGGAGGCGCTTGAGAAAATTGAAAAAGTCAATCCCAACCTCATCCTCTGTCACACAGAATTCTCCCCCGGAAGCCTGAGCGGAATCAAATTTCTTCATTTGCTGCGCGCCACGGTGAAGTTCAATTTCATTCCCTTTATACTGCTGTGCCAGGAATCCGAGGTCAGTCAGCTCCAATCGTCGGAGCTTCGGCATCACGAAGGATTCTTAAAGAAGCCGGTCGACGTCGATGAGCTCATGATCGCCATGAATGAGAAGCTGGCTCATTTCCGCGATTACGTTTCGTCGCTGAGTTGAAAAAATCTGAACATTGAAAGGACGTGAATATGAGTAAAAAGATCTTGTTGGCTGAAGATGACGAAGACAACCGCGACCTGGTGACCTTTGTGCTGCAGCGGAGCCGGCTCGGCGCGGAGCTCGTCATCGCAGAGAACGGCCAGGAGGCGGTCGACAAAGCGATCGAACATCTGCCGAGCCTGATCCTGATGGACATGCAGATGCCGGTGATGGACGGATGGACAGCGATCCCGATCCTAAAAGGGGATACGCGGACGAAGCACATTCCCATCATCGCTTTCACCGCGCAGGCAAAACCTGAGGATAAGGCGCGGACACTCGAGATCGGCTGTGCGGAGCACTACTCGAAGCCGATGGACCCGGAAGAGCTCATCACCCTCATCCGAAAATATCTCGCGGACCAGCCCGCGTAACGGACGGCGATGGATATTTTCTTTCATAGCATTTACGGTGTCTCATTCTCATTGAGTAGGAGAAGACCATGCTGAAGACAAAATTGTATTGGAGAGTCCTTGCGAATTTCGCGTTCCTCCTCGTCATTTTGACGGCGATGACCCTCCTCACGCTGTACCTTCTTGCCGAGATCGAAAAGAATTTTGGGTCGACGTCGAGCGAGATTCGCACGCTGACGAACGTCGAAAATGTCCGTCACGTGCTGGCAGAAGCTCCCGATCAGGCGAATCTTTACCTCCAAACCGGCGACGAATCCGCAAAGGCATCGTATCAAAATGCGGTGAAGGAATTCGACGATGCCATGTCCGTGGCCAGCAGCAGCGTCACCGACAGCCTTCTCGCCCCGTCGTTTCTAAAAGTGAAGACCCTGACCTACCAGTGGATCCAGGAAATAGGGGATAAGAAAATCAAGCTCGGTACAGATAGAAAAAGCGGCATCAACATCGAGGCGGACGTGGCCTCGGTCGGCAATGCCGAAATAAAGACCCACTACCTGACCGATGCGCGCCTGCTCATCTACGATATGTCGAAACAGCTCTCCTCCGCGCAGGAGCACAACCTCGACCGCGCGACCAATTTAGGCCGGGATCTGGCGACATTTATCGGTCTCGTCAATATCTTGCTGGCTGTCTTTGCGGTGGCGCTCGGGTTCGTTCTGACGCGCCAAATCACGAACCCCGTCCGCGTCCTGAAAGAGGGGACGCAGAATATCATGGCGGGAAAATTCGACCCTATCAATCTCAATCGGTCGGATGAGCTCGGCCAGCTCGCAGCGGACTTCAATAAAATGTCGACGATGCTCGGGAATAACTATACACGGTTGAACGCCTATTCCGAACTCGTCACCGCGCTGAACGCGTACGCCGATCTCAACACCATTCAGTATCGGAGCTTGCAGCTCCTGTGCCATCACGCGAAGGCGACCGTCGGGGCGCTCTATCTGATGAACGAGGAGAACAACCTGCTCGAGCTTTCTGCCGGCTATGCGCTCAAGGAAGGGGGAGCGAACGTGAGGTCGTTCGCGCTGGGCGAAGGAATACCCGGTCAATGTGCCGCGGAGCAGCGCGTGCTGGAGATCAAGAATATCCCGATCCTCTCCGGTTTTTCCGTCGACACCGGACTCGTCGAAGTCGCTCCGTACTCCGTCCTCGCCGTACCGATCGTCTTCCAGGATAAGGTGCTCGGTGTTCTGCTGTTGGGCTCGATGAACCGATTCGACGAGCTGCAGAAAGAGATCATCAACAATTCCGTTCCCCAGCTCGGCGTTGCGATCACGAACGCGAGAAATTTCGATGCGTCCCAAAAATTGACCCGCGAGGTGGCGCAGAAGAACGAGGAATTGAACGCGAAGCACATGGAGCTTGAAAAGGCGTACCGCGTAAAATCCGATTTCCTTGCAAGCATGTCGCACGAGCTACGCACGCCGTTGAACTCGATCATCGGATTCAGCTCGGTGCTGCTCGGCCCCAACGGCGACCCGCTGACGCCCGACCAGCATATGGCGCTGGAAAAAGTTCTACGCAACGGGAAGCATCTGCTCCAGCTCATCAATGATATCCTCGATTTTTCGAAGCTCGAATCGGGGCGCATGACCGTGAACGTCGACGCGGACGACGTGCCGAACGTCGTCGCGAACTCCGTGATGGCCGTCGAAGGACTGCTGAAGGGGAAGGATATCGTGTTGAAGCAGAACATCGGACAGAACCTCCGTCCGCTGCAGACCGATACCCTCAAGGTGAAGCAGATCCTCGTCAACCTCCTGAGCAATGCGGTCAAGTTCACCGAACGGGGGGAGATCGTCGTGACGGTCCTCCAGCAGAACGGCATGGTGTCGTTCTCCGTGAAAGATTCCGGCATCGGCATCGAGCCGAAAAATTTTGGGAAAGTGTTTGAAGAATTTCAGCAGATCGACAACAGCAACACCCGGAAGTACAAGGGAACAGGCCTGGGATTGCCGATCTCGCGGCGCCTTGCACGGATTCTTGGCGGCGACTTAACGGTCGACAGCGAATTCGGCAAAGGTTCGACGTTCACGCTCGCGATTCCGTCTGTCTTCCCCGAAGAGCTGCGCGAAAAATTGGAGAGGCCTGCGCTGCCGACGGTCTCTCGTCCCGCCGCGCCGCCGCCGGCCCCCCCGGCTCCGAAACCGACCGCCCCGATCGTTCCGCCGGCTCCACGCCCGGCGCCGCCCGCTATGGGGACCAGTACCCGCGTGCTCTGCATCGATGATGATCCCGACGTGATCGAGATTCTGACGAAATATCTCGTCCCGGAGGGATACTCAGTGGTCGGCGCAAACTCCGGGGACGAGGGCATTAAGCTTGCACTCGAACAGGCGCCAGCGCTCATCACCCTTGACATCATGATGCCGAAAAAGGACGGATGGCAGGTCCTCCGTGAATTGAAGGCCAACGATAAGCTGAAAGACATTCCTGTCATCATTCATTCGATCATCGACAACAAGCCCCTCGCAATTTCATTGGGCGCGATCGATGTCATCGCAAAACCGGCCGAGCCGAAAAGGCTCCTGTCGCTCGTCCAGCGCGCTGCCGGGTCCGGCGAGCATTTTGTCCTTGTCGTCGACGACAACGAAGATTTTACCACAGCCGTGAAAGGGCTGCTCCAGACGGAAGGTTTCAAGGTCGAAGTCGCCAACGACGGGCCGAAGGCGCTTGAAATTCTCGGCAAATCGACGCCGTCAATAATTTTCCTCGACCTCGTCATGCCGCAGATGGACGGCTTTCAAGTGATCCAGCAGCTCCAGCATAATGAAACATGGAAAAAAATTCCCGTTGTCGTCCTTTCGGGCAAGGAATTGACGTCCGAAGAATGGGAGAAACTCAACGCCTACGCGAAAGACTTCGTGAAAAAAGCAGAGTTCACGCAGGGGACTCTTTCGAACACTATCAAACAGATTCTGCGAAAGACGTAACAAAAGTATCTTTCTGAAAGGGTGGAACCATGGAATATCCAGAACCAACACTATTAGTCGTTGACGATACGGAAGACAACCTCGATCTTTTGGAGTTTGCGCTCAAAAGGAAGCCGATCAAAATGCTCCGCGCATCGAGCGGCCGGCAATGTCTCACGATCGCACAGGAAAAGAATCCTGACGTTATCCTCCTCGACATCCAGATGCCTGAGATGGACGGTTTTGAAACGCTGATGCACTTGCGCGCGAACCCCGTCACGTCCAAGATTCCCGTTATTTTTCTCACCGCGCAGCGGAAGGATGCGAGCAGCATCGAGCGGGGATTGGAGCTCGGCGCGGATGAATACCTGACGAAACCGATCGATACCGAGGAACTCCTTGTCCGGACCAAGATGCTTGTAAGGCTGGTGCGCGTGGAAAGAGAGCTCGAGCGGACAAAGGCCGACTTTATGGCCATGCTGGTCCATGACCTGAGGAGCCCGTTGAACGGCATCAAAAGCGTCATCGATTTTTACCGCGAGATCCGGGACCAGGACAAACAATTCACCGCGGAGCAATTGAGCCTGCTCGATACCGCAGGCGATTCGGCGCGCCGTATGCTTGAATTGATCAACGACATCCTCGACCTGTCGAAATTTGAAGCAGGCAACATGACCCTGGACAAGCAGAAGATCGGCGTGTCGATCATCCTCGACACCGTATGCCGCGAAATGGAACTTCAGTTCAAGCAGAAAAATATTGCCCTCGTCAAGAAGTACGGCGACAAGATCCCCGACGTCGTCGTGGACGCCGAGAAGGTCGCTCAGGTGACCATGAATCTTCTGAGTAACGCGATGAAGTTTACAAAGGCCGGCGGCTCGGTGACGGTGGTGTCATCGGTGGAACAAGAACCCGCAAGTGCGGTCGCCCAGGCGAGGACGTTCGTCAAAGTAAGCGTCACGGACACCGGGGTCGGAATCCCGGCGGAAGAAATTCCGCAGCTCTTCGAGCGCTACAAGCAGGTTTCGTCGGCAAAGCGGACGAAACAGAAAGGAACCGGGCTCGGCCTTTCGATCTGCAAGCTCATCGTTCAATCGCACGGCGGGAAAATGGGAGTGGAAAGCGAAGTCGGGAAACGCACGACGTTCCATTTTACATTGCCGACTGAATAGACAACAATATTCCTTCAACCTATCTCTAAACACGTATGAAAGATAAAATCCTTGTTGTAGACGACGAAGACAGCCTCCGGATGACGCTCAAGCTTCGCCTTCAGGCCGCCGACTTCGATGTCCAGGTGGCACAGGACGGGGAGGAGGCTCTCGGAATCCTCAAGAAAGGATCCATCGACCTTGTGCTTCTCGATATCAATATGCCGAAGATGGACGGTATCGAAACGCTCGGTCACGTGGTGCGGGATTATCCGTGGACCGAGATCATTATGCTGACCGGCTTTGCCGATTTCTCGACGGCGATCGACTGCCTTAAAAAAGGGGCGAAGGACTATCTTGTCAAGCCGATCGAAATGACCGAGCTGATCACACGGGTCCGGTCGACGCTGAGGGCAAAGACATCGGAGCGCGCGTTCAAGGAATTGCAGCAGCGGTATATGTCGACCTTTTTCCACGATCTGCTCGGACCGCTGACCACCGTCGATTCGACCGTCGAACACCTCATCGAAGGCAAGTCGGGATCCATCACGAAGGAGCAGGCCATGCTCCTCCGCTACGCCGGAGAGCTGGCGGAAAAGATGGTCCAGCGGGTGAAAGAGATGATCGACTTGTCCCAGTTCGAGGCAGGGCTCGTTGTTGTCGAAAAAAAGCCGCTCGATATTCCGATCTTTGCCGAGATGATGTGCGCGCGGTACGAGATTCTCGCCAAGGCGAAGGACATTAGGCTGGAAAAGAACATCGAAAAGAATCTCCCCGCGGTGAACTTTGATTTCGACAAAGTTGCGCAGGTGTTCAATAATATTTTTGACAATGCGATCAAATACTCTCTCCGCGATGGAGTGATCGCGATTACGGTAAAGAAAAAAACCGAAGAGGAACTCGGGCAGAAGAAGGAATACATTGTGTTTTCCATCAAGGACAACGGCATCGGGATCCATCCCGATGAGCTGCCACTGGTCTTCAACAAATACAAAGAACAGCTGACCTCGAAGCCTGCAGACTTGAAAACCACGGTGCTCGGCCTCGCCATCTCGCGGCATATCGTAGAGGCGCACGGCGGCAAGATCTGGGTCGATTCAGAGGTCGGCAAGGGAAGCACGTTCAGCTTCTCGCTGCCGGTGAAGAACTAGCTCTATAAACGATAGCATCGATAAGCGCCGCGGCACGTGTAGGGTGCCGGACGGAACGATATGAACCCAACAGCACATCCTGATACTATCCAGTTTCGGTATACCTTCGAGTTCGAGAATCGTGAAGTGAAGGTGTTCGAAATTACCTTGAACGGCGAATCGCTGGAACTTGTCCATGAAAAAGACCTTCCGAAACCGGAATGGACGAAGCTCAGTTTTTATCCCTGCGAACATTGCCCGCTCGCGCCGGAATCCGAGCACTGTCCTGTCGCCGTCAATCTTTCGCAGATCGTGACTGAATTCAAGGACTCCGTCTCGCACGAACGGACGCGCGTGACCGTCGAAACGCCCGAGCGGACGTATATGAAAGACACCACGCTGCAAAAAGGGCTCAGCTCGATCATCGGCATCTATATGGTCACCAGCAATTGTCCCGTGATGGACAAGCTTCGTCCGATGGTCCGCTTTCATCTCCCGTTCGCCACTCCGACTGAAACCCTCTTCCGGACCGTCTCGACCTACCTGACGGGTCAGTTTCTGTTGATGCGCGACGGCAAGAAACCGGATTGGGAGATGGAGAAGCTTGTCGACCTTTACAAAGCGATCTCAGCGGTCAATAAAGGAATGTCCCGCAGGATTTCGAATGCTTCCGTGAAAGACGCGAACGTCAACGCCGTCATCATCCTTCACTCGTTCGGGGATGCCGTGCCGTATTTTATCGAAAACGGTTTGGATGAGATCAGGCATTTTTTCGATATTTACACGAAAGACGACCGTTGACGGACTCGCGAACCTGCCTTGAAAACTTTGTGGCATCTGCGCCGGCCGTTTGCTATATTTTTCCCCGTCCCCTCAAGCTTCTCACTATCCATTAATTGGAGCGCACTGAATGGCAAACAACCTTTTCGCAAAAAAACCTCTCTCACTGCTTCTTGAAGAGATGAAAGGAGAGAACAGACTTCGCCGGGTCCTCGGACCGGTGACGCTGACGAGCCTCGGTGTCGGGGCCATCATCGGGACGGGAATATTCGTCCTCACCGGCGTCGCGGCGCATGATAAAGCGGGTCCGGGGCTCGTCCTTTCGTTTGCGCTTGCCGGAGTTGCCTGCGTCTTTGCGGCATTATGCTACGCCGAGTTCGCATCGATGGCGCCGGTGGCGGGGTCTGCCTACACGTACGCTTATGCGACGCTCGGCGAACTTTTCGCATGGATCATCGGATGGGATCTTGTGCTTGAATACGCCGTCGGCTCTTCGACGGTCGCCCATGGCTGGTCGGCGCACTTCCAGGATCTCTTAAAGAGCTTCGGCATCGTTCTCCCGTATTCCTTTGCGAACGCTCCTTTCGATTTCAATCTCGACACGGGACATTTTTTCGCGACCGGCGCTTTTTTCGACGTGCCGGCCATCGTTATCACGGCGATCATCACGACGATCCTTGTCATTGGCATCAAGGAAAGCGCAAGGTTCAACGCTGGGATGGTGATCGTCAAGCTCGCGATCGTCCTTTTTGTGATCGTCGTCGGCGTTTTTTATATCGACCCGGCGAACTGGCGGCCCTTTGCTCCGTTCGGATATACGGGAATCGGTTTCTTCGGACATACGTTGTTTGGCCAGGCAGGACCCAGCGGTGCTCCGGTCGGCGTGCTTGCAGGTGCGGCGATCATTTTTTTTGCGTACATCGGGTTCGATTCAGTGTCGACCCACGCAGAGGAAGCACGGGAACCTCAGAAGGACGTCCCGATCGGAATTATTGCATCGCTCATCATCTGCACGCTTCTCTATATCATTGTTTCCGGCATCCTCACGGGCATGATACCGTATGACAAGATCGACATCAACGCTCCGGTCTCCAATGCATTCGCTCAAAAAGGGCTGCCATGGGCCCGGCGCATTATCGATGTCGGCGCCATCACCGGAATTACTTCAGTCCTCCTGGTGATGATGCTCAGCCAGCCACGCGTTCTGCTCGCGATGGCGCGCGACGGCCTCGTTCCTACCAGCTTTTTCGGCGCGGTCCATGACAAATTCCGCACTCCGTGGAAAGCCACGATTCTCACGGGAGTTTTCGTTGCGGGAATGGCGGCATTTCTGCCGCTCCGGATCCTTGCTGAGCTGACGAACATCGGAACACTGCTCGCGTTCGTCATCGTCTGCACGGCGGTGTTGATCATGCGGCGCACGAACCCCGATGCCGCCCGACCGTTCCGCGCGCCGTTCGTTCCGCTCGTGCCGATCCTCGGGATCGTGAGCTGCCTGATCCTGATGTTTTCTCTCCCGGCAGAGAATTGGTACCGGCTGATCATCTGGCTTGGATTGGGGTTCATCATCTATTTCGGTTACGGCCGCTATCACAGCGTTATGGCGAAAATTCGGGCGGCCGAAGCAGCGGGCAAATCCTAAATAACGTTCATTTATTCAGCATCACAGTAGGAGGGTCATCATGACACAACTCCATTTTCTCTGGCTTCCCATCTTATTGTCGTCTGCGATCGTCTTTATCGTCAGTTCCATCATCCATATGCTCTCCCCCTGGCATAAGGGGGACTATCCAAAATTGGCGACCGAAGAGAAGGTGTTGGATGCACTTCGGCCGATCGACATTCCCCCCGGCGAGTATATGATGCCCCGTCCTGCGAGCAGGGAAGAAATGCGTTCCCCGGAGTTTACGGAGAAAATGAAGAGAGGTCCCGTGGTTATGATGACGGTCTGGCCGAAAGGTCCCGTTTCAATGGGAATGAACTTGGTCATGTGGTTTCTTTACACCGTCGTCATGGGATTCTTCGCCGCCTACATCGCCGGAAGGGCGCTCCCCATCGGTGCGCCGTATCTCCATGTGTTCCGCTTTGCGGGAGCCACGGCGTTCATCGGCTATTCGGCAGCCCTGTGGCAGTCCTCAATATGGTACAACAAACCCTGGGTGGTCAACATCAAATCGACGGTGGACGGATTGATCTATGCGTTGTTGACCGCAGGCGTGTTTGGGTGGTTGTGGCCGCGATGATATAAGCCGCGTCTCAAAATTCGTTGTGGAAAATATCACTGTCACCAACCGGCGTTTGATGCCATGAGATTTTTGCGAACGCCATTCTTCTTGCTGGTTTCTGTTCTCTGGCTCCTGCCCCTTTCCGCAGGAGCTCAAGAGAATCCTGTTGATTACGTCGATCCGCGGATCGGCGCTTCGGGGGACGACAGCAATTGCAACATTGGTCCTCAGCTTCCTTTCGGCTCTATCAACCCCGCTCCGGAAACACCGAACTCAAATCAAAACGGATACAATCCCGCCCAGCCGATCCGTGGATTTGGACAGTTGCATGTCAGCGGAATCGGCTGGACAAAATACGGCGAGGTCTTTGTTTCACCGCAGGTCGGCCTCGCCGTCGGTGAACTGGAACACGATTCACCCAAAGCTGATGAGGTTGTCTGTCCATACCGGTATGGCGTCACGCTCACTCGGTATGCCGTTCGGGCCGAGGTCGCACCGGCGATGCATTCCGCGATCTATCGCTTTACATTCCCCGAGACGGACGCCGCCAGCGTTATTATCGATGCAACACATAACATTCCGATGGACATCGTCCCGTATGTCGGTGGAAAAGTTTCGTATGCATTTGTCTCCGTCGACAGTGCCCGCCATAGGATCTCGGGAGGGGGGAGGTACGAAGGAGGATTCGGTGCTGCTGCATACAACGTATACTTCTCCGCAGAATTCACCGCCGCTTCCGCGGGCTGCGGAACATGGCTGAACGGGAAAATTTCATCGTCCAAGACGGCTGAGTTTCTGATGCAGGCGAACGATCGCGTCGGCGGTTATTTTGAGTTTCATACGGCTGCGAACGTCCCCGTGCAGATGAAGATTGCAGTCTCATTGAAAAGCGTCGACCAGGCGGCGTATTGGCTTGAGCATGAAATTCCCGGATGGAATTTCGACGAGGTCAGCCGGGCGGCGGAAACTGCCTGGAACCGGGCGCTGGGAAAAATTCGTGTCGGAGGGGGAGATTCAACGGCAAAGAAGTTGTTTTATACCGCGCTCTATCATTCGATGTTGATGCCGCATAACCGGACGGGCGATATTCCGGGTTTTGCCGATACGGTGCAGGCGTGGGATGACCAATATGCCGTGTGGGATACGTGGAGGACGATGTTTCCGTTGATGTTGCTAATCCAGCCTGACATGGTTCGCGGGAATATCCGCTCGTTCGTCGCGCGGCTGAAGAAAAACGGAATGGTCAAAGATTCGTTCATCGGCGGAGTCGACATGATCGAAGAGCAGGGGGGCAATGATGTCGATAATATCATCGCCGACGCGCGTGTGAAGAAGCTTGACGGCGTGCTATGGGACGATGCCTATGCGGTGATGAAACACAACGCCGACTTCGATCGGCTCGGCTTCCAGGGGTTTGGCAACGCCGGCATTGTCGATTCCGTGATGGCAAGCTATAAGGTCCGCGGATGGATTCCAGCGGGGAATATGTCCTGCTCGAAGACGCTCGAATACGCCTATAACGATTTTTGTGCCGCTGAGGTTGCTCTTTCGTTAAATCGTAAGGAAGACTTCGAAAAATATCTGGGAAGGAGCAAACGCTGGACGAATCTTTGGAATCCCGAAGCTGTCAGCGATGGGTTCAAAGGGTTCATCACTCCGAAGGATGCCAACGACGCGTGGGTCCCCTTCGACCCGCGGCATTACTGGGCTTCATGGAAAGAATATTTCTATGAAGGCAGCTCGTGGACATATTCCTATTTTGTTCCGCATCAGTTTTCTACCCTTGTGAAATTATCAGGGGGAAAAGAAATATTTGCCGCAAAGCTGACTCACGGTTTGCAGGATACGCTCATCGATTTTTCGAATGAGCCGGCTTTCCTTGCCGTTCAGACATTTCAGTATGCCGGGCGCCCCGACCTTGCGAGTTTTTGGGTGAGAAAGCTTGCGAAGGATGGATTCACGCTCATCGGCGTTCCGGGGAACGACGACAGCGGTGCGATGAGTTCGTGGTACGCCTTTACGGCGATGGGGTTCTTTCCGAATGCCGGTCAGCCGATCTATTACCTGACAGGGCCGATGTGGAAGAAGGTATCCGTCGAGCTTGAAAACGGCAAAACGCTCCGCATCGATGCGCCGGAGGCCTCAGAAAAAAATATTTATGTGCAATCGTGCGAGGTCAACGGTAAAAAATGGAATCACTCGTGGATTGACCACCGCACTATTATGGACGGCGCCTCTATAAAATTTGAAATGGGGCCAAACCCATCAGCATGGGGGCAGAACGACTCAACCCTCGTTGATGGCGTCGATTACCTGCTCCGCCCGCAATAGCTTTCTCCTTTGCTTCGTGCAACATTTTCTCCCAACTATCCGTATTGATAGCAAGTCTCACTCTGAGGACTTCCTTTCACTGCCACATTTTCAAGGCTTTTTATGAAAAAGAAGATATTCATCTCCTCTTTCGCGGTTGTAGGGTTGACTGTTGCGGGCGTTCTTTTCTTCGGGAACTCGAAAAGTTCCAAGGAGACCGAGCTTCCAAAAGTGAAGATCGCGCGGGGCAATATCATCGATAAGGCCCTTGCCGTCGGAACCATCGAGCCCGAAAACGAGATCTCCGTCAAGTCAAAAGTCGGCGGTGTCGTGAAGCAGATCTTCGCCGATGCGGGGACGTATGTCAATGCCGGAGACAAGCTCCTCGAGGTAAAGCCCGACCCGGCTCCGCAGGAGCTGGCAGATGCGAAAAGAGGAGTGCAGCTTGCGGAGGTCGAGGTCGCAAATGTTTCGAAGGACCTTGCCCGCGAAGAGGAGATGTTCAAGAAAAAAATGATATCAAGCAAGGAATACGAGGACGCCCAGCGCAGAGCTCAGGAAGGGGACCTCCATTTGAAGATCGCCAAGGAAAAGCTCGCTCTTCTTGAAAGCGGCCGGGTCAGCATCGGGAACACCGAGATCGAGTCTATCATCAAAGCTCCGATCAGCGGCTACGTGCTCAGCAAGGCGGTCGAGGTCGGCGACCCGGTGACTCCGTTGACGACGTACCAGGAAGGAACGGTCCTGATGAAAATGGCGAGCATGGAGCGGCTGCTCTTCAAAGGGACCGTGGACGAAATCGATGTCGGCAAGTTGAAAGAAGGAATGCCGACCGAACTGAAGGTCGGGGCGCTTCCGAACGACACGATTCCCGGAACCCTCAGAAAAATCTCCCTTAAGGCGGATAAGAAAGAGAACGCTACAGTATTTGCGATCGAGATTCTGATCCCCAAAACGAGCAACGCAACGTTGCGGGCGGGATACTCGGCAAACGCCAACATCATCATCCAGAAGAAAGAGAACGTCCTCATGATCCCCGAGCGTGTGGTGACCTTCAGAAACGATTCGGCCATCGTCAACATAGCGCTCGGTGCCGGCAGAGAAGAGCAGCGTGCCATTAAGACCGGACTCAGCGATGCCATTAACGTTGAAGTGATCGACGGGCTGAAAGAAGGGGATGAAGTGTACGAGAAACCGGTGAAGAAAATCGATTAGCCATGGACCAGCTGCGCACGATCTTAAAGGAATTTATTCTCGACCTTCGCATGCAGAAACTGCGCGTGTTTCTCACTGTTTTCGGCATTACGTGGGGAACGGTCGCGATCATTGTCCTCATTGCGTTCGGGCTTGGATTCAAGAAGCAGCTGAGCGCCAACATGCACGGGATCGGAGAGAGCATAGCGATCATGTTTCCCGGCAAGACGACAAAAGTGTACGAGGGGTTCGGCACCGGAAGACAGATCTCCTTTATAGAGGATGACGCAGCACTCATTCAAACCCAGGTTCCCGCGGTTCGGGCGATAAGTCCCGAGTACATCAAATATCGCGTCCCCGTTCATGTCGGACAGAATATTTTGAATCCGGCGATCACCGGAATTTATCCGATCTACGGCGAAATGAGGAACATTATTCCCGAGCCCGGCGGGCGTTTCGTGGACGATCTCGATATGAAAGAGCGGCGGAGAGTTGTTATTCTTGGCGATAAGGTCAAACAATTTTTGTTCGGCGAAACAGAGGCGGTGGGGCGGATCATCTATGTCGCCGATGTTCCGTTCACCGTAATCGGGGTCATGCAGAAGAAGACGCAGAATTCGTCGTACCAATCGCGCGACCAGGACCGGATCTTCATTCCCGCATCGACATATTCCTCTGTGTTCGGCCAGATTCATCTCCAGAACATCATCTTTCAGCCGAGGGATCCATCCCGGGCCGAAGAAGTCGACGATCAGGTTCGCGAAGTTCTGGGGAAGCGTTACCGGTTCGACCCGACAGACCACGACGCCGTGTGGATATGGGATACCAACAACTTCGATAAATTTCTTTTCTATTTTTTCCTCGCTTTCAATTTGTTCATGGGTTTGATCGGAAGCTTTACGCTGGCCGTCGGCGGGATTGGGGTCGCTAACATCATGTATATCGTCGTGCAGGAGCGGATCAAGGAGATTGGCATCAAACGCGCTGTTGGGGCGAAACGATGGAATATCCTGTTCCAGTTTTTCATGGAAACATTTTTCATCATCGTGATCGGCTCCTCGATCGGATTTGCGATCGCGTACGGGATCATTCAATTGATGCAGTTTATCCCCATCCAGGAATTCGTGGGCACGCCCGTGCTTTCGCCCGAGGTAGCAGCGGCGACGGTCTTTGTCCTCGCTGTCGTCGGCTTTGCGGCCGGCGTTATGCCCGCCCGCCGTGCGGCGAACCTGGACGTCGTCGAATGCCTCAGAACATAGTGCAACTCACTTCACCCTAGCGGCCGAATCATGTGGCTTGAACTCTTAAGAGAATTTTTTTACGACCTGAACGCCCACCGCACACGAGCCATTCTGACGCTTGTCGCGATCATATGGGGAACGATCGCCGTCGTCCTTCTTCTTGCCTTCGGTGAAGGCCTCACCGACAGGCTCACCGCCGGATTGATCAACGCGGGCAACCGGATCATGATCGTCTTTCCGGGCGAAACGGGATTGAATTTTGAGGGCCTGCCAAAAGGAAGACGGGTCCGCATGGTTGAAGAAGATGTTGCAATGCTCGAGCAATCGATCCCCGCGATCGAGACCGCAAGCCCCCAATACCGGACCAATATCACGCTCACCTACAAAAAACTCTCGATGACGACCGAGTGCGAAGGGGTGAACGCGGAGTTCGAAGAAATGCGGCGCATGTACCCCGCCGGCGGCGGAAGATTCCTGGATAAGCTTGACGTCGCGGAACAGAGGAGAGTGATCTTTCTCGGCCCGAAGATCGCAAAGGATATTTTCGGCGACGAAAATCCCGTCGGGAAGGTCCTTCTGGCGGACGGCATTCCGTTCACGGTTGTCGGTATTATGGAAGAGAAACTTCAGACCTCGATGAATAACGGTCCCGACGACCGCCGTGCGATCATGCCGTACTCGACCTTTCGGACAATGTATGGGAATCAGTATGTGAACTCGATCGTCGTCCGGCCGAGCGATCCCGAAAAACAAAAACTGGTCAAAAGCGAGCTGTACAGAGTTCTCGGGAGAAAGTACCGCTTTGATCCGTCCGACGAGCGGGCGCTCGGGATCTGGGATTTTATCGAGAATGAAGCGATCAATAGAAAGGTCGGATTGGGAATTTCCATCTTCCTTGGATCGGTCGGATTTTTGACGCTGCTGATCGCTGGGGTCGGCGTTGCCAACGTCATGTACGTCGTCGTCAAAGAACGGACGAAAGAGATCGGCATCAAAATGGCGATCGGCGCCAGAAAAGGGTACATCCTTTTTCAGTTCATCTTCGAGGCGCTTCTTATATCGTTTCTCGGCGGATTCATTGGCCTCATGTTCTCCTGGGGTGTCATAGCGGCGGTTCGAACGATTCCCGCCGATGACGGACCGATGCAATTCCTCGGCAGGCCGATCCTATCGGTCAATATTATGCTTCTGACGACGGGGATTCTCGCTCTTATCGGCGTACTTTCGGGATTTTTCCCGGCGCGGAAAGCGGCGAACGTTGACCCGGTCGAATCTCTCAGGTACGAATAATAGGGTGCCGTGAAGATTTGTCCCGGCTATGTGGCGGCCGTGGGAGTCTTTCGCGCGAAGAAAGGATGCTCCTTCGCGTCGCTCACTGTTTTTTCCCCTTCGAGTACATCCTTGATTTCCATTAATTCTCTCTTGCAGGAAGAGCATTCCATGACATGATGTCTGATCGGCTCTTCCAGCATGTCCACGAGATCGAGAAAAATTGCCTCCACATACAAAGCGAATTCCTCTTCGGTCAAATGTCCTGACGTCTGCATGCAATCCCCCTACTCTTCAACGTTGTTTCCAAACATCATTTCAACCATCGAAGCGGCCTTTCGTATTGCCTTCGTCCAAGAAAGCATTCACCTGTAGAGACTTCGGGTTCAAATTTCAGAGTTCCCTTTGACGGGCCGGACCGAATTCAGCGATAAGGCCGAATCATTCTGAAGAAATGCTTCTTCCAGTCCATCGAGCGGAAAAAGTGCTGTGATCGGTTTCCGTAATGCCCCCGCTATCTTGACCGCTTCCCGAATGCTCGGATCATACCCCTGATTGACAATCCTCTGCAGCCGCTGGTATTGGATGTTCGTGACGGCGGCCAGCCACGTTAGTTTCCTTCCGTCGTTCTTCAACACATTCTTCAGCGCGGTTGACGAACTCTTCTTTTGTTTGTTTTCGTTTTTTTTCATATCATTTGCGGTCAAAAGTAAACGTTCGCAATATAATAATTAATTATACTTTTGTCAAGAACGAAACGAATCATTATAGTGAGTGAGAAAGCTGAAATAGCGGCCCGGTTGCGCGAAGAGGCGGTTGCCCGATATGGTTCGATCAAGGGGCTTGCCGACGCCGTTCAAAAAAATCAACAATACCTCAACGTCTATCTTTCGGGCATTAATTCGCCCGGTCCCAAGTTCCGTCGCCTTCTCGAAAAGGCCGGACTCGATGTTGCGTACATCATGTCCGGAAGGAGAGAAAAAGATGCCGCGGACGGATCCCGCGACATGCTCCAAATATTACAGTTGATGAAAGACAAGGGGATCAGGACCGTGGAAGAATTACGGGAGCGGCTGGAGCGTGATGAGATGATGAAACGGATCCTTGGCGCCGATGTGTATTCGGCATTTCTGGAAATCGTCGCCGTGAAAGAAAAGCAGATCAAATACGCGCCAAGAAAAAAGCCGCGGACGTGAACGTCGGTCCCGTTCATCCTGCACGCACGTCCCCCGACCTCCCCTTGAATCCATCCTGTCAGTTCGCTATATTCTCCGCAGTCTTTTCGGCTGCGAAGACTGGCAGAGAATAACTCTCCGCAGATTTCTACTCATTGCCGCATCTCCATCAACGATTGATCCAATGATATTCACGTAAGGGGGAATAGTAATGAAAGCAATCCTGGAATTATTTTTTATCGTTTCATTTTGTGCCGTCGCAGTAACGGCGCAAGAGGAGGGCCAGACAATGCCCGTCGTTATTCCTACGCCTCAACAGATCATCGTGAAAAATGCACATTGTAAGATCATGCCCGGAACAAAGATTGTTCTGGGGGCGAATTCAAAGCAGGAACAATTTGCCGCGCAGCAGATCAATGAGGAGCTCGCCGGGTTAAAGGAGGCTCCGTTGAAGGTTGTGGCTGAGCAGTCCCTGCGAAAACTCCCCGCGAGCTATATTTTTATCGGAAGCCCTTCGTCGGACTTCGGACGGCAGTTCCTGCACGAGAGAAAAGAAGCGCTGAAACCGGAAATGAAGGAAGAAGGATATCTTCTCGATGTGGATCCGGGGAGCATCGTTATTGTTGCCGAATCGGAGAGAGGGAAATTCTATGCCGTCACGTCGCTTCTCCAGTTGATGCATCGCGAAAAGAAAAGCGTCATTGTCGATGCTGTCTCGATAGAAGATTATCCTCTCGAGAAGAACAGGGGTATCAGCGACGACATCAGCCGGGGACAGGTTTCCACGGTGGACAATTTCAAGAAAATCATCCGCTTCCTCGCCCGCTACAAAATGAATACCTTCAGCCCTTATGTGGAGGATATGTTCGTCTTCAAGAACCATCCTCTCATCGGAAAGGGGCGGGGTGCGCTGACAGTGCAGGAAGTCAAAGAGATCGATGCGTATGCAAAGAGATATTATGTGGATGTGATTCCGACATTCGAAACTCTCGGCCATTGGGAGAATATTTTGGCGAAGCCGGAATATCTTGGATATGCGGAGTTCCCGGGCGCACAGACGCTCAACGTCTCCGATGAAAAAGTCTATTCGCTTTTGGATGAAATGATCGGCGAGTTGTGCGATGCGTTCAGTTCGCCGTATTTCAACATGGGAGCGGACGAGTCGTGGGACGTCGGCCTGGGAGCCAGCAAAGAACGGGTTGCAGCGATCGGCATTGCTGCTGTTCACGCCGAGCACTATAAACGGGTCGCTGATATCGTCAGAAAATACGGAAAGAAACCGATGATGTACGGCGACATCATCCTTAATCATCCGGAAATCCTCCGGCAAATCCCGAAGGACATTGCCATTGTCGACTGGCATTACGACGCCTCGTTCCGTTATCCGAGTGCAGAGGTTTTCAGGAAGGCAGGATTCCCGTTTGTCGCATCCCCCGCGGTATGGACGTTCACGGGACCGTTTCCGAATTTTCTTACCACGTTCGTGAACATCAGGAACTTTAATCGCGATGGCTTCGCCAACGGGTCGCTTGGGCTCCTGACATCCAATTGGAACGATTACGGCGGGGAAGAACTGCGCGAACTGAATTATTATGGATATGCCTGGACAGCCGAGTGTGCGTGGCAGCCGTTGGGCGCCGACGTTGAATCGTTCAACAAGGCATTTTTCACGAAGTATTTCGGCGAGAATGATTGCAGCGACATTCAGACTGTCTACACCATATTAGCCGACCCGGCGAACGACGTCAGCTGGCAGGAGATGTGGCGCCATCCGATGCTGCCGTTCCGCGAGCGATCGCAGGAAGAAGGTTACCAGCCGTTGGCGGTCCGGGTTCAAAGTATACGGTCGACAATACCCCTCGCTTTGTCGTTGCTCGCAAGGGCAAAAGGGGATATCACGCACAATGACGACCAGCTCCGCTATCTGGAATTCATAGCGCGGCTGGATCTGTGGTTTGCGAAAAAAATAGAAGTGCAGGAGAAGGTCAAGCAGCTGAGCGCATTGGGAAATGCCTCCGCTAACAAAGACTCAATCGCTGCGCTGATCATTGACCTTTGTTCGGACGTTGTTAAAGATCTATCCTCGCTAAAGAGCGAATTCGAAAGACTCTGGCTTGCGACCAATAAGTCAGCGGGACTAGAACTGCTGCTCCTGCGGTACGACCGGCAGGCGGCATATTGGCAGGAAAAAATCGACCAAGTGAAGCGCGGAGATTTTTTGGTGAACCCGGAACTTGAAAGTGCATGGATCTACCATCCCAGGGCGCATCCGGGAAAGAAGGATTCCTCGCAAGTACAAAAAGCGTATTTCAGAAGATCTTTTCTGGCTCCAAAAAATATCCGCTCTGCAACATTGCAGTTGATCGGAGATACCCATGCAAGAGTATCGGTCAACGGGAAAAGCGTCGGCGAAGTGTATGCGCGGCCGTCCAATTCTCTCAGCGTTGAGCACCAGCGAATAAAGTTGTTTTCCGTTTTGCCGATGCTGAATGATTCATCAAATTGCATTGCGGTCGAAGCGGAAACTTTTTCTCCCGACGGGTCGGCCGGAATAAATCTCTACTGCGAGCTGGAGCTTGCAAACGGCTCTGTTCAAAAAATCATGACGGACGGGTCCTGGAAAGTTTCGGATAGCGCGGCGGGAAATTGGACTTCGGCCGTATACAACGATTCATCGTGGACCGGGGCCGCGGTGATCCCTTTTCCCGCTGTCATCGTGCGTCCCAATTTTGCTGCGGGGAGAGGTTCGTGGATAGAACGATAGCGGAAATTTCCATGGCCCGAGGTTTGTTGCAGATGTAGTCATCCGATAACTTCTGAGGAGGTTGCGTGCGTAATAAGATTCTGGTTGTGACGGCGTTCGCGTGCTTTTGCGGCGGTCGGGTATTTGCTCAAATCGAACCGGCGGTCGGAATTCGAGAACATACGCCTGCAGTTCATGCGCTGAAGAACCTGACGATCGTCGTTTCCCCCGGCAAAAAGGTCGAGCACGGCACGATCGTTGTCCGGGACGGTGTCATAGAGGCAGCCGGGGCCAGCGTTCCGGTTCCGGCAGACGCGAGAATCTGGGACTGCACCGGATTGACGGCATATGCTGGACTGATCGATCTTTATACTGACATCGGCCAGCCGAAGCCGCAGCAGGGACAGCAGGGGGGCTCGCCGCCTCCGCCTCCGCGGGGATCCGTTCATTGGAATCCGCAGGTTCATCCGGAGATTTCCGGGGCGCAAGAATTCCTTCCCGACAAAGAAACGGCGGAAAAATTTCGCGCATTGGGTTTCACGACAGTGCTTACGGCGCCGCCCCATGGAATTGTTCGCGGTTCTAGCGCCTTGGTTGCACTCGGCGATGGAAATGCAAATGCACTCCTTATCAGAGACAATGTAGCCCAGAATGTTTCCTTCTCACGCGACCAATTTTACGATGGGTATCCCACCTCTCTCATGGGGGCCATAGCGCTTATTCGTCAAACGTTCATCGATGCAAGTTGGTACAAGGAAGCTCTCCGGAGATATGCCAAAAATCCCGCTCAGGAACGCCCCGAAGAAAATAGATCACTTGTCGCACTCGAAGCAGCCGCATCGGGAAAGCAGCCGGTGGTATTCGAAACCACCGACGAGCAGAATGTTCTGCGCGCGTCGAACATCGCAAAAGAATTCTCGCTTTCGCTTTGGATCCGCGGCAACGGCTACGAATATCGCCGAATTGATGCAGTGAGAGAAGCAAACGCTCCGGTTATTCTTCCGGTGAATTTTCCCGATCCGCCGAATGTCAGCACTCCCGAAGATGCGCTCGATGTTACGCTCCAAGAGCTGCGCCATTGGGACTTTGCGCCGGAGAATCCTGCACGCCTGAAGGAGGCAGGAATTACGTTCGCCTTGACAACGTCGACGCTGAAGGATGTGGCAAAGTTCAGGCCGCTCGTTCACACCGCCATCGCCCGGGGGCTCAAAGCCGATGATGCGCTGGCTTCATTAACGACGATTCCGGCAAAGTTACTGGGTATGGAAAAGGAATTGGGAACGATCGAAGCGGGAAAAGCAGCAAATTTTCTACTTGCCGACGGGGAATTGTTCGGTGAAAAAACAAAGATCAGAGAAACCTGGATCGATGGAACTCGTTACGAAGTTAGATCCATTGCGCAAGCAGAGGCTCGCGGGACGTGGTCGTACCTGCTGAATGTCTCTTCCTCCAAAAAGGACACCGGCACAATTGTTATAAGCGGCGATCCTGAGATGCTTTCGGGAAATGTATCGCGCGCGGTCGTCAAGATGAAAGCAAACGCCGTTACCCTTTCGGGAAAGAATATTGCGTTGACCTTTGCCGGCGATTCGTTAGGATATGCCGGAATTGTCCGGCTGAGCGGTGTGGTTCAGGATTCAACGATGACGGGTACCGGAGAATTGCCCGACGGAACGTCCATCGCCTGGTCGGCGCGATTGACAAGGGCGTTTGTCGAGCCCCCCGATACAGCAAAGGAATCCGAGGCAGCGCACGCCTCGTTCGATGTTGTCTACCCCGACGGAGCGTTCGGAAGGAAAAAGCTTCCGGAACAGCCTGAAAATATTTTGGTTAAAGGGGGATATGTTTGGACCAGCGGACCCCAAGGGAATCTTGAGAACACCGATATTCTGTATTCGAAGGGGAAGGTCGCGAAGATCGGGAAGAATCTCACCGCTCCGAAAGGAGCCGTCGTTGTCGATGCAACTGGGAAGCATGTGACTGCAGGGCTCATTGATTGTCACTCCCATACAGCTATCTCCGACGGAGTAAATGAAGCGGGACAAGCGATCTCCGCCGAAGTCCGCATCGGTGATGTGATCGATGCCAATGATGTCGCTATTTACAGGGAACTTGCCGGAGGATTGACCGTTGCTCATTTGCTTCATGGCTCCGCAAATCCGATCGGCGGCCAGAACCAGGTTGTGAAGCTGCGATGGGGAATGCTCCCGGAAGAGATGAAATTTGAAGGGGCGCCGAAGAGCATAAAGTTTGCGCTCGGCGAGAATGTGAAGCAGTCGAACTGGGGAGAGCGGTACACAACGCGCTATCCGCAAACGAGAATGGGAGTCGAGCAGATCATCAGGGACGAGTTCACCGCTGCCCGCGAATACGAAAAGAGAATGGAGGAGGCAAAGGATGATCCGGACAAGATTCCGCCGCGGAGAGACCTGGAGCTTGATGCTATTGTGGAGATTTTGAACGGCACGCGGCTCGTTCATTCGCACTCGTACCGCCAGGATGAAATTCTGATGCTCATGCGGGTTGCGGACGATTTTGGTTTCAAAGTTGCCACGTTCCAGCACGGGTTGGAGGGGTATAAAATTGCAGATATCCTTGTGAAGCACGGCGCGGGAGTCTCGACGTTCAGCGACTGGTGGGCATATAAGTATGAAGTGATCGACGCCATTCCATACAACGGGGCGCTGATGCATGACGTGGGTGTCGTTGTATCATACAATTCCGACAGCGATGAACTTGCCCGCCGTCTGAACACCGAAGCCGCGAAAGCGGTGAAATACGGCGGGGTGAGCGAAGAGGAAGCGCTGAAATTTGTGACGATCAATCCGGCAAAGCAGCTGCGCATCGACAGCCGCGTTGGTTCGATCGAGGTGGGGAAAGACGCCGACTTCGTCATTTGGAGCGGTTCGCCGCTGTCGGCGTACTCGATGTGCGAGCAGACCTGGATCGACGGTCGAAAATATTTCGACAGAGAGGAAGACCGGGAAATGAACGCAGAGGTTCAAAAGGAGCGGACAGTGCTGATCCAGAAAGTTCTCGCCGCAAAAAAATCCGGCGGCAGCGGAACACCACCGACGCCGTCGAAAAAGGCTTCGTACTCATGCCATGTGGACGATGGAGGCGGAAAATGAAGAAGAAAGTATACAGAAGACAGGAGACAGAATTCAGAAGAGTGATGCACGCATTTACGATTCTTTTGAGTTCATTGTTAATTGTTGATTGTTCATTGTTCGCCTCCGACCCTATTCCGGCAAAGAAGCAGGACCATCCCATAGCCCTGGTCGGCGCAACGATTCATCCTGTGACCGGACCGGAGGTCCCGAACGGGATCATTCTTTTTGATGCGGGAAAAATTACCGGTCTCGGGGCACAAGTTTCACTCCCTTCGAATGTTGAAAAGATCGATGTATCCGGGAAGCATATTTATCCCGGGCTCATCAACGCCAATTCGACGGTCGGTTTGACCGAGATCGAAGCAGTGCGTGCGACGAACGACTTCGCGGAAACGGGGCGCATCAACCCGAACGTGCGGAGCGAGATCGCCATAAATCCCGAGAGCGAATTGATTCCGGTCGCCCGCGCAAACGGCGTCGTTATCATGAATGTTATGCCGCAAGGGGGATTGATCGCCGGCCGCTCGGCTGCGATCATGATGGATGGTTGGACGCAGGAGGATGTCATACTCAAAGCGCCGATCGGTATGGTGGTCAATTGGCCGCCGATGTCGGTATCGCATTCGCCATGGGTGCGTCAAACGGAGGAGGAGCAGAAGAAGGATCATGCCAAACAATTAAAAGACCTCGACGACGCCTTCGCCGATGCTCGAGCGTATATGGTGGCAAAAAAGGCGGAATCCGGAAAAGATGTTCCGCATCATCCGATCGACGTGAGGTGGGAGGCGATGATTCCGGTTCTCGAACGGACGGTTCCGGTTCTCGTCATAGCGGATGAGCTGCGGCAGATCGAGGCCGCCGTTCAATGGTCAAAGGATCAAAATGTTAAACTCATCATCGTGGGGGGGAGGGATGCGTGGCGAACAGCCGACCTGCTGAAATCGAACGATATTCCGGTGATCGTCGGTCCGACTCTCGACGAGCCGAACCGCGAGTGGGAGCCGTACGATGACGCCTTCACCGTGCCGGCGAAATTGTATTCCGCGGGTGTTCGGTTTGCGATCTCAGGGGAAGGGGAGGCGATGGCCGAGCGGAATACGCCGTACCATGCGGCGATGGCCGCCGCATACGGCCTGCCGAAAGAGGAAGCGCTCAAGGCAGTGACGATTTATCCCGCACGGATTCTTGGCATCGATGCTCGAGCAGGATCGCTGGAAATCGGCAAAGACGCCACGCTTATTGTGACGAACGGCGATCCGCTCGAAATCGAATCCAATGTACTGATGGAATTCATCCAGGGAAAGAAGATCGACTTGCGCAGCAGGCATACAGTTCTGTACGACAAGTACCGGGAAAAGTATAAACAGTCAGGGGTTTTGAAATAGCTGAATCATATGGGACTCTTATTGAGTTTGTCCCACGCATAACCGAAAATCGAGGTAGACCATAGAATGAAGATCAACGCTATTATCTTCGGCGCGACCGGAATGGTCGGAGAAGGAGTCCTCTACGAAGCGCTCAACCATCCCGACGTGGAATCCGTGCTGGTCATCGGAAGAAGATCGTGCAATGTGACGCATCAGAAATTGAAAGAGATCATTCATGCCGATTTCTTCAGTTATGCGACCCTCGAGCGCGATCTCAAGAATTACAACGCCTGCTATTTTTGCCTCGGAGTCACATCGATCGGAAAGAGCGAATCCGAATACACCCGGATCACGTATACCTTGACGATGGCCGCAGCCCGCGTCCTGTCGCGGCTTAATCCCGACATGACATTCTGTTATGTCTCCGGCGCCGGAACGGACAGCACCGAAAAAGGAAAAATTATGTGGGCGAGGGTGAAAGGGAAGACGGAGAATGATGTTGCCAGGCTTCCTTTTAAAGCGGCATACGCATTCCGCCCCGGTTATATCAAACCGATTAAAGGCCTGAGGAATGCCTATAAGCTCTCGATCGCCTTGGGATGGTTCTACCCGATCCTGTCCGCGCTCTTTCCCAACCATGTCTGCACGCTGCAGGATCTCGGCCGGGCGATGCTTCGAGTGACCGAAGCCGGTTACCCGAAGAAGATACTCGAGAATGTCGATATCGCCGCTGCGGCGGCTGAGCTGCAACACTAATCACTGCGAGAACGATGGTCTATATCGCAATGCTCCGCGGAATCAATGTGAGCGGGCAAAAAATAATAAAGATGGAAGACCTGAAGAAGGCTTTCGAAGCGATGCATTTTGAGCGGGTGACGACGTACATCCAGAGCGGCAATGTGATCTTTGATTCACCGGCGGCGGACCCCGGACAGCTTCAAACCCAGATCAGAAATAAATTGCTGAAGAGTTTCGGCTTTGAAATTCCGGTCGTCATCAGAACTGTGGATGAGCTCGAAGGAGTAACGAAGCGGAACCCGTTTAAGAAAGTAAATGCGGATAAAGGCGAAAATCTATACGTCTCGTTCCTTTCCGAAAAGCCGGGGAAAGCGGGCGAAAGGGAGTTGGAAAGAGTAAAGAGTGACGTCGATGACCTTCGGCTGTCCGGTAATGAGGCTTATATTCTTTGCCGAAAAAGCTATGCTAAAACCGTTTTCTCCAACACGCTGATCGAAAAGAAGCTCGGCGTTGCTTCAACAACCAGAAACTGGAACTCGGTGCAAAAACTTTTGAGCATTGCAAAAACCGGCAAGTGAATTTCTGCGTTATAACGATCAATTATTCGAACTCTTTTTCCCCCATGCCAAATCGACAATGGAAGGATGAATTCTCATGCTATCAACTGAACGAATTGACTTAGTCGCCCCTTGCGGCATAGATTGCGGAATCTGCGAACTGTACACTTGCCGCAACGACGCCCGACTCTTTAGCGCGTTAACCCTGCGGGGAATTCCTGCCGAAAAGCTTCCGTGTGACGGGTGCAGGGCGATTGGAGGAAATTGCCCTGTCATAAAAGAGAAATGCGAAACGTATGATTGTGTTGCTGAGAAGAAAGTCGAGTACTGTTTTGATTGCTCGGATTTCCCGTGCGTCAAATTACACCCCTCCTCAAAACGAGCAGACGTCCTTCCTCATAATATGAAAGTGTTCAACCTCTGCACGATGAAACGAGACGGCGTTGAAAGCTTCGTCGGACAATCGTCGGAGTTCAAAAAAAGATATTACGCCGGAATTATGGAGATCGGCAAAGGTCCGCAGATCGATAACTGAACGGAGTTGAATCGCTCTTGAGGACATGAATAATGTTCTGAAATATTTTTCAAGCTGCTTTCTGCTGTTGATCCCGATCTTATTCTGGAATGCTCTTTTTGCGTCGTCGCTTCCGCGGGGATACTCGATGGAATTTTTCTGGAAAGGTATACCTGCGTTCATCGGCACGACCGAAAATGTCTTGAGGGCAATAGTAATTCTTATCCCACTCCTCATGCCCTTAAAAGTGAGATCCCGCTCTCAGAAAACAGGTCTGGCGGTCTTCATCGCCGGGGTGGCGGTTTATCTTGCTTCATGGATTGCGTTGATCTATTTTCCGGAGAGCGTTTGGAGCCGCAGCATATTCGGCTTTATGGCTCCGGCCGCAACCCCCATTGTCTGGCTCACCGGAATCGGGCTCATCGGCGAAACGTTGTTTGCCGGCATACCGTATCATCCAATGGTTTACATCGGCCTTTCTGCCGTCTTTGTTGTATTTCATTCGATCCATTCATATATTGTGTTCGCACGGCTGCAATAGGGATGTCCGACTCCACGACCGCTCACTCGAACTCCTAAGATCCTCAACGATTTCTCTTTCGGGTTGAATACTATGGATGCCGCTATCCGATCCTTTGGCAAAACCTCCATACCCCTGCGGCTTCTCGCCTCTTTATCCTGGCAGAGGATACATGCCGACAATCCCGCGCACAATGAATCCGTTCGTGATCCGATCCCTCAATTCAGAGGCCAGCCCCGCTTCCTTATGTGTCGGCTTCTTCGTGTGGGGGGTAATTTCAGATGAGCAACGACCCTGACCGAAAGATTATTCTGGCGCTCTCGCTGCCGTCGGCAGTGCTGATGATCGGGGTAAGTTACGCCGGGCTTTTCATCCCTGGGGCTTACGCGAAAGAAACGTTGAATTGGACAGCCCAGGCCGTCGGGCAGGATGCGGTCGATCTTCTCTTGATTTCGCCTCTCTTGCTTCTTACTGCAATTCTCGCCGCGCGAGGAAGCAGGGCGGGGATGTTCTTGTGGAGCGGAATTTCGCTCTACGGCGTCTACACTTTCGCGATCTATTGCTTCGACGTTCACTTTACGCGGTTGTTCATTGCCTATTGCTCTCAGTTGGGATTATCCGTGTACTCTTTCGCGTTTTTTTTGCATTCTTACAAAACGGAGGCACCTGTTCATCAGCCGGAAAATTCTGCGCCGGCAAAAGCGACCGGGGTCTATCTGATTGTCGTTGCATCAATTTTTTATTTACTCTGGCTTGCACAGATCATCCCGTCGATCATTCACAATACCGCTCCGTCGGACGTCGTCGACTCCGGTCTCCCGACCAGTCCGGTCCATGTCTTGGACCTCGCGGTATTTCTTCCCGGGATAATCCTTATCGGTATTTTCGTCCTGAGAAGAAATCCGTTGGGATTTTTATTGGCTCCGGCAGCACTCGTATTTGTCGCTCTCATGTGCCTCACCATAGCTGTACTCATGGTGGTCATGAGTGCGGAAGGATTCCAAGTCAACATGACGCTGGTGCAGATCATGAGCCTGCTGGCGATGATCACGTTGGTTTTGTTGTATTTATTCTTGAGAAGACTGCTGATGAAGGCACCATAATAAGAAACATGGAGAAACTCTATGAAAAAAGCATATGAACGAAAAATTTCATCTGAAGAAGCGAGGGAAGGGTATTTCCTCGTCCTGAAAAACAAGCTCTCGTATTTCCCGCCGGCCGGTTCGTTATTTTCAGTGAAGGTCGGCGCCAAGGAAAAGAAGGCAGCGGTCCAATCGTATCATTGTGAATGCCGGGGGCCGCAGGAACCCCATGAGCATTATTTTGTTCGATGGCCCGGCTTGGTAAAAGGGGACAGGATTATCATTCGGAAAAGCAGCAGGCGTGAAAGTAGCTATTCAATTAGAATCGAAGAATAATGCTTCAATGAACTGGCTGAAGTCATATTTGTCAAAGCGAGGACACGCGTTTGCACTAGCCCTGGCGCTCGTCTATGCCGGTGCCACTCTTGTCTACAGCGTCATCTGGATGATCGACGCCCGCACGAAATCTGCGCTGTCTTCCGTCGAGCTTGGATTCGATACCGATTTTATTCCCGCAAGCGGATCACAGGCCGTAAAAAGCGTCTATCTCGACAGCCCCGCAGAGAAGGCCGGCCTGCAATCGGGGGATGAGATCGTAGCGATCGAAGGGCACGCGATCGATGACGCGGCCTATCTGAATAAAATTTGGAGTCAGCACGTACCCGGGGATTCGATTCATCTCACGGTCAGCCGCTCAAGGGCAAATGCTCCGCTTCATCTTACGGGCGTTTTTCGCCAGAGGCAGTCTTCAACAGCGGAAGGTGGGCTCGCATTTGTGGCCGATCAGGTGCGGAGTTCATTCCCCGTTCCATTTGTCATCGTTGGTCTCGTCGTCTTGTTCCTTCGCGTTGAAGATCGGACTGTGTGGATCCTTGCCCTCATGTTCGGCGGTTTTGCCGCTTCGCCCGGCTTTTCCAACGATCTTGCATTTGCCCCGGCTCTCCGTCCGTATGCGATGGCTTACAAAGCGATCTTCAGTGCGATCCTCGCACCGTTGTTTTATCTCTTTTTCTCGGTTTTCCCGGTGCAGTCTCCGGTTGATCGCCGTCTGCCGTGGTTGAAGTGGGTATCGTTATTCCTCGGGTTCTCGTTTATGATCTCTGGATTTCGGACGGGGCAGTCGCTCCTTCCTCCTCCGTTCAACGCCATGGTGGGAGAGGTTCTTTCGGGAAAGATCTATGCTGTCTTTGCCCTCCTCTTTGTGGCGCTCGGGCTTTTTGCTCTCGGCACGAATTTCGCAGCCGGGGATGATGCTGGGGTGCGCAGAAAAATCCGCGTCATTTTTTGGGGATCCGCGGCCGGCATCATCCCGACGATCATCAGGGCCGGTGCAGAAGATTTCTTCGGCTTTCGGACGCCGACGTGGCTTGAAACGCTTCTGACCGTCCTGTTGTTTTTGCTCCCCTTATCCTTCGCGTATGCGGTCGTAAAGCATCGGGTTCTCGAAATTCCTGTGCTGCTCAAACGAAGCGCACGGTATCTGCTTGTGCAGCGGGGCTTCACGATCCTTTTATCAGCCGTGAGCATTGCTCTCGTTCTTCTCTTTGCCCTTTCACTCTCTAATTACATCCGTTCTTCTTTGGACATCACTCCTCCCTTTGCGATCGCCCTCGGGTCGGTTTTCGGAACGGTGCTGCTGTGGGGAGGGACGTCGGTGCACAGGCGTGTGAGCGGGACGATCGACCGTGCGTTCTTCCGGAGCGCTTATGACGCACGTCTTATTCTCGAAAATCTCGCTGAACGGTCGGCGACCGCGAAAGACCGCCGGGAGTTAGCGGCCTTGTTGGAAGAAAACCTCACACAGGCACTCCACACCAACTCACTGTTCATCTATCTCCGCACCGGCGATGCCGCTCTGGAAGCAGTATCGGGAATGGTCCCGAAGGAGATCCGGGTCCTTTCGCCGGATGCCCCTTTTTTCGATCTCATGGCGGGGGGTAAAATATTGGAGTATGCCTCGACGGCGAAAGAAAAAGAACCGGGGATATCGCTGCTGGAGCCGCTCAGGCCTGAATGCATCATTCCGATGACCGGAAGGGAGGGGCGACTGGCCGGATTTCTCGTCCTCGGCTCTCGGCTTTCCGAAGAGCCCTACTCCGGCGAAGACCAACGGATGTTGATCTCGGTTGCGAAGCAGGCTGCGACCGCGCTCGAAAATATCTCGCTTGCCGAAGAGATTGCCGAGCGGATCGAGACGGAACAGCGGGTGGCCCGCGAGATGGAAATTTCGCGGCGCATTCTCGAAGCCGACAATGAGCGAAAAACGAAAGAACTGGATGAAGCTCGCGCGCTGCAGCTATCGATGCTGCCGGGGGCCGTTCCGGAAATTCCGGGGATTGAGATCGGAGTGTACATGAGGACCGCCACCGAAGTCGGCGGCGATTATTATGATTTTGCCGTCGGCCACGACGGAACGCTGACCGTTGCGCTCGGCGACGCGACCGGGCATGGAGCGAAGGCCGGAACCATGGTCGTTGCCGCCAAAAGTCTCTTCAACGGTTTCTCCGATGCGCCGGATCTTTTGGAGATCTTTGAGAAGCTGACCGACAGCATCAAACGATTGAACATGCGGTCGATGTATATGTCGATGCTGCTGCTTCGCATCAAAAGCAACACCGCTCTGGTGTCATCCGCCGGAATGCCCGCTCCGCTCATTTACAGGTCGGCGGAGGGGATCGTCGAAGAAGTGCCGCTGAAAGGGATGCCGCTTGGCGCTTTTCACGACTTTCCGTACGAAGAACGAAGATTAGAACTGCGGAAAGGGGATGCGGTCATCCTGATGAGCGACGGCTTCCCGGAATTATTTAATCCGGCGCAGGAGACGTTCGGCTATGCGCACGTGAAGGAGATTATCGCGGCAGCGGGGAACCGGTCGCCGCAGGAAATCATCGCATCGTTCGTAAAGGCCGCGGAGGAGTGGGCAAAGGGGACGCCCCAGAGCGACGACATGACCTTCGTCGTTCTGAAAATAACGTAGGATCGAGAGTTACACCGGCGTCAATTCTTTTTTGCTCCCTGGTCGATCCATTTTTTGATCACGGCAATCTCGTCGTCATCGAGCTTCTTTTTTGTCATCAACGGCATCTGATCGCCGAACGGCGGCCCAGGCTTTAATTTCTTTACAAGGATACTTTCGTCCCCGTTTTTGGGAGCGACGGGCGTTCCGTGTTTTCCCCCCTTCATGATATCCGAATACGTTTCCATGTAGAGTTCGCTCGGGTTTTCGCTGTCCGAGGCGTGGCATGGCAGGCAATGTTTTTTGATGATCGGAAAGACATCGTTCGCAAACGACACTGATCTTTTCTTTTGATGGGAATTTTCCTGTGCCGTCAGGAATGAAAGTCCGGCGAACACCGCGGCAAGGAAGAGTACGACGTACAGCCTCATTCTGGAATTCTCCTCGTCAATTATCCTGAGTATTAGTTATTAAGCGCCCCTTGGGTGATCCAAAGAGAAATCTTGCCGATGGTCGCGTCGCTCAAATACGGACCGTTCAGCGGCATACGGCTTCCGAAGCCCGCTGTTCCGCGCAGTTTTTTTATGATGACGCTCCCTTCACCGTTCCCGGGGGTGACCACCGGACCATGATTGCTGTTTCCGCGCAGCAGGTGCGCATACGAGTCGAGAAACAGCCCCCCGTTCCCGCCGTGGCAGCCGGTGCATCCTGAGTTCTGAAAGATCGGGAAAACGTCGTTGGCAAAAGAGATCGTCGGAGCCGGCGTTCCACGAACTTCGAACGGCATGCCATTGCTTGCCGTACCGTTGACCGTGACGGAAACATTGCCGCTCTCGGCAGAAGCCGGCACCTTAACGTCGATCTCGACGGAGCTCCACGCATACACCGTATCCGCGATCGTTCCCCCGATCGAAACGACGCTCGATCCGCGGGTTGCTCCGAAATTTGTTCCGAAAATTCTCAACGTGTCTCCCGTAAATGCAGAATCCGGCTGCAGCGAGGTGATCGTCGGAACGACTGCGGGGACAGCGACGGGGCTTCCCATATCGGTACATCCGGACACGATGGTCATCGTCAGGATGAAGATGCAAACGCATAGAATGTTCTTCAGAGCCATGAATTCCCCGCGCCGTTATATGAAGAAATGGAAGATGATGTCAAATTCGTCGTTGTTGAGCTGGGTCGGCTGCTCCATGTTGAAACGGTACAACGGACGAACTTCGACGCCGCTCATGAGGAAAAATTCCGCACCGACAGTGACCCTGGATTCGCTGCCGGTCTTGAGATCTTTGTCGGGGTCGTAAAAATCGTATCCGAGCTTGGCGTCGACTCCGTTCACGAACATATAATTAAGCTCGGTGTACGACATGAACCCTGTCGTGGTGACGCCGGCGACCGGCGACTGAATGTAATCAAATTCGCCGTTGAGCGTGAGCGTTCTGAGCACGGTGATCGACCCGAATCCGCCGTAGAACATCGCCTTCTCGGTCGGGTCGGGATTCGGATCGTTGTAATACGAACCGCCGAAGTTGAGGTTAATATGCTCGGACTGGATCGTCGCATCTCCCCGCACCGAGATCGTTTTGAATTTCGTTGCCCCGGTTCCGTTTAACCCCGCATTCGGTGCCCCGTTGAACATTCCGACTTGCATCGAAAAAATGCTCGGAGAGATCCCCGCTTCTATTCCTGTCTGCTCTGCACGATCTCCGAACACCAGCCCTTGACGGTACATCGACAGCGCAGGGTTGATCGGGAAGTACGGCCCACCGCGGATGAATGCGGTATGGTCGTCGATCTTTGTGCCGTATGCCGGAATGAACTGTCCCATTTTAAGATACCCATCCAGCGGCAAGACCTTCGCAAGTCCGAATACCTCGAAGCCGGAGTACAATCCTTTGTCCACGTACAGGAGGAACTGGCGGTTCACTCTGTAATTCAGATACAGGTCTCCCTGCATTTGAAATAAGCTCGATGTCTTGCTGTTCATTTCGTAAAAATAAAGCGTGCGGAAATCGGCGCCGTAGGAGAGGTTGGGCGTGATAGCGGTGGAAAAGTCGTCGATATTTGTAATGTCCTCTTTGGCGGCCGCAACTTTCCCGTCGTCGCCGGTGTCGATGACGGTTCTGTACGTGTGGATGGGAAGCTCTTCCCGGCCGTACGTCGAGCCGAATGTATTGCGCATTCCCTTACCCGTCGGATTAACGTGGCACGCCTGGCATTTCACGCCGACCCTGCTCGCAAATTTTGGGAGAGCGAAGAGGTCGGACGAACCGGCAGCCAGGACGACGGCAATAAACAGTGCGGCTGATCTTTTCATATCTTCCTCATTGTTGTTCGACGGGATAGAACAATGACGTGAGTCAAAGTAAGGGAAATTGATCTCTCTTCAAAAGACACTGTGTGCTTGGGTAATGATGGGATGAAAATTAGGAAGAAAAACGTTTGCGTCTGTTCCTGATGTAGTCCACGAAAATGAACTGGCCGAGATTGTTGAGCGAGGAATAATACGCCCGCCCATGGTTTGCTTTAGTGAGCTCCTCCACGAAGTTGATGAGATACGGATCGCGTGCAACCATGAATGTGCTGATCGTGATCTTTTCCCTTCTGCATGCAACGGCCTCATCGAGCGTTTTGTTCACGATCCTCGGATCGAGACCGAAAGAGTTTTTATACAAACGCCCCGCGTCGTCGAACATCGCTGATGGCTTGCCGTCGGTGATCATGAAGATCTGTTTGTTCACGTTGCCGCAGCGCCGCAGCAGGTTCCGCGCGAGCTGCAGGCCGGCGCGCGTGTTCGTGTGGTATGGACCGACATTCAGGAATGGAAGCTCGTTGATGCTCACCAGTTTTGCGTCGTCCCCGAAAACGACCAGAGCGATGTAGTCCCGCGGGAATTTGGTCATGATCAGTTCGCTCAGCGCAAGCCCTACTTGTTTTGCGGGAGTAATCCGGTCTTCGCCGTACAAGATCATGCTGTGGCTGATGTCGAGCATCAGCACCGTCGCACACGTGGAAAGGTTTTCGGTGTCGTAGACCTCCAGGTCGTCCTCGATCAGGTTGAAATTTTCGATGCCATCCCTCTTGAACGCGTTGGTCATCGTCGAGGTCAGGTCGATGTTCGTCGGCATGTCCCCGAAAACCCACTTTTTTGTCTCGCTCAGCCGTTCTACGCCCGAACCTGTATGGGGCGTTTCGTGAGAGCCCATCGGCGTTTTCTTGAGTGAAGAAAAAATTTCTTTCAGCGCATCCTGCCTGATTTTCTGTACCCCTTTTGTCGTCAGTACCGGCGTGTTGTTGACCTCTTCGATGATCCCCAGCTCTTTCAGCTTTTGGATGAGGTCTTCCATCGAAAGATTCTCGTCAAAAATGCCGTATTCTTCGGCAAGCTGGCGGAGCCATTCCATCGCCTCTTCAACATCGCCGCTCGTCTGGACCAGCAGATGACTGAAGAGCTGCATCAGGCTTTGAAGGCGCTGTTCGTCGGTTTGCGACCCGGGGGTCCATTTGGTGTATAAAAAGCGCATAAATGCAATTGAGAAATTTGAATTATGAATTAGGAATTAGGAATTAAAAAAAAGTATGCCACGTGGGTTCTTTTCAATTCCTAATTTCTAATTCATAATTCATAATTAATTACCCGTTTTCTTCCAGCTCGTAGTCTCCGCTGCTGCCGCGGCCGGTGAAGATGCTGCCCACCATGTCCTTGTAGGTGGTGATATGCTCGACCTCATCTTTGGCGATTTTTGAATTTTGATGGAGCCCGTCGAGGGCAAATTCCATCGCCGAAGCCAGCTCGGCCTTATTGCTCTCGTCGATCTTCATGTGTCGCATCGTCAACTCTCGAAGCCCTTTCACGCGGTCGAGCTCGGTAAAATACGCGGCGAGCGGCATTTCGTCAGCCACTTCAAGCGAGTTTCCCGATTCAAACCACCCGACGATCTTTCCGTATTCGGGGTCTTCGTGCGTTTGCTGCTGACCTTTTTGGCGCTTCATCAGCGGGTCAGGAAAATACTTCTTGAAGACCGCACGGACAGCCTTTCCGATCAACGCCTTGCTCACTTTGATCGACCCCTCTTGTTCCCCTTCGAACACCAGCTCAATTTTTCCTGTCAGTCCGGGAAGAACGTGCGGGAGGTCGCAAATGCGCGGCGCGATGCATTTTTCGTTCAGGACGATCGCTCGCCGTTCGGCATTGCTGACAAGGTTCTCCATCGCCGCAATGGTCAGCCGCGCGCTGACGCCGGATTTTTGGTCGACAAATTCGCTCGCCCGCGCCTCGAAAGCGATATGCTCGATAATTTCCTTGAAGTAGTGGGGTACCCGCGCCTCCATTCCATTGCGGCGGACCCACGCCTCCTGTTCGGTGATGGCGATGGCGTCGTCGAGCGAGCGCGGATAATGCGTGAGGATTTGTGAATCGATCCTGTCCTTTAAGGGCGTGATGATGTTCCCCCGGTTGGTGTAATCTTCCGGGTTCGCGGTGAAGATGATCATGACATCGAGCGGGATCCGGATGTTGAACCCCCGGATCTGAATGTCCTTTTCTTCCAGAATGTTGAACAAGCCGACCTGGATGCGCGGCTGCAGGTCGGGGAGTTCGTTGATCGCAAAAATTCCCCGGTTGCTCCGCGGAATCAAGCCGAAATGGATCGCCCCTTCGTGCGAATAATGAAGCCGCTGCGTTGCCGCCTTGATAGGATCGATATCGCCGATCAGGTCCGCGATCGTCACGTCCGGCGTCGCCAGCTTCTCGCTGAACCGGGCATCGCGGGGCACCCATTCGATCTCCGTTTCGTCACCTCGTTCCGCGATCCGGTCGGCGCCGAATTTGCTCACCGGCGCGAACGGGTTGTCGTTGATCTCGCTCCCCCTTATAATGGGAACATAGTCGTCCAGCAGCGAAGGGATCTGCCGCACCATGCGCGACTTTGCCTGTCCGCGCAATCCTAATAGGATGATGTCATGCTTTGCCAGAATAGCATTGATGAGGGCCGGAACAACGGTCTTTTCATACCCGATAATGCCGGGAAAAAGCTGTTCGTTGTTTTGAATTTTCTGGATCAGGTTTTTTCGGATCTCTTCTTTGACGGGAAGAACCTTGTAGCCGCTCTTCTTCAATTCTCCGAGCGTTGAAGGACGGGACATTTACGTAATGCTCCTTTTTGATTGATGGCAGAACAAATATAGCTTCTGGCAGCCGGAAAATCAACGCATTGCTGAACATCATCCGTCAATGCGTCCGGATGAACCTAGGCAGCCTTCGATGAATTTATGGTAGTCAGCGGTGTCGGAATTACCTTGCCGCGGGATCAGGGCTTTTGATCAAGATGTCCTTCGCCTGTTCTCGTTGCAAGTGGAATGGCAAAACTGTATTTTGGATGACGCTAAAAAAGACATCGATGTGAAACGAACATTACCTAATAAAACAGTTGTCTTTAGATTAAGTTCCATCGGCGACATCGTTTTAACCTCTCCTTTGCTGAGAGTGCTGAGGGGAGCGGCCGGTCCGAAGACGAGAATCGATTTTGTCGTCAAAAAGGAATTTGCCGAGCTGGTGAAATTCAGCCACCGCCTGTCGGTCGTTCATGAACTGGATGATTCCAGAGGATTCCCGGCGCTGCAGGAATTGAAAGAGACTCTCCGTGCCGAGCAATACGACCTTGTCATCGACCTTCACAGCTCTCTGCGGACCATTTATTTGCGTAATTTTTGCAATACCAAGGAAGTTCTGACGATCGATAAACGGCTGTATGAACGATGGCAGTTGGTTCACTTCAAACGGAACATCTACGGGGAGAACGTTCATGTCGCCGACCGCTACATCGAATCGGTCAAGGATTTCGGTGTTTCCAACGACGGCAAAGGGCTTGAGCTGTTCATTCCCGATGAGATCCAATTCGGCGTCTCGGGAAAAATGGCCAAACTCCGGCTCAACGAATTCGAAAAAGTCCTCGGCGTCTGCCCGGGGGCAAAGCATTTTACGAAACGCTGGCAGAAGGAGAAATTTGCCGAGGTGTGCGGAAAAATTGCGAAGGAATACCGCGCCAAGGTGCTGGTGTTCGGAGGAGGAGAAGATAAAGAGGATGGTGATGGAATCGTTTCCCATGTCAACCGAAATGTCTCCGCGGATGCAGCGGTGAATTTTGCCGGGGCGATGTCCCTGCTTGAAGTCGCCGCCGCGATGGAGTTCTGCGATGTGGTGCTGACGAACGACACCGGCCTGATGCACATCGCCTGCGCCCGTCAGCGGAAGGTTGTCGCTGTCTTTGGCTCGACGGTCAAAGAATTCGGCTTTGCCCCTTACGGGACGGAATCGGTCGTCATCGAGAACAGGTCCCTCGGCTGTCGTCCCTGCTCGCATATCGGCAGAAGCGAATGTCCGAAGGGGCACTTTAGGTGCATGAGCGAGATCAGCGCAGATGAAGTGGGGCGCTCTGTGATCCAATTCCTTAGAAGATAAATGTATACCACTCTCGTCCGGAAAATCATCCGCGCTGTCGTTGTCGGAACGTCGCTTGCCGTGATCCCAGCCGTTCCGTTCTACATCTACACCTTCAGCGCAACACCGCGTCAGCTTGCAATTCTGCTGCCGCTGTTCATTCCGGCGCTCGTGTCGATGCTGCTGGCGGATGTCCTGATGATCCATCGGTATTTGAAACCGATCAGGGAGTTCTATCTCAGCGAAGAATCCGGCAGCCCCCTTGCAAACGATGACCTCTATCGTGCGAAACAACGCGCGCTGAATTTTCCTGTCTTTGCGGTGCTGCGGGTTTTTCTCCCCCACGCGATCATCGGCTCGGGGGTTTTCAATCTGTTCATAGTTCTGGCGAACCGTTATCTCTCCCTCGGCATCAGTCCGGGCGACTTTGTCATGTACTGGGTGATCAACCTGACCGTCGTTCCGGTCGCGCATGCGGTCTATGAATATTTTGAATTCTCCAAGGCGATGATTCCGACGCTGCAGCGGCTCGAAACACGAGCGCCGTTGCTTCCGGAACAATATCTTTCGCGCGTTGTTGACGTGCGCCTCGCGACAAAGGTCATCGTCATTTTCACGATGCTGGGGTTGGCGCCGTTGTTTATCTTGGGCGTCAGTCTGAACAAGAAACATACAAGCCTGCTCATCGAAAAAGAACAGGATTATCTGTGCCACGAGGCGAGGCTGTTCTCAATGTTCCTCCCCGGAACTGATTCTCCCCGGCGGCAGGGCATCGTCTCTGCCTCCGGTGAAGGGGAAACCGTTATTGTAAAGGATGCATCGGGCGGACTGTCGTTTTCGGGTCCGAGCCTCGAGGATTTTCAAAAAGCCCGCGTGCTGAAGTTCTTTGATGAAAAGGCGGCGACGTTGTCGGACGCCGGTATCATCGCAGCCAAAGTGCCATCCTCTGACGGCAGGATGATCGTATGCGTCGCAGTTTCGCTGGATCGTATAACGGCGGAATCGTCGTCGCTCCGCGGGGGGACCATATCAATTATTGTCGCGTCGATGCTGCTGCTGGGAGCGCTTCTCGTTCTTGTCGCCCGGGACATCAACCAATCGACCAGAATGCTTGTTGCCGGTTTGAAAGAGGTCGAAGAGGGTTCGTTCGACCATGAAGTGAAAATTTATTCGACGGACGAGTTTTCGACGATCGGGGATGGCTTTAACCGGATGATCGCCGGATTGCGCGAGAGGAATTTCATCAAAGATACCTTCGGGAAGTATGTTGCTCCGACCGTCATGGAAAAGATCCTTCATGAGGGAGTCAACGCCGAAGGAGGACAGGGTTTCCGTCTTGGTGGAGAACGGCGCACCGTGACAATATTGATGTCCGACATCAGGGATTTCACGAAACGGACGGAAGAATCAAACGCTGAAATGCTTGTCGACGTTTTGAACAAATATCTGGAAAGAATGGTCTCAGTTGTCGAACGCTACGACGGCACGGTCGACAAGTATATCGGCGATGCGCTGATGGTGCTTTTTGGAGCTCCGCTCGCGAAAGATGATGACCCTGACCGCGCAGTGCAGGCTGCGTTTGCCATGCGCGCCGAGCTTGCCCGCTTGAATGAGGAGTTAAAACGTTCTTCACGGGCAAAGTTTTCTCCCATTCGAATCGGCATCGGAATCCACACCGGTGAGGTGATCGCAGGGAGCGTCGGATCCCCCAACAGACTTGAATATACCGTCATCGGCGATGCAGTCAACCTTGCCTCGCGCATCGAAGGGCTGACCAAGCAATTCAGGACAGACATCCTCGTATCAGAAGCTACCGTCGGGGTTTTAAAAGGATCCTACCCGCTAACGAGACTTCGCCGCACAAAAGTGAAAGGGAAGAAGGGGGGAGTCGTAGTCTATAAGACCGGGAAATTCGCTATTTCCTCCAGTAAATAAGGGGTTTCATCCCTCATTGGGGACCTCAAGCAACGACATCTGCCGCTCAATCCACTCCATTCCGAACGACTCTTCCCGTAAGAGCATTTTTATTGATTCTCTTTTGAAGATGCTCTATATTGAAACCGTCAAAAAATTACCCGATAAGCCACTCCCAAAAACTGTGCATGATCGTCAGTCAACAAACGGAGTCCTTTGTTGCATCGCTCCAGGACTACTCACGTCATGCCTTGCGCCATTCTCCCGACCTCGCTTCACTTATTGAACTTTCCCGGCTTCATCATCAGGAGCAGGTTTTGGACGATCTGTCGTTTCTTTCAAAATTTCTCGTCAACACCGACAGCGTGATGAAAAGAATCGGGATCGGTGGCGAGGGGTACAGCAAGCTGTCGTTCGAGTTCACAGAGAACCTTGAAAAGGCATCGACGCTGATCCGCCTGCTTGTCAAAGAAGCGCCCGATGAGGTCAAAAAACATTTTATGTCGGCATATTTTGGAATGACGCACGACGGGTTAACCGCATTGATGGAATTGCTGCATGACATTGCCTGGCTGAAAAATTGGGAGATCGACCATCGAATGTCCGAATGAATGTCTCTCAGGATGAGAACATTGCCCTTGTGCTCCGGCAGGCGCGAAACCTTCTTGCCGTCGCAGTAGTAATGATGGCTGCGCTGGATCTCATCGATCCGCCGTTTTCGTCCTTCCGCATCATCCTGAATTTTCTTGTTCTTGTGATCCTTGTCTTTACGTTGTTTCGAATTCATCGGTTCGTCGTCGCGTTGAAATCATCTACCCCTACTCTCTAAGCGGTCCGAAAGGAGCTTGCGATGGCTCGTAAAATAAAAAGAAGAAACAAGGTTCGGAGCAGGAAAAAGACTGTACGTGCCCCAAAAAAGAAGCTGCCTGTGAAGAAAGGGAAGAAGAAGGCATTGAAGAAAAAAGCGCTACCCCTTGCTCCGAAACCGTCGGCAGCGCCGCCGTCTCGCACCGCTCAACCCCCCGCGAAACCGATTACGTCGTATGACGTCGTGCTGCATAATTTCGACATTGCTGCCGCAAAGCTCCAACTCAGCGACGAATTGAAGCAGCTTATTAAAACACCCGACCGCGAGCTGCGGGTCGAAATTCCGATCATCATGGACAACGGTAAACTAAATACGCTGATCGGCTATCGCGTTCAGCACAACAATGCACGGGGACCGAATAAAGGTGGCATCCGTTATCACCCCGATGTGGACCTTGATGAAGTGCGCGCCCTCTCATCGCTGATGACGTGGAAGACCGCCGTGGTTGACATTCCCTTCGGCGGAGCGAAGGGAGGGATCGCAGTCGACCCGCGCCAGTTTTCTAAAGGCGAGCTCGAACGGCTGACGCGCGTCTTTACCCAAAAAATAGACTGCATCATCGGTCCCTCGGAGGATATTCCCGCGCCGGACGTCAACACGAACGCTCAAGTTATGTCCTGGATGATGGACCAGTACAGCAGACGGCATGGCCACACGCCGGCTGTCGTGACCGGCAAGCCGGTTGAGTTAGGGGGATCGGTGGGACGGGATGAAGCAACGGGACGCGGCGTCTGCATTGCGTTGCGCGAAACTTCAAAATCAATGAAATTTGATTTGAAGAAAATGTCGATCGCAATTCAGGGGTTCGGCAACGTTGGCGCACACACCGCGAGGATCCTGGAAGAGGAGTTCGGCGCAAAAGTTGTCGCCGTCAGCGATGTGAAAGGGGGAATCTACAACCCGCGCGGGATCCGTTTCAAGGATGCCATGGAACACCTCGTTGAAACGGGTTCTGTTGTCGGCCTGAAAGGGGGCGCAAAAATTTCGAACAGCGAGCTGCTTGAGCTGAAATGTGATGTCCTCATTCCCGCCGCCCTTGGCGGACAATTGCACGGAAAAAATGCCGACCGTGTCCAAGCAAAGCTGATCGTCGAAGCCGCGAACGGACCTACGACGTACGAAGCGGACGAGATCTTTGCAGCAAAGAAGATTCCCGTTGTCCCGGACATTTATGCCAATGCGGGAGGCGTGACTGTGAGCTACTTTGAATGGGCGCAGAACCTTCAGCAGTTCCGCTGGGACTATTCCCGAGTTGTCGCGGAGCTCGAAAAAGTCATGACGAGAAGTTTCGCCGACGTGGAGAAAACATCGGAGAAGTATAATGTCACGATGAGGATCGGGGCGTATATTCTCGCACTCGACCGCGTCGCGAAAGCGACGGAATTGCGTGGAATCTAGCGCAAATCGAGGCCCACGGGGCGTTGTTGCGATATTGAATTGTTGAGCATGCAGGTTCCTCGATGGCGAAGTTTTTCATTTTTTTGATTCTTGCATCAACGGCAGCATCTCAAACTCCTCATGAACCTGCGCCGGCGGTGCGCACCGGAATCGACGTTCTTGTCGAGAACGATTTTTCCATCCTCAAAGGAAAACACGTCGGCCTCATTACCAATCCGACGGGCGTTACGGCCGGTCTCATCTCCGCTGCAGACATTTTTTCGCACGCCGACCAATTGAAACTGGTCGCCCTGTTCGCTCCCGAGCATGGCATACGCGGTGATGCCGTGGCCGGCAGCCGCATTGATTCCTACATCGACTCAGCAACCGGCGTTCCGGTGTACTCACTCTACGGCAAGACGACAAAGCCGACCGGTGAAATGCTCAAGGGAATCGATGTCCTGGTCTACGATATACAGGACATCGGTGTCCGGTCGTATACCTTCATCAGCACGATGGCGAACGCCATGAGTGCGGCGGCAGAACATAATATTGAATTCGTTGTTCTCGACCGTCCAGATCCTTTGACCGGGAACAAGGTCGAGGGGAATGTCCTCGACCCAAAGTTCAAGTCGTTCGTCGGTTTGTTTCCCATCCCGTATGTTTATGGAATGACCTGCGGCGAGCTCGCTTCATTGTTGAACAATGAAGGATGGCTTGAAGGAGGGAAAAAATGCAAGCTCGCGGTCGTAAAAATGGAAGGATGGAACCGGTCGATGTGGTGGGAAGACACCGGGCTTCAGTGGGTTCCGACATCGCCGCATATTCCATTTGCCGCGACAGCGTTGTTCTGTGCGGCAACAGGAATCATCGGTGAGCTTGAAGGGTTGAATGTCGGCGTCGGTTATACGATGCCATTTCAAGTCGTTGGTGCTCCATGGGTCGACGGTAAGGCATTGGCTCGCACATTGAACAGCAAATATATCGCGGGGGTCCATTTCCGGCCGGTCGTCTATACTCCGTTCTACGGACCGATGCAAGGGAAACAAGTGAACGGAGTTGAGATCCATCTGATGGACCGGGAACAAGCCGACCTGGTGAATATTCAATTGTATATTCTGCAGGCGATCGACGATTTTTATCCGGACCGGGACGTTCTTTCACATTCGGATTCTTCGCGTGTGCGGATGTTCGACCGCGTGATGGGAACCGATGCGGTCAGGATCGCGTTGGAACAAAAAGTTCCGGTGCCGACGATCGTCGCGGAGTGGAAAAGAGAGGTCGAGGCATTCCTGCCGATTCGGAAAAAATATCTTCTATACGAATAGGCGGTTGGATGAAAAAGTTTAAGTGGTGTCTCAATTTGACAGAGTTCCCTTCTTTCTGAGATCCGAAGGAATGCTCCAAAGGAATCCGTTGGACCTTCGGGAAATCCTTCGATCGAATCCTGCCCGCGCGCCGATCTCTCGAACACGTGTGAAGGAAGGCATTGCAAGGGTTCCGACTTTCCCGAAGGGATTCTTCGGACGCGAGGTTCTTCTTTCTCTGGCAAGAGAGAAAGCAGAGAGGGTTATCAAATTCAGGCTGAGACGCCGGCAAAAGTTTGCAATTCGGGGAGATTTATTCTAATTTTACCCAATGCAAAAGCTTAGTACGAGGATTTCGCTGTTTGTTCTTATCGTCAGCGCGGTAGTGTGGCTTGGAGCGGTGAACGTCAGGGCCGTAATTGGCAACGAGCTTTTGAATTTCGGCACGCTTGAGTTCAAGGACCACCTCGACGCCGGCCTTGAACGGGAAGTGTTCAGGCTTATCAGTCTGACGTCGGTGATCGTGATCGCCGGATACCTGGCCACGTTTGTCAGCGCGGTTGTGTTCGTGCGGACGACGACGCTCAGCCTTAAACGCAACGGCTGGCTCATGATGAGCGCGCTCATCTTTTTTATTTTTTCTCCCGTCGAGTTCTACACGCTCGTTCTCGACTGGAAAATGATCACCCTTGATTTCTTTTCTAACGCTGCGCCGACGGATTTTAGAGTATTGTTCATCCACCGGCTTGCGGCGCTGGCAGGAATGCCGATCATCGCGCTGTTGTCCTATTATACGATCGTCGGACTTGCGATCTGGCAGCCGTTGAAGAAGCCGGAATGAACGACAACATGGAATTGATGCCCATCGTATGACAGTGGAAGAAACATTATCAGAGCTGGAGACGGTCGCCCGGGACATGGGCGTGACCATCCGCTATGAGAAGGGGGATTTTGACGGCGGGTACTGCCTTCTCAAGGATGCGCGGATCATCGTTGTGAACAAAAAACTCAACCCCAACAAGAAAGCATCGGTGATCTCGCAGGCGTTCGGCGAACTCGGGATCGAAAATATCTACATCAAGCCGGCGGTTCGTCTCTTCATAGAAGACGAACTCGTGCGTGCGCGGTAAGCCCTCACTCTGGGAACAATATAACGGTTCGACAAGAAGTCCATGAATATTCTCGTCATTAACGGCCCGAATCTTAATTTGCTCGGGAGGCGCGAGCCGGAGATCTACGGCAGCCAAACGCTGAAGGATATTGAGGACGATTTGACGAAAGCATTTCCTCGGGTTCGCTTCACGTTCTTTCAATCGAACCATGAGGGAGCGATCATCGACCGCCTGCAAACCGCCCAGCCCGATAAGAACGACGGCGTTGTCCTGAATGCCGCGGCGTATACTCATTATTCGTACGCGATTCGCGATGCGATCGCGGCGCTGACGATTCCCGTCATCGAAGTACACATTTCCAATATTCACTTGCGGGAAGAGTTTCGGAAAAATTCCGTCACTGCTCCGGTTTGCAAGGCACAAATTTCAGGGTTTGGCGTCGACGGCTACCGCATCGCCGTCGAAACACTCATCCAACATTCAGCGCCCGTCTCATGATCAAAGCCGTCGTTTTCGACCTCGACAATACTCTCGTCGACTTCATGCAGATGAAACGCCAGGCAATCGATGCGGCGATCAACGCAATGATCGACGCAGGGTTGAACCTGAGCCGCAAGGAGATTCAGTCGCGCATCGATGCTATCTATAAAGAGCGGGGAATGGAATTCCAGAATGTGTTCGACCAGCTGCTGTACGGCGAATTCCAGAAAATGGATTACAAGATCTTGTCCGCCGGGGTCATTGCGTATCGCCGTGCACGTGAAGCCGCGCTCGTTCCGTATCCGCACGTGTATATGACGCTCATGGAACTCTTGAAGATGGGCATTCGGCTTGCCGTCGTCTCCGATGCTCCGGCGCGTGAAGCATGGCTGCGGCTATCGTATCTCAATTTCCACCACATCTTCGACCATGTTGTTACGTTCGAAGATACCGGCCAGCGGAAACCGCATGAAGCCCCCTTCCGCCGCGCATTGGAGCTCCTCAGGGTCGAGCCGGCAGAAGCGCTGATGGTGGGAGACTGGGAGGAACGGGACGTCGTCGGCGCCGCAAAAGTCGGGATGAAGACGGTCTTCGCCCGCTATGGCGATACTTTCGGCACTGTCGATTCCAACGCGGATTTTGAAGTGGATGACATTGCTGAATTGATCGATGTCGTGCGGAATGAAAACAGCATGAGACTATAGACCTCAATGTTCATTGTTGGCCGGAGAAACAGAACGTGATTCAAGGAATCGGCGTAGACCTGATCGAAATCCAGCGGATTCAATCGTCGATCGACGAGTTCGGTGAGACGTTTCTTCGGAAGATTTTTACCGACGCAGAAATTGCGTACTGCCGTTCGCGAAAAAATCCCGCGCAGCATTTTGCCGCGCGCTTCGCGGCTAAGGAAGCGGTCAGCAAGGCGCTTTCGACGGGATGGAGCGGAGAATTTGAGTGGAAAAATGTGGAAGTGACGAACGAGCTGTCGGGGAAACCGAATGTCACGCTGCACGGTTCGACGGCGGCGGCCTTAAAGAAAAGCAGGGTTCATCTCACTCTCTCTCATTCTGAAACCGCGGTCGCTGCGTTTGCCGTCATCGAGGTTGATGGTCCGGTGTAGCGCCGGTGTTCCCGCCTTTGCTGTTGCTGCCGTGCTGCTCGTTTGAATGTACCTTCGATCGCCGAGCGATCCCTCACCCCCCATCGTAAGTTTCACATGGATGTCCGACCCCCGGGTGTCCTCCGCTGTGTCGATGCTGATCCATATCCGCACCGGCAGCCACGCCTTGATCCAGCCGCGGTGGAATATTCCCTCCGTACGGAGGAGAGGAGCGGTGAGCTTTTCAACGGAGGAGGGAAGCGATCGCGCTTTTGACCATGGCTGGATTGTCGGCAATGATTCCGTCGGCTCCGAGATGCACCATGCGCGCCACGTCCCGTTCGGATTTCACGCCGTAGACATAAACGCGGCAATCCGCCTTATGCGCGTCGTGCATAACGTCGCCGTTAAGCTGATATTTGCTGCAGATAAAGATGTCGGCATGGGCGCGGGCCGCCAACTGGGAGGGGGAGTGACGGAAATCCGCGATCGGATTGTAAAGAATTCCGGTGACGATGCTGCTGTCGATGCGTTTGATTGCCCTCATCGTGGAATGGTTGAAGGATGAAAACATAATACGATGGGTGGCTTTGAATTTTGCTATAAGGCGGACGATTTCTTCTTCCACCGAGAAACCGTCGAGTCCCACGACATCGGGCTTGATTTCTATGTTGATACCGATGCCCCGTTTGGTGAGGGGAAGAATGTCTTTAAGAAGCGGGATCCTCTCGCGGGAGAATTTTCGGGAAAACCAGGTTCCGTTATCGAAGCCGGAGAGCTCCTTTGCGGTGAACTTTTTCAGCGGACCGTGTCCGTCGGAGGTTCGATTGAGTTTTTTGTCGTGGAAAACGACAAATTCGTTGTCTGCCGATAGCCGCACGTCGAGCTCGAACATGTCGGCTTTTGCTTCGACGGCTTTATGAAATGCGGCGAGCGAATTTTCCGGCGCCTCCTCTGAAAATCCCCGATGCGCAATGACGACCGGCGCATCGCTGGAGCCGAGATTCCGGAATATTTTTTTTGAAGAAGCCATGGGCCTCAATTAGTTCTGCAGTACCGACAACAGCCGCTGGATAATGTCGACGATCTCTCCGACCCCGTTGACGTTCTGAAGAAGCCCCAGATCCTGGTAATACTTTTTGACGGGCTCGGTTTCTGTGCGGTAAATTTCCAGGCGTTTCCGTATCGTGTCCGGCGTATCGTCTCCCCGTTCCGCGAGCTCGCCTCCGCACTTGAAGCATTTATCCGCCGTGCTGAAATGGTCGATCTCGGAATTATAGATCTTCCCGCAGCTTTTGCAGACCAGCCGCTTGGTCAGCCGGTCAACGATCTCCTGTTCGTCCACTTCAAGGTTGATCACCTTGTGGACTTTGATATGCAGCTCCTTGAAGATCGGATGAAGCGCCTTTGCCTGAGCCACCGTTCTCGGAAATCCGTCGAGGATGAATCCGTTTTTGCAGCGGTCGGTCTGGAGGATATCTTTGATCAGGCCGATCATGACGTTGTCGGGAACCAGCTTCCCCTTTGCCATGAATTCGTTGGCCTTGAGGCCGAGCGGCGTCTTCTCATTGATCGCATCGCGCAGGATGTCGCCGGTCGAAATGTGAGGGATGTGGTAGATGTGGGAGAGTATCTTCGCCTGCGTCCCTTTGCCGACGCCAGGAGCTCCAAAGAGGATAATATTCATAGTCTGGTTTCACAATTGAGAGGCTGCTGATTACAAATTTTGTTAATTGTCGTTGACGCTTACGCCGCTTCACTCTTTACCGCGAGCTGGCCGCATGCGGCGTCGATATCCTCACCGGCGCTGTGGCGGACGAACACCGGGATGCCGGCGTCCCGGAGCTTTTTGGCAAACCGGGTGATTCTTTCCTGCGGCGATCCTTTCAGCGACGCAGAAAATCCGCGCGGGTTGGTGAACACGATCGAATGGAACGGGATCAGGTTCACTCTGCACGGAAAACGGCGCGATGCTTTGATGATCTTCTTGACGTCATCGTCGCCGTCGTTGACCCCGTCGAAAAGAATATATTCGAACATGACATTTTTCCGCGTCTTGTGCGAGTAGTATTCGAGCGCGTCGAGCAGCTCTTCGACGGGGAATTTTTTCGTGATGGGCATCAGCCGGGTGCGGGTCTCGTTGTCCAATGAATGGAGCGAGAGCGCCAGCTTCGGTTTCCGCCCTTCATCCGCCATCCGCTTGATCTGTTCGGCATAACCGGCGGTGGAGATGGTGATGCGCCGCGGACTGATTCCCATGCCGAATTCCGACGAGAGAATATCGACCGACGTCATCACGTTGTCGTAATTCAGCATCGGTTCCCCCATCCCCATGTAAACGACATTCGTGATCGGCTTGCTGCTCATTGCCTGCACCGTCAGTACCTGGTCAACGATCTCTCCGGCGGCGAGGTTTCTGCTGAAACCCATTGTCGCCGTTGCGCAGAACTTGCAGTCGAGCGGGCATCCGACCTGGGTCGAGATGCAGAGCGTCAGCCTTTTTTCGGCGTCGACCGATTCCTTTCGCGGCGGAATCAGGACGCTCTCTATTTTCATTCCATCCGACAGCCCGAAAAGAAATTTTATCGTCCCGTCGGATCCGGAACGCTGCTGGTCTGCGACGGCAAGCCGATCGATCGCTGCTTCCCGGGTAAGCTGTTCGCGAAGCCGCTGCGACAGCGTCGTCATCGCGTCGAATGACGACACCCGTTGCTTGTACAGCCAGGTGAAAATTTGCTTCGCCCGGTATTTTGGCTCGCCTATTGAAGCAACAAAAGCTTCCAGCTGATCCAGCGGAAGCCCTTTGAGGTTTGTCTTGCCCATCTTCCCGAAAAAATTCCCACCAATGTAGCCATTTTTGGCGAGTGAAGCAAGGAGGGAAATTCCGGACATTCGGCTGAAAAGTTACCGCTTGACCCTGCAAAATGAGTCACGACCCGGATTACAACGCCATTCTCACAGGCTGCTGATGTGTGGGAGTTGCGCAAGCTGTAATAAAGAGTTTCGGCCAGCTCACTTCATTAGCCCGCATTGCATTCTCCGCCAATCCTTGCAAATAATTTGTATTATCGCTATCCTTCATCGAATTCTTTTCAGTTTTTTCTCCCCCAAAAGTAATGCCGAAAAAAGAAGAAGCAGCGGTATCTTCAAAAAAACATGAGGCAACTCCTGCCGGGAAGGATGTTCTCAGCATCCGCGGCGCGCGTGTGCACAACCTGAAGAACATCAGCATTGACATCCCGCGGAACAAGCTGGTCGTCATCACCGGGGTCAGCGGCTCCGGAAAATCGAGCCTCGCGTTCGATACCATCTATGCGGAGGGTCAGCGCCGGTACGTCGAAAGCCTTTCGTCGTATGCCCGTCAGTTCTTGGAGCGCATGGATAAGCCGGATGTCGACATGATCCAGGGGATGAGTCCCGCCATCGCCATCGAGCAAAAAACCAACACCCGCAACCCCCGATCGACGGTCGCAACGACGACAGAGATCTACGATTATCTCCGCCTCCTTTTTGCCCGCGTCGGAAAAACATACTGCCGCGTCTGCGGACGGGTGATCACGCGCGACTCTGTCCATTCTGTGGTCGACCGGGTATTGCAGGAAGAGGACGGCGCGAAATTTTATGTGACGTTCCCGATGCGGGAACACGAAGGGCACACGTTGAAAGAAGAGCTCGCCGCATTGAAGAAACGCGGTTTCTTCCGCCTGATCGTCAACGGCGAATTGATCGACCTGAACGAGCGGTCGTACACTTCTTCAAAGAAGGGGATCTTCGTTCTCGTCGACCGCTATGTTCTGAGGAAGAGCGAGAAAGCGAGCGAAACGCGGCTGGCCGATTCGATTCAAACCGCTTTTGTCGAGGGGGACGGCTATTGCATGCTCTATAATTTGGGGAACAAGGAGCAGCTCTCGTTTAACCAGCATTTCGAATGTCCCGTCGACCACATCCGGTATGAAGAGCCGGAGCCGCATCTTTTTTCGTTCAACAATCCGATCGGGGCTTGTCCCAAGTGCCAGGGATTCGGCCGCGCCGTCGGACTGGACATGGACCTGATCGTTCCCAACAAAGAAAAATCGCTGCGCGACGGCGCGATCCAGCCGTGGACCACGCCGAAATTCCGCGAGAATCTGCGCGACCTCTTTTCGATCGCCGTCGATGCAAAGGTTCCGATGAATGTCCCGTTTTCCAAACTCACCCCCGAGCAGCTGGGCATCGTCATGAACGGCTACGGCCGCCAGTTCGACGGCATCAACGGCTTCTTTAAAATGGTCGAGAGGAAGGCGTATAAAATTCAGTACCGCGTCTTGCTGAGCAAGTACCGCGGCTATACGACATGCGATGAATGCGGAGGAGCGCGGCTCCGCAAGGATGCGCTCGATGTCAAGATTTGCGGCTCTACGATCGCCGGCGTCGTTGAAATGACCATCGAAGCGGCGGATGAATTTTTCAGAAAAGCCGAATTCTCCGATTTTGAGCTGAGCGTTTGCAAGAGAATTTTGGACGAGATCCAAAAGCGCCTCCGCTATTTGGTCGATGTCGGCCTCGGCTATATCACGCTCGACCGGCTTTCGTCGACTCTTTCCGGAGGAGAATCCCAGCGGATCAACCTTGCAACGTCCATCGGCTCATCGCTTGTCGGGTCGATCTACGTGCTGGACGAGCCGAGCATCGGCCTTCATCCGCTCGACAACGACCGGCTGATCCGCATCCTCAAATCGCTCCGCGACATCGGCAATACGGTGCTGGTGGTCGAACACGATTCCGATATGATGAGGGAAGCGGACGTGCTTATCGACATGGGACCGAAGGCGGGAGAACACGGCGGCGAGGTCACTTTTTTTGGGCCATACAAGGATTGCATCGCCGACAGTTCGTCTCTCACCGGGAAATATCTCGGCGGGAAGTTGTCGATTCCTATTCCGAAAGCACGAAGAAAGAAAAGCTCCGCGTCGGTGAAAGTATTGAACGCTTTCGAGCATAACTTGAGAAATATCGACGTGACGATTCCGCTGAACATGTTCGTCTGCATCACCGGCGTCAGCGGGTCGGGGAAGAGTACGCTCGTCCACGAGGTTCTTTATCAAGGATTGAAGAAGAAACTGCAGGCGGAAGGGGGCGGAGTGTTGGGCGCCGGCTCGATCGAAGGGTTCGAGCATCTCTCGGCGGTCGAGCTTGTCGACCAGTCGCCGATCGGCCGTTCCCCGCGATCGAACCCGATCACCTACATCAAAGCCTTCGAGTTGATCCGCGACCTGCTTGCCGGCACCCAGGCGGCGAAGATTCACGGGTATGCGCCCGGATATTTTTCATTCAACGTTCCCGGTGGCCGCTGCGAGACCTGCGAGGGGGACGGAGTTCAGAAGATCGAAATGCAGTTCATGGCGGATTTGTACCTCACGTGCGAGAGCTGCAAAGGGAAGCGCTACAAAAAAGAAGCCCTGGACATCCGGTATAACGGAAAAAATGTCGACGATATTCTTTCAATGACCGTCAGCGAAGCGATCGATTTTTTCAAAAGCCGCGCAGACGGCCGGCGCGTTGCGCAAAAGCTCAGGATCCTCGACGATGTCGGCCTCGGTTATTTGCGGCTTGGCCAGCCTGCGACGACGCTCTCCGGCGGCGAGGCGCAGCGTGTGAAGCTCGCCGCGCATCTGACGACGCAGTTCGAGGGGCAGACGCTCTTCATTTTTGACGAACCGACGACCGGCCTCCACTTCGACGACATTGCCAAGCTGCTGAAGTGCTTCGACGCCCTTCTGGATGCGGGGCATTCCCTCCTCATCATCGAACACAACCTCGATGTCATCAAGTGCGCCGATCATGTGATCGACCTTGGACCGGGGGGAGGAGTGAATGGGGGGAAAGTTGTAGCCACTGGAAGCCCGGAAGAGATTGCGGCGAACGCTCAATCGTACACCGGACATTTTTTGAAGAAAGTTCTTTCTGCATAAAAAAATCCCCCGCCAACCATGCTCGGCAGGGAATTGTCAATCCAAGAAGCAGCGTCTGTCGGATTGGTATGCTAAAATACCGACCCGAAATTCAGCGTAATGAATAATCCCCCGAAATCTTTTTTCTTCTCGATCGATCCATCGTTGTTCTCCATGCTGTCGATGCCGTCCTGGAAATATTCGAAGTAGTAACGGATGTTGATTCCCGAAATGGTCCCTCGGTCGGAGCCGAAGTACGCCCCGAAACCGACATACCCCCCAGCAGTGTAATGCGCCTGCCCGTATCCGATGCTGTTGAAGAATTCCCTGTCGTACGGCGTTGCAAAGACGAGCGTCGGTCCGACCGCCGCATTGACATACGGCCGGAAATTGTCGAGAATCTCGTCGGCAAATAACCGGTACTGGACGCCGACGTGAAGAGGAATCAAAAGGAAGCGGTTGATCTTTCCGGGGACGATCGTTTCGCCGTCATACGTCACGTATTCAACTTCGTTTGCATCCTTCGCTTCTGAAAATCCGATCGAGAGCATCCCGAATAATTCTTCCGAGTACTCGTGCCGGTAGAATCCGCCAAGCCCGAAGCCGTCATTCGAAAGAAGGATATCCACTCCGCCGGCGTCGGCAAGAAACGCCGTTTGCTGCGTCGGGATCAGGTCTTTGTTCGGCGATTCGAAGACGATGTTCGTGTCGGGGTTGCTTTTCTCGTTCAGTCCTCTGAGCGAGAAAAATGGCATTGTTCCCGGCGCCGCATCCTGAGAAAATGCAGAGGCGGCCGGCAAGAGAACGATGGCCGCCGACCGGCAGGCAATTGAGAAGAGTGATCGTTTCATAATGCGCTCCTGTTAGAGAGTCAGCTATCTAAACAATTTCCGGGATAAAGAGTTTCATGGTATCATCACTCGACCGAAAGCAAGGCAAACTTCAGATATTTGGTCTCCGGCATCGCGGGCAAGGTCGGGTGGTCCGGCGCCGCCCCGCCGAAATCGAGCAGTCTCACTTTCCGTCCCGCTTTGACAGCGCTGTCATTAATAATGTTTAAGAATGTCGTTTCCTCTATATGGTGAGAACAAGAAGCGGTGGCAAGAGTCCCGCCTGAGCGGAGGATTTTCATGGCGCCGGCGTTGAGCTCTTTGTAACCCTTCACGGCGGTCGCGACGGTCTTTCGGTTCTTTGTAAAGGAAGGGGGGTCGAGGACGACAAGATCGTACTCTTTCTTCTGGCCTGCCAACGCTTCGAAAACATCGGCGCATAGGAACGTCGCCGAATGGATATTGTTCAAGGTCGCGTTCACCTTTGATTTTTCAACCGCGTACTCGGAGCTGTCGATGCCCGTCGCAGAACGCGCCCCGAAATGCGCAGCATAGATCCCGAACCCTCCTTCATTGCAAAAACAGTCGAGAACTTCGGCATCTTTTGAAAAGGGCCGAAGCGCCGCGCGATTTTCTCTTTGGTCGAGGAAGAAACCGGTTTTTTGCCCTTCCAGCAGGTCCACGCGGAATTTAAGGTCGTGCAGTTCGATGATCGTCGGCTCGACGGTACCGCGGAGGATCCCTTTCCGGGCCGGCAGCTCTTCAAGCGCACGGAGCGGGGATTCGTTTCGCTCGACGATCCCTCGCGGGGAAAAAATCGAAACGAGCACATCGCAGATCAGTGTCAGCCGCGAATCCATTCCTGAAGAAAAAGTCTGGACCGAAAGGTACTCGTTGTACTTATCGATGATCAATCCGGAAAGAAAATCGCTCTCCCCGTGCACGAGGCGGAACGTTGCGTTCTTGGGGTAGAGCTTTTTCCGCAAGGCAAGGGCCGAAAGTATCCGCCGCTCGAAAAACTTGAAATCGATCTCTTCGTCATCCGCGGAGAGGAACCGGGCTGCAATGAGCGAATGGGAATTGTAAAAGCCGATGCCGAGCCGCTTCATGTCGTGCCGGACGATCTCAACGATGTCGCCGCTCCGGGGAGCGCCGTTGATCGTTTGAATTTCATTGCTGAAGACCCACTGATGCCCGGCCTGAATGCGGCGCTCTTCATTCTTTTTTAGGACTATATTTTTTTTGTTGATTACAGGCATCGCGCTGCGGCGGAAATGGATGATCGATGATAGCGGTGAGGGCTTCTTGTTATGCAAAGTATCAAGAAAGAAAAGGAATGTCAAGGTAAGGTAGGGCTAGGTAGTGTCTCAATATGATAGGGATCCTTTCTTTCCGAGAAAGAAAGGATCAAAAGAAATCTCTCGTCCGAAGGATCCCTTCGGGGAAAATCGTAACGCGCGGATTCAATCCCAGCCGCACCCCCGCCAATTTCGGTGCAAACAAGTTTTTTGAATATCATCATATGGGACTATTGCACCGAAATTGGAACCCTTCGATTGAATCCTTCCCCCCGCTCGCATCCGACGATTTCGAAACGTGGTCAAAATGCCGCTGGAATTTCAAGCGAGGAATCGGCGGATATGTGCGTTGGGTGCGATGCGCGCGTTAAGAAAACGGCAAGCTTGTGAGTCGGCATGAGGGGCCGTTTTCTTGGGCATGTGCGAAGGAAAGCATCGCGAGGGTTCCGATTCCGAGAGGCTCTTCCCGCTTTCCAAAACTATGAAAGGCGGGATCCCGTAAAGCGGGACTTTGCTTCTTTCTCTGGCTGCAGAGAAAGAAGACGGATTTGGCAAAATTCATACTGAGGCACCACCTAGTGTTACAGTTCCACATTAGAAGCGATTGGGAACGGAGTAAGACAAGCAAGCGGAGCGAGAGGGGAAATTCTCAAGCTGTAGCACCAACCAAGGTAGGCGATGCAAGAAAGGGGGAGTGAGTTTCATCCGAAAAATCGTGTGCATGATCTTTTTTGAAATAATTGAAATCGCCCCGGCTCGGTTCCGCGGCTGGTCCCGCGTCGAAAATGCCCTTGCAACACATTCCGTACTTTCGTATATTTTCAAGGATGCAGCACCACTGAACTTGAAACTTTTTTTATCGGAGATGAATATGGCTTTAGATTTTCAAAAACTTCTGGGAGCTGATGTCAAGCTTCTTGAACACAAATGCACCACGATTCCGAAGGAATCGCTTCATTTACCCGGCCCGAATTTTGTTGACTCGGTCTATGCGTTGTCCGACCGCCCGACGCCCGTGTTGAAGAGCCTTCAGGCGCTCTTCGATAACGGCCGGTTGGCCAAAACCGGCTACCTTTCCATCCTCCCTGTCGACCAGGGGATCGAGCACTCCGGCGGCGCTTCGTTCGCCCCCAACCCGGCCTATTTCGACCCGGAGAATATCGTAAAGCTTGCGATCGAAGGAGGAGCGAACGCTGTCGCCTCCACGCTTGGCGTGTTGGGAGCGGTTGCCAGGAAATATGCGCACAAGATTCCGTTCATTCTGAAGATCAATCACAATGAATTTCTTTCCTATCCCAACACGTACGACCAGACACTCTTCGCAAGCGTGAAGCAGGCGTATTGGATGGGAGCGGTTGCGGTCGGCGCCACGGTCTATTTTGGCTCTGCTGAATCCCGCAGGCAAATCTGGGAAGTGAGCCAGGCCTTCCAGCATGCGCATGAACTCGGCATGGGCACGATCTTATGGTGCTACACAAGGAATAACGCGTTTAAGACGAAGGAAAAAGATTATCACGTTTCTGCCGACCTCACCGGACAGGCGAACCATCTCGGCGTGACGATCGAAGCCGACATCATCAAGCAGAAATTGCCGGAGAACAACGGCGGTTACACGGCGCTCAATTTCGGCAAGACCAGCAAGCTGGTCTATGAGAAGCTGACCACCGATAATCCGATCGACCTTACGAGGTACCAGGTCGCCAATTGCTATATGGGCCGGGCCGGATTGATCAATTCGGGGGGCGCATCGTCCGGCGCAAGCGACCTTGCCGAGGCAGTGCGCACGGCAGTCATCAACAAGCGTGCTGGCGGAACCGGACTCATCTCCGGCCGTAAAGCGTTCCAGCGTCCGATGAACGAAGGCGTGCAGATCCTGAATGCAATTCAGGATGTGTATCTGTCGAAAGAAGTGACTGTTGCATAATCATCGCCGTTTGCACGTTTTTGAGCTAGACAGACAAAAGCACGTGAAGCAGAATTAAACTCGGATTGGAACAGGCGTCCCGCCGCAACGGGACGCCTTCTTTATTTTTGCTCCCATGGAACAGTCCTCAATCCAGCAGACCGAAAAATCTGCGGTGGCCCGTTCGTCCATCGCCGGAGCGTTGGTCATTACCGGCCTGAAAATTACCGTCGGCGTGTGGACTGGAAGTTTGGGAATTTTGTCGGAAGCAGCCCATTCGGGACTCGACCTGCTTGCGGCCATTGTCACTTTTTTTGCGGTGAAATTTTCAGCTCGGCCGGCCGATAAGACGCATCTCTACGGCCATGGCAAGATCGAAAGCTTCTCCGCCCTCATCGAAACGGTTCTCCTGTTGATCACCTGCCTGTTGATCATCGATGAGGCGGTCAAGCGATTGCTCTACCGCACGGTCGAAATTGAAGTGAACTTTTGGAGTTTCTTCGTCATCATCCTGTCGATCGCGGTGGATGTCTCGAGGTCGCGGGCGTTGCGCAAAGTTGCAGTGAAGTACAAAAGTCAGGCGCTTGAGGCGGACGCACTTCATTTCGGAACCGATGTTTGGAGTTCGGGAGTTGTGCTGTTCGGGCTTGTTCTGACATTTTTGAAAATTCCCGTTGCCGACTCTATCGCCGCATTGATCGTCGCGATCATCGTTATCGGAGTTTCCTTTTCACTCGGCAAAAGGACGGTGGACGAGCTTCTCGACCGCGCGCCGGCAGGCATCGAAGAAAAAGTGAAACATGCCGCCGAAGGGCTGGCGGGAGTGCAGAGTGTCGGGAATGTCCGGGTCCGGAATTCCGGCCCGCAGACCTTTGTCGATTTAACGCTGCACCTTAAGCGGACGATGCCGTTCGAAGCGGCCAACACGCTTGTCCACGTCGTCGAAAAAGAGATTCAGAGCATACTGCCGAATGCCGACATCGTTATCCACCCCGAGCCGACAGAGACATCCGACGAGACGATCGTCGACAAGGTCAAACTCCTTCTGTCGAAGAAAGGCCTCAGTACGCACGACGTTCAGGCATTTCAGGTGGACGGGAGATACCAGGTCGAGTTCCACCTCGAATTCGGACAGCAGCACGAATTTGTGCGCGTTCATTCGATCGTCGATGAAGCGGAATCGCTGGTGAAGAACGAGATTCCGAATGTTGCCTCGGTGATCGTTCATATTGAAGATTCCCGGGAAAGAGTCTTCGAATCGACCGACGTTACTCGGGCTTCGAAAGAACTTATCGAAAGAATTATGGAGCTGGGGCGGGCCCAGCAGGGAGTCCAGGAGTGCAGCATTCTTTCGGTGCTGGACGTCCGGGGGAAATACCGTGTGGCGATGAAATGCATCGTCGACAAACGGCTCTCGCTCGAGGATGTGCATATGATTTCCACCGCACTTGAGAACAAGATCATGGTGGAATTTCCCCTGATTCAGGAGACGAACATCCATGCCGAGCCGTCCGTAGAGTAAACCCGAAATTCATAGAAAGATGAAATCAATCCGTTGGACCAAAAAACATCACGACATCCTTTGAAGTGCGTCATCTTCGATATGGACGGCACGTTAACACAGACGAACCTGTTGATCTTTGAATCATTCAACCATATCGCCGAAGAATACCTGAAGAAACGCCTGACTCCGCCGGAGATCATTTCGTTGTTCGGCCCCCCCGAGGAAGAAGCGATCCAGAAGATCATCGGCACGGGAAACCTCGCGATTGCCATGGAAAAGTACTACAGGTTTTATCAGGAACGGCACAACGAGCTTGCCTCGCTTTACCCCGGAATTCGGGAAATTCTTGAGATCCTCAGGATGAAGAAAGTTGCCATAGCCCTTTTTACGGGCAAGGGGAGACGCACAACCGATATCACCATGCAAAAACTCGGCATCGAGCAGTTCTTTGACCTCACTGTCACCGGCGACGACGTTGACCATTTTAAGCCGTCCGGAGACGGAATCAGGAAAATATTGCGGAAGTGTTCGCTGCAGCCGGACGAGGCGGTGATGGTCGGCGACGCCGTTGCCGATATTAAAGCCGCCCACGAATGCGGGGTGCCCGTTGCCGCTGTTGTATGGGACTCATACGGCAAAGAGTCGGTGATGAAGGAAACGACCGATTTTCTTTTCCACAGCGTGGACGAATTGCGCTCCTGGCTGGAGCAGAGAATCGATCACAATGAGCGGTCAGCAATCAACGATGAACAATGAACACGAAACTTCAGCAGCAAAAGCGAGAGTGTAATTTATGATGCAGAACGGCGCACCGCACACCACGAGCGTTCGGAGTCCTTTGAGAACCGGAGTTGTCGGCATCGGGCATCTCGGGTCCCTGCACGCCAAAATGTATTCCGAAATTCCGGGCGCGGAGTTCGTCGGGGCATTCGATACCGATAAAGCAAAATGTGATTCCGCCGTTTCTCAATTCCGGGGTGCGAGGTCGTTTTCAAGCTTCGATGAGCTGCTGGCGAACGCAGAAGCAGTGAGCGTCGCGACGGTGACCTCCCAGCACTATGAAGTTGCCAAACGGGCGTTGAATGCCGGCGTCCACGTGCTGATCGAAAAACCGATCACTCAAACGGTGGCGGAGGCGGAAGAATTGATTGCCCTTGCAGCGGCGAAGGGGTGCATCATTCAGGTCGGTCACATTGAACGATTCAACCCGGCTATTCTTGCCCTTGAGTCGTACGACCTGAAGCCGATGTTTATCGAATCGCATCGCCTGGCGCAGTTCAACCCGCGCGGCACCGATGTCGCGGTCGTGCTCGATCTGATGATCCACGACATCGACGTGATCCTGAGCCTCGTCCGCTCGCCGGTTGCCCGGATCGATGCTAACGGCGTCGCGGTCGTCTCCGATTCTGTCGACATTGCGAACGCGCGGCTCCAGTTTGAGAACGGATGCGTTGCCAATGTGACCGCCAGCCGGATCTCGCAGAATAAAATGCGCAAGATGAGAATGTTCCAGCAAAATGGGTACATCTCCATCGATTTTCTCCAGGGACTTGCGGAAGTGTTCCGTCTTGTTGATGACGGAGCGGGCCGGGGACAGACGACGATGTTGCTGGGCCAGATCGGCGAGGGAAAGAAGAAACGAAATATTGTTTACGAACAGCCGGAAGTGAAAGACGTCAACGCGCTGAAGTACGAGCTGGAATCGTTCGTCGCCTCCGTCAGGGAAAAAAAGGAACCTGTGGTCTCCGGTATCGACGGAAAACTGGCCCTCGAGGTGGCCCAAAGAATTTTGAATTCTATTCAAGTGCAGAAGTTCAACGTCTGATGCTCAGATGACCGGAAAGAAACAACATATTGAAATTCGGTCGAGGGAGCTTCAATCGATCGGGAAGCTCGCCGATGGGCTGGGCGTTGAGGTGTACGTTGTTGGTGGCTACGTTCGCGACAAATTGCTCGGTAAAGAAGTGCAGGACGTTGACGTTCTCGTGGTTGGCGACGGGATCGAGTTCGCTAAACGCACGGCGGAGGAATTCGGAAAACAGAGCGTGGCGACGTACGAGAATTTCGGTACCGCGATGCTGAAGACGGGGGCTCTGAAAATTGAATTTGTCGGCGCCCGCAAGGAAAGCTACTCGAGAGATACCCGCAACCCCTCCGTGGAGCCAGGTTCGCTCCAGGACGACCTCGCGCGGAGGGATTTTACCGTTAATGCGCTCGCCGCCTCGTTAAATTCTGCGACCTTGGGGGAGGTCACCGACCCGTTTGACGGACAGGCAGATCTTGAAGCGAGAATTCTCCGGACGCCCCTCGATCCGTCGAGAACTTTTACGGATGACCCGCTCCGGATCATGCGCGCGGTGAGGTTTGCATCCCAGCTCGGTTTTTCCCTCGAGAAGGAAACGCTCGAAGCGATCGCGTCGATGAAGGATCGGCTTAATATCATAGCACAGGAACGGATCACGGATGAGTTCATGAAGATCCTCTCCAGCCCGAAGCCGTCTGTCGGCCTGCGGCTGATGTTCGACACCGGCGTGATGAACATCGTGTTTCCCGAGGTCGCGGAACTCTCCGGAGTCGACCAGCGGGATGACCATCACCACAAAGATGTGTTCCTGCACACGTGCGTTGTAGTCGACAACATCGCGGCGATGACGGACAATCTCTATCTCCGTTTCACTGCGCTCGTGCACGACATCGCCAAGCCGAGGACAAAACAGTTTCGCGAAGGGATCGGGTGGACGTTCTACGGGCACGAAGAGGTCGGAGCAAGGATGGTGAAGCATATTTTCAGGAAGCTGAAGCTTCCGTTCGACAAGATTTCGTACGTGGAAAAGCTGGTGAGGCTTCATCTCCGTCCGATGGCGCTTGTCGACGAAGACGTGACCGACTCCGCCGTTCGCCGCCTTCTCTTCGATGCGGGAGAATTGATCGACGACCTGATGGTTCTTTGCAGAGCCGACATCACTTCAAAAAATCCGAAGCTCGTCAGGGAGTACACGGCAAACTACGACCTCGTTTACGGAAAGATGAAGGAGGTGGAGGAAAAGGACCGTCTGCGGGCGTTTCAGCCGCCGGTTCGCGGCGATGAGATCATGCGGGTGTGTGGTTTGGAGCCGGGTGAATTGGTCGGCATCCTGAAGTCCAAGATTGAAAACGCCATCCTCGACGGCGTCATTCCCAACGAGCATGATGCCGCGCTTCATCATCTTCTCTCTATTAAAGACGAGGTCATCCGGGAATATCAGCGCATTCCTTAAAAATCCACCATTTTCCTGCGGCGGCGCGTCCAGGGGAGACATGATTCTCTTCTTCAAAATTGTTATATTGTCTCAAAGAAATTCACGATGCTATGAAACTTTCAGTGAAACCGTGCGTCTACTAACAGGTAACGCATAATGGTTCATGGATAACCTTGGAGAGAGATGTATGAAACAGCTGTTTGGGTCTATTTTTGTTCTATTTTTTCTGGCGTCAAGTGTTTTTGGTCAAGCGGCTCCCGTTCAGAAACTCACCTTGCAAAAAGCTATTGACTTTGCGCTCAATAAGAATGTGACTGTAGCACAGGCACAGAACAACGTCGCCGCCGCACAAAGCGGCGTATTGGCCGGATACGGCGGGTATCTTCCGAGTCTTACTGCTTCAGGGTATTGGAATCGAGAGCAGACGACAGAAGCCTTTTTTTCGGGGGTCACGTTTGTCCATCCAACGACAACCACGAACTACTTTAATGCTTCCGTAAGCTCGAATTGGACGATTTTTAACGGCT